>JBEKJM010000019.1:0-27398 GCA_050011215.1 Nitrososphaerales archaeon
ACAATCGGAATGCCCCTCAACCAAGACCGCATATATTTGAGCATTCGCTTGGAGGACAAATTCATCCCACCGCTGAAGCATGTGGGCTTTCTTTGTCCTCCAAACCTCTCTTCGGTAAGTCGCTTCCTCGTGTGTGGAGTCCATCGCGCCCAGACCTAGCGCAGCAGAAGATACCCCAGCCCGAAAGAGAGCAGGGGCACCACTACCCAGAGAGAGACCGTCTCCAGCGCGAGCCGCCTGTTGAGAACGGTCATGCTCCTTGTGTAGGCAGCCCCGAGCATCCCTCCAAGGAGACACTGGCTGATCGAGATCGGGAATGCGCGCTGAGTGCCGATCCATACTACGGCGGAGCTCGCCAGAAACGCAGAGAAGACGCCCTGCGGGCTGAGGGTGAGCATCTTGTCGCCTATCGTCCCGCTCACGCCTCCCCTCCCAAGAGCGACAAGTCCGATGGCCGCGAGGACAGCCAAGAGGAGCAAGACCTCCAACTCCGAGGTCCCCTCGAGGACTCCGGTCTGGGCGCTCCCGAAGATCATGCCGATGTTGTTTGCCCCCAAGGTGTACGAGACCAGCAGAGCGCTGACGACTGTCCCTGTCTTGTTGAGCGAGTCGACGGTCAGGAGGGAGAAGCGCGTCACCAGTCTGGTAACGGACGAGTAGATAGCGAATGTCATCACTGCGGTCGCGACTGGGGCCAGGAACCAGAACGCGATCACCTCCTCTGACCGAATGATGTTGACCTGGATGTAGGACGATAGCGTCGCTCCCAGGAAGGCTCCCACCATGACGACGCTGAAGGAGACAGGTAGGCTCAGGAGTGTCAGCGCGAGCGTGAAGAGGACCGATACCAGGAGGGTGGCGAGCAGGACAGTTCCAGTGGTTGACGGGGCGAGAGACCCGGCGAGACTGGTGGCCATCTTGGAGCCTTCCAGCAGGACGCCCAGGAACAGACCGATGATGGACACCACGACCGCGACCCTGTAGGATAGGGTCCCGGAGCCTCTGATGTTGCCGATGAGGAAGGAGCTGTTGTTCCAACCGAAGAGGAAGGCGAGCGTCGCGGCGAGGCCCAGCAGGAGGCTATCCATACCCCTTGGCTACCAAGATAATGATTACATCTCCCGCGTCTTCCGCGTTGTCCGCTATGTCGTCAGCCACGAATATGAAGTCCCGGAGCTGAATGACGGTGACGGGATCCATCCCCCGACTGTTTGCGAAGAGCTGCTTCAGGAGGGTGTCCTTGCGAGAGTCGGCCCATTCTTCAAACTCCTCCACGCTGTGGACCTTGGAGAGGACCTCGGCCTTTCCTCCGTAGAAAGCGCGGACCAGGTCCGTCAGGGCCACGACCGACGATTTCAGGTCATCCAAGAAGAGTCTCATGTTCTCTGAGCCCAGAATCACTCTGGCGTCAGTCTCGAGCCTCGAGTCTGAGGAGAGGAAACGAGCGGCATCCTTGGCGCTGTCGGCGATGTCGTCGATCTTCTCGAGGAGGTTCAGTATGTCCTCTCGGACTCCTCCGAAGAAGGCGCCCTGGGCGACCTTGAGGCTCAGCTCGCGGTGGATAGTGTCGGCCGCGGTCTCGCCCTCGAAGACGCTTCTTGTCAGTTCCTCGACAGAAGCGGTGTCTCCCTTGCCGACCTTCTCGACGCTGGCCGCGAATGCGTCTACCGTCCTGTTGACGATAGCGAGGTGCTCCAGCATTCCGTCGAAGATGGCCCGCTCCTTCTTGCCGACCGACAGGAAACCTAGGTCGACCAACCGAGCATCTCACGACGGGGTAGTGCCTTAAACCTCTCTGCAAGGAGGAAAAGGCGAGCCAACGGAGTAGGCGTCAATGAACCTTTGGCGGTGCGCAGCCATGGATACGGACCCGACCGAGTTGGACAATAGGACTTGGCGATTTCACGTGAAGCCCAGGAATGGTACTCGCGAAACCCTAACGCTAGGACATTTGCTGTTGCCGTGATCAGAACTAGGCGTCGTTTTGTCGGCTCCAAAGCACTGTGCCTGCATCGCGGGGAATAGACGTATTATGTGACCATGCGGCACGTGCTTGGGATGTCCGCGCAGGAGAGCATACCATGGTTGAAGGAGTACCTGGATGCCGTGAATTCGCAGATTGAGGAGCTGTACCCTCCTCCTCACTCGACGACGATTGAGAGCGCGGCGGCCGACGCGCTGTCTGGCAGCGGCAAGCGGGTAAGAGCCACTCTGGCGCTGCTTTGGTGCGAAGTGTTCTCCGGGGATTACAGACCTGCGATCCCGCTAGCGGTCGCATATGAGCTGGCTCACGCAAGCGCCCTTGTGCAGGACGACATCATAGACCACTCTGACATGAGGAGGGGAACGGAATCCATCGTGGCCAAGTACGGCCTCTCCGATGCGATACTCGCATCTGACCTTCTGCTGTTCAACGTTCCTAGGATGGTCGCAAAGTACGGCAACCTGGAGAGCGGCAGGCTGGCAAGGGTCTTCGACCTGGTGGGTGAAGCGTGCAGGGCGACCACCTGGGGAGAGTTCCTCGACCTTGAAATGGCCAGGGGGAAGGAGGGCACGGAACAGGACTACGAGGAAATGATCAGGCTGAAGACTTCGACCCTGCTGAGCGCGCCTTGCGCTAGTGGGGCAATGGTCGGTGGCGCTTCTGACGAACAGTCGTCTTTGGCCAGCAGGTTCGGCGAAGCGCTTGGCATGGCGTACCAGGTCCAGGACGATACGCTGGATTTGATTGGGGATGAGCTCGCGCTCGGTAAACCTGTCTTCACAGACCTGAGGGGAGGTAAGAAGAGCTTTGTTCTGATTCACTGCGCAAGCCACAGCTCGAGTGAGGACAGGAGTTTCATCTTCAGCCTCCTAAACCGATCGGGTCCATACAGCGAAGGCGAGATATCGAGATTGAGAGGGTTACTCGAGAAACACGGTTCTGTGGGTTACGCCCACGAAAGGGTGCTGCGCTATACGAGAGAGGCCAAAGATACTCTCATTTCGGTCCCCGAGAGTAGGGCGAGGTCTCTCCTGCTGGAACTGACAGAGTACCTTGCGGCGAGGTACTACTAAGAATGAATCGAGGGGAAGAGTGTACGTCCCTTCTCGATGTGTGCTCCTGAGCTGACGAACGACTCATCAGGATCGTCCAAGGCGGCATAACAGAGCAGGATGCGGACGCCGTAGTCAACGCGGAGAATTCGAGCCTACCGGTCAACGCCTCATCGTTTGACCTGCCTACCAGCCTTCGCAAACAGTGGGCCGTTCAACAGATCATTGACAGCCCTTCTCGTCAATTCCACGCCTTCAGAGTTTCCGGTAAGAACGTGACGCATCTCCCCGTCACTCATCTCCACGAAGACTTGAGGTATCACGTAGTCCTCTGACCAGTCGCCAAATTCACGGACGAGTTCATCAGCCTTCTTTTCCTGCTCGGGAACGTCGATGTCGTATGAGAAGAATGGCACGCCAAGTTCCTCCGAGGCTTTCTTCATGGGTTCGACCGTCGTCGGATGGCAGTGCGGGCACCAGGTTGCATGAACCACGTGAACAGCTTTGATCTCAACCAAGCTCAGACCACCCTCCATCTCGCCGAGGACTCGGCAGCGACCCCTCCCCTATAGAAGTTGGGTTGGAGACGCAACCGCTTGTTGGGCTTGGAGAGAATCGTTGAACGTACTAGGACATACTAGGCGAACCATTGTTGGGGGTGGAGCCCCCGTCTTGCGATTCCTTCCTCCCGTAATCGGCATCCTTCCAGATACCTCAATCAAGCCGCAGCTGGATGCCTAGTCGTTTCGACAGGTTCCGAAGGTCTTGGGCGACGTAAAAAAAGGCCATCCAGCTCCACCTGCCCCAGCGCCTTACCCCCTCCCGCTTGACCTCCTCGATAGCTTCTCTCCGATTCTCGGGCTCCTTCCCAAAGAAGAGGAGGCCGAAGACGTCAACCGACCATGCGTCGATGGGGAACCCGGCGTGCGGGTTGATGATGTCAGCGGCGTAGTCGCCTACGCCTGGCAGCTCCATCAGCTTCTCCTTCGCCTCATCAGGTGGCATCGCCATTATCCGCTGCACATCAGGAAACCCTTCGGCAATCATCTTCGCCGATGCGACGATGTACTTTGCCCTGTAACCCAGCTTGCACTCCCTCGCGAAGGCCTTCGGGTCGAGCCTCGCGATCCTCTCTGCGGTGGGCTGAAGCGTTACCCGTTTCTGGTCGAACTCAATCACCTCTCCGTACTTCCTGTCGATCGCCTCCATCATCTCCTGACTCCTGGCGAGTCTCGCCATCTGGAGGCAGATGCTGAGGACGACCGAGTTGAAGAGAGAAACAGCTTGGGTGTCGTGCATCCCATAGAGGTCCTCGACCACGTGCCTCAGGATCTCGTCCTTCATGGCGAAATCGTAGAAGCCCTTCAGGTCTTGCTCCGCGCCCAGACAGAGGGACAGGATCTCACGAAGCCTGCCTGCTTCTTTCCTGGAGACCTCGCGCCCGGCGTAGACTCCGATCAGCACACGTGGGTTCTCCACGGTGCCGCGGGACTGAATCTTGAGCCCGATCGGCCTCCCTTCGAAGCGGATGCCGGTCCAGAGCGTCCCATCCTCGTAGACCTCCTTGGACGTGAACAGGTCCCAGCCCGCGGGCTTCTTCACGGTCAGCCCGAAGTTGAATGGAGGCAGAGGGTCTATCTCAAACTTCGTCATACACCTGAGTTTCATTCCGAGCCCTCCGATGCCTCATCGCTACCTCAGGACTTGAGGCTCGCGATGTCGATGACGAAACGGTAGCGGACGTCGCTCCTGACTGTCCGGTCGAAGGCCTCCTCGATTCGCTCGATCGGAATGACTTCCACGTCTGCGGCGATGCCATGCTTGGCACAGAAGTCCAGCATCTCCTGCGTATCCTTGGTCCCACCGACGTTAGACCCTATCAGGCGTCGGCGATGGCCCTGCAGGGCCGACGGCGCAAGGGGCGCGGGATCTGGGACCCCCACAAGCATCATCGTCCCCTCGAACCGGAGCAGGTTCAGGTACGCGTTGAAGTCGTGCTTTGCCGAAACCGTGTCCATGACGAAGTCGAAGCGGGATGCGTTCTTCTTGAACACCTCGGGATCGCCGGTGGCAATGAAGTCGTCTGCGCCGAGGCGCGTTGCATCCTCATGCTTGTTGGGCGAGTGGCTCAGCACGGTCACGTTCGCGCCCAGTGCCTTTGCGAGCTTCACCGCCATGTGACCGAGGCCGCCGAGCCCCACCACCGCTATCCGGTCGTCTTTCTTAACTCCGAAGTGGCGGAGAGGAGAGTAGGTCGTGGTGCCTGCGCACAACAGCGGTGCAGCGCGTTCGAGAGGGATGCTCGTCGGAACGTCGAAGGCGTACGCCTCGTCCACGGTGATGTAGGTCGAGTAGCCGCCCTGCGCCATTGTCTTTCCGTCGCGCTCGTAGCAGTTGTAGGTGAAGGTGGCTCCGTCCTCGCAGTACTGCTCGTCTCCCGCTCTGCAAGGACCGCACCTGCGGCAGGAATCGACGAATGTGCCCACCCCAACCCTGCCCCCGACCTTGAACTTCCTCACCTTGTCGCCCACCGCTGCGGCTGTGCCGACGATCTCATGGCCGGGGACCATGGGGTACTTCGAGCCTCCCCACTCGTTCCGCGTCTGGTGGATGTCGCTGTGACAGACGCCACAGTATTGGATGTCCACGAGGACGTCATGCGGCCCTGGTTCACGCCGCTCGAAGTCGAACGGCTCGAGCGGAAGAGAGGGGCCTTTGGCAGCATAACCACGAGTAGACATCAAGGACTGGTCCCGTTGCCGAACAACTTGGTCGCTTTAATGGCTGTCGATTGCAGCCGGACCAGTGCCTCTTGAGAGTGCCACACGGTTCAAAATAATTAATACGCACACGGTCGGGCCCGACCTTCAACCATGGTCCAGTACAAGTGGATCGCCCTCTCAAACACCACCATTGGAACGCTGATGGCATCCATCGACGGCACAATCGTCATGATATCGCTGCCTGCCATCTTCCGCGGCATCTATGGCACTTCTGTTCTGCCGCCCTTTCAGTACCTTCTCTGGGTCCTCTTTGGGTACAGCGTAGTGACTTCGACTCTCCTTGTGACCTTCGGACGCATCTCAGACATGGTCGGGAGGGTCAGATTGTTCAACCTGGGCTTCGCGATCTTCACGGTGGGGTCACTGCTGTGCACCATAACGCCCAGCCCGGGTGACCTGGGAGCCACCGAGCTCATCGTTTTCAGAATAATCCAAGGCATAGGTGGCGCCTTCCTCTTCGCAAACAGCGCAGCGATACTGACGGACGCGTTTCCAACAAACGAAAGAGGAATGGCGCTCGGGACCAACATGGTAGCCGCTCTCGCGGGCTCCCTCGTTGGATTGGTACTCGGAGGAATCCTGGTAGTCTTCAACTGGCGCCTCATATTCCTCGTAAGCGTGCCCGTCGGAGCTCTGGGCACAGTCTGGTCATACGCGAAACTCAAGGAGACTGGCACGATAAGAAAGAACCAGAAGCTGGACATCTGGGGAAACGCGGCCTTCGGGGGTGGCTTGACTCTCGTCCTGGTAGGCGTGACTTACGGCCTGATTCCTTGGGGAGCCTCACCGATGGGTTGGGGTGACCCATGGGTGATAGCCTCGCTGTTGGTTGGCACTGCGCTTCTTGCAGCCTTTCCGTTCATAGAAAGCAGGGTGGCGGATCCGATGTTCCGCCTCGAACTGTTCAGGATTCGCATGTTCAGCGCCGCGAACATCGCAGGGCTGCTCTCTTCAATAGGACGAGGAGGCGTCATGATAATGCTCATAATCCTGCTTCAGGGGATATGGCTTCCTCTTCACGGATACAGCTACACATCCACTCCCTTGTGGGCTGGCATCTTCATGATTCCCATGACGCTCGGATTCGTCGTAATGGGTCCGCTGAGCGGATACTTGTCGGACAAGCACGGAGCCAGGCTCTTCGCCACTCTAGGGATGCTCATCACCGCCGCGACATTCATCGCCCTCTCATTCCTGCCCTACGACTTCGACTATCTGCCGTTTGCGGTGATCCTATTCGTCATGGGGCTTGGAGGAGGGATGTTTGCCTCTCCAAACATAGCCTCTATCATGAACTCCGTCCCGCCTGAACACAGAGGCGCGGCATCCGGGATGCGCGCAACGCTGCAGAACACCGGCCAGACGGTAAGCCTGGCCATCTTCTTCACGGTAATAATCACGGGCCTTTCTAGCAGTCTGCCGAGCGCCCTCACGAAGGCGCTGACGACGGCCGGAGTCCCACAGCTTGCGCAGGCGAAGCTCAACTCGATTCCACCTACAAGCGCTCTCTTTGCTGCCTTCCTAGGCTCTAACCCGATGGGGGCGATGCTGTCAGCTGTGCAAACGCAGTTCCCTTCAATCTACAGCTTGATCCCGAGCTCAACCGTAAGCTATCTCACGAATCAGACCTTCTTTCCGAACGCGATAGCTCCGGCCTTCATGTCGTCACTGCAGCTCTCCTTCTACATAGGAGCGGCTCTCTCGCTTGTGGCAGCGGCGGCCTCGCTGCTGCGCGGCAAGAAGTACATCCACGAGGTGGAGCAGGCCAAGGAGATGGCCAGGAAGCAGGAAGAGACTCCGGCACCGCTCAGTGGAGCTTGATCTCCAAGTCGACGCGTGACTGGTGCATAGATTAGCCTGGACCAGCCATAGGCTCGAGTTCTCTTGGATCTGACGCAAGTCCCTCAGGGTAGAGTAGATATACGCGGACCAAATCAATCATTCACAATGGCAAACAAGAAGCCGGCGATAATCGCAGACCTGACCATCTTTCCAGTGGGTGAAGGCACGAGCGTTGGAGACTTTGTCAAGAAAGCATTAGAAGCGATGACAGAAGTAAAGGGTGTGAAGATTCAACCGACCGCGATGTCGACGATAATCGAAACCGACGACCTAGAAAAGGTGATCACGACTCTTGAAAGGGCGCACGAAGCAATACTGAGTATGGGGGCAAAGCGCGTCTATATCGCACTGAGGGTCGACCACAGGCTCGACAATCCTCACGACGCGGAATACAAGGTGGGCAGAATGACAGGCAGGATACGGAATCGGTCGAGCCCCGGCAGAAACTGAACCCAAACCTGCTTGTGCAGCGTAGGCGCCTCACGTGTTGAACCGGTCGCCCGAAGAGGTCCAGTGTGGACCGCGGTTGAAGGAAAAGGAGAAAAGAAAAGCTTCTACGGGACGGATGGTGGTGGAACCTTGAGCGAAGAGCAGTTCCGCGAGTGGGTCAACAGGAGGTCTCACCTTCCCCTGGCGGTCAAGGGACACACTTTCGTGTTGAAAGGCGACAACGTCATCGCAGTCGACGGGGGGAAGTTCGTCTATGAGGAGGCCCTGGAGCTGGTGAAGCTGCTCAACTCGAGCAACCCGTTCGCGCAGATAAACGCGACCTTCATGATTCTGGAGCGGAACGGCGCGCTGCGGCTGATCGTAATCGGGCTGATAGCGGTAATCATCGTGGTCGTCATCCTCCTCGCCAGCCACTAGTGTTCGACTCGTTACGGCTCGATTGTAACGTAGTACATGTACGTGACTCCTGGGTTAGGGACGCTGAGCAAGCCGAAGTTGAGGTCGCCGGAGCTGTCGGTCCACGCGTAGACGGCCTTGTCGACGCTCCTGCTTCCATAGTCAACGATGAGGCTGGCCACCAGAGCTTTCGTCTCGTTCGCCCCGGCCGCACTGAGAGACACGCTGCCCTCGGGCACGTAGACCGTGGGATTGACGGACGTCGCGTTGACCAGGCTGTAGCTCTCTGAGGTGATCAAGGCGTCTATCTGATGAACCAGGGCGACTTTGCTTATTGTTGTTGTGCTCGTGGAACTGCCCTCTCCGAGGGCTTCAAAGGCCGCCGCGGCGTTGAGGCCCACCCCGACGGCAGCCGTGGATGGGTTGACCGCCGTCATGAAAGGCAGCTGAGTGACTACGCCGGTGGCACCGGGGTTGATGTACACAGCTACAAAATAGGTGAGTTGCCCTCCGACGGAATAGAGCAGGTAGGAACCGAACCTATAGGTTGGGAGCAGAGTCAGTTGCGTCCTCACCGCCTGGTTGGTTTCGAGGGCGTTCTCCGCGGCCGTGGGGCCGATGATCAGCGCCGACGCCGAGGGGTTCTGGTAGAGGGAGATCTGCCCCAGTCTGTCCCCACCGTAGGCTATGTAGAGCGCCCCGAGGTTCTTGCTGACGATGCCCTGGTACTGGGCCAGCTGCATGCCGACGAAGTACGTCTCATCCCCGACGGCGAAGGGGATGTACTGCACCGTGCTGTTCCCAACTCGCTCGTAGAATTGGGTGCCCCCCCTGAAGACGAATGGGTCGCTCACGTGGTAGACGAAGTCGTAGTCCAGCTGGCCGGGGACGGTGGGCGTGCCGAGCAGCTGCTCCGGATACCTGAGCTGGGGGACCAGCCAGGAGGGAGGGGCGGTCCAGCTGCTGTAGTACTTCTGGTAGAACTGCGTGATGAAGTCAGAGGAGTTGGTCCCCAACAGGTTGGAGACCGTGTAGCCCTGCATCGAGCCGTCCTGGATGTTGACCAGGACCACGCCGAAGAACCTCAGGTAGGGGCTCGCGGAAAAGCCCGACTGCAGGGGGTAGTTGATGTAGACCTGCACCGCGTAGTAGAGGTTCTTTCCGTCAGACACTATGTACGCCGAGGGGTCCATGGTGAGACCGGGGATCAGCACGTCTCCGACCCTGGTGAAGATGTTCCTGTTCCACAGCATATCTATCGACTTGCCCGAGAAGGCGAAGCCGAGCTGCCCCTCTACGAATGTGAACCACATCGCCTTCTGCCAGCCGCTCAGAACGTAGTCCGGCGCCCCGCTGTACGACACGTTCTGGACTTCATCGTATCCCGAAACGTGGACGTACACGCTCTGGTTGAAGCCGCTCCCTTCGCCGTAGTAGATGAGGGGTTCGGAGGGGATCCCAAAGGCGCTGGTCGCGGGTACCACGGACCCGTTGTGGGTGTTGATCACGAGGACCTTCGCCGCGTGAGTGTAGATGAGGTGCTCACTGATCCAGTCGGTCGACGGGAAGGTGGGGGTCGTAGGCGAGACCCAGTATTCGGTGCCGTGGTAGAAGACGATCTGGGAGCTGGCCAGGCCCATCCAGTTGTAGGCGCCAATCTCCTTCGTGTTGATGACCGTCGCGGCCTGCTGGTCCCACTGCCGGACCAGGTTGAGGGTCGTCGTCGAGTTGCTCGTCGGGAGGCTGGTGATGCTGCTGACGTCGATGCCGTTCAGACCGGCGGACCATCTTGTCACGGCGATCTCCTTCAGGGTCTGTGGGTACCACGAGTACGCGAGATAGTTGTTGTTCCAGTTGAAGTAGTAGAAGGCGCCGACGGCCGCCTGGCCGACAAACAGCGCTGCGAACACGACCGCGACCACCTTGAGGAGCTTCAGCCTCGGCGTCGGCGCGTTCCTCCTCGAGAAGAAGACTATCCCCACAGCGGTGAGAAGGAGGGCGGCCCAGACCATCCCGTAGACGTAGGGCGTGGCTATGTTCATCAGCCAGTAGGGGGCGCCCAGTATGGTCTCCAGGAGTATGGCAGCGATCAGGGCGAGCAGGTTTCTGATCCAGACGTCGCTCCTCCGCGTGGCAAGGTTGGCCAGCAGGCGGAGGAACATTCGAGCGGCCAAGACCAGGAGAACGGCGGAGAGTGCGTAGGAGATGACGGAGTACTGGATAGACATCGAAGGCATCAGGCTGACGAGCCCGGCTCCGGAGGCCGGGGCCAGCGGGAGTGCGAAGACCCGCGGAACCTGCGCCCAGCTCCCCATGCCCATAATCATCATCATGATGGGGTTCATCGTCGAGCCGAGGAGCGGGAAGCCGCCCGACACTACGAAGGCGTAGAAGGCTATCGCCCACTTGAGCGTCTGCCACAGGGCCCAGAGCCAGACGTTCATCTTCTCGCTGACCCGCATCCCTCCCTGTTCGGCCTCGTATGGCCGAATGTATCTGGAGAGCACGGTCCATAGCTTCCAGAGGTCGCTCCCCCCGGGTTTGGGGTACACGAGCAGCAGCGCGAAGAGGCCCGCCGCTAAGAACGTGTAATCGTGATAGAAGGTGATGCTGAACCAGTTGAGGCCCGCCTTGGCAGAGTAGACCGACTCGGCGATGGACCACTGGAGTATCACCCAGGCGACTGCGAGGACGGCGACTACCGCGATGATGACCAGGACGAGTACGGTCAGCCACTTGTAGAGCTTGGCCGGTCCTTCTCCGGACTCAGAGTCCATTCATCGGGAGGAGCGTAGTGTCGCTATTTATGGTGTATCAATTCCCCAGTTCGAGAATTGGAGGGTCGTTGTTAGCTTGGGGCGGGAAGCGCAGCGAATCCGAGCCGAGGGCAATGTATTCAGATAGGATGACAGAAGCTCTCTAAGGACGATTGACATCGCCAGAAGGTCGCCACGGAGTCGGCATAAGCAAACGCGTCGGATTGGGCATCGTAGTGGCCGTTCTGATCATCGCGGGTGTCGTCGCGCTAGTCGCCACCAGCAGACCATCAGCGACGACGACGACGACGATGAGCACATACATTTCCGCTGGCGCCGACTCCATACTCGCCTCGGCGGTGCAGACCAACCCATCCGGGTTCGTCCTCGTGTCCTCAAAGCCCGCCGCTTCTGGCAGCAGCGACTGGGCGTCACTCCAGTCCGCCGACGGCTCGGAGGCGAACGTCACCGTGTTGGTGTACCCTTCCACCAACGCCTCGCGGGCCTACTTCGATAGGTTCGTGACTGGCGTCAGTGGCCTCACTGGCTACACGGACATCACGTCGGATCTGGCCTCCTTCCAGCAGTACGGGAAGTGCTATGGATACGGCGAGGACGTCGAGGGCATAGCCGTAGCCAACGGGGTCTGCACCAAGGGGAACGCGTTTCTTCAGGTCCACCTCGCTTCGAGCATTTCATTCTCGGCCTTGGAAGGGGACCTGACGAGCATCATGGGTGCACTCTACCAGAGCGCAACCTGATACGCCCGTCAGTAACGTTCTTCTGCCACTCGTCCCCGGTCGGACCCGGGAAGCAGCGCATTGTCGACCTTGGTGCTGAAGGGAAGGGCGTTCGACGGGAAGGAGCTGCATCGAGCCGCGGTTCTGACCATCGACACCGACGCCGGCGTCATCACCGGGTTCGGCGAGAGGGGTTCGGTCGAAGAAGGGCGTGGCTCGAAGGTGATCAAGCGCAACGACGCGACCATCCTTCCCGGACTGATCGACGCTCACTTGCATTTCTACTCGTCGAAGGGAGAGGGGGTGGCATCCTGGGCGAGCGTCCCCGACACGCTGGCCGTCCTCAGGGCCTCGCATGACCTTGGGACGCTCCTGCGGGCGGGCTTCACGACCGTCCGCGAGCTCGGCACGAAGGGAGGCGTGCACCTCGCGCAGGCGGTCGAAGAAGGGGCGGTGGACGGTCCGACGGTAGTCTCTTGCTCGAGGGCGCTCTCGCAGACGGGAGGTGACGACGACCCTCCAGGCTTCCCGCTCGGGATAGCCCAACGGCTCGCCTCGTACACCTACTTCTGCGACGGACCCTGGGACTGCCGCAGGGCGGTAAGGAAGGTCGTCAGGGATGGAGGCAGCGTCGTGAAGCTCTACGCATCGGGGGCTTTTTCCCGCGGTGGCAAGGTCAGGGAGAACTTCACGCTGGAAGAGGTCAGAGCGATAGTCGACGAATCTCACAGGGCGGGACTGAGGGTCGCCGCCCACGCTTACGGAGAAGACGCCCTGCTCACGGTCATAGAAGCGGGCGTCGATTCGATAGAGCACGGTCTCGGACTGACGCCCCGCACGGTGAAGGCGATAGCGGAGAAGGGCATCTACTATGTTCCGACCCTGACCACGTACATGGCTGCTTACATGGGTCAATCTCACTCCAGCAAGGCGAGGGAGGAGTTGGTGAAGAGGCACTTCACGCACGATATGGTTGCCGTGAAGGAGCGCAGGGTAAAGGTCGTGTCGGGTTCCGACATAGTCGGGGACTCGAAGAGGCCTCATGGGCGCAACTACCTTGAGATCGTTGAAGAAGCGAAGTATCTCGGCAACAGAGAGGCGCTCGAGGCCGCGACGTCGAGAGCTGCGGCGTGTCTTAGTCTTCCGGACCGCGGGTCGCTGCGGAAGGGGTGCCGCGCGGACGTGATCGTCGTGAAGGGCAATCCGGTCGACGACCTCGAGTCCTTGGCGCCAGAGAACGTGATTCACGTAATCAAGTCAGGAAGGCTCTACTCTGGCGCCGCCGACGCGTGAATCCCTCAACCAACGGAACAGAACCCTCCTGTCACCGGTAAACGGATAAAGTCCCCGTCCTGTTCCGTCTCTGTTGTGCCCTCCGCCGACCCCTATCTGTGGCTCGAGAACGTGCAGAGCAGGAGGGTGCGGAACTGGGCGATTTCGCGAAGCCGGAGGTGCAGGACCCGGCTCCGTCCTCTTTCGAGCAAGGTCGAGCCCCAATTCTCGCGCATCTATGACGTCCCCACGATAATGCAGGTGAAGGTCACCCCCCGGGGCGCCTTCCTCCTAGAGAGGCGGGAGGGAGCGTACTCAATCAGGCTCGAGAAGGAGACGGTGGTTTCGTCTCGCGACCTAGGCCCGGATTACGTGATCCTCTACTTCTACACCGACGAGGCAGGCGAGAGGCTCGCCTACTTCTTCTCCAAAGGGGAGGACGAAGGGAGGATGAGGCTCATCGAGGTAGCTTCCAGGCGGACGATCGCTGAGCTGGAGGGGAGCATCTCCAGCCTGATCTTTCTGAGCCGCGGCTTCTATTACGTGAAGTCCTTCAGAAAGGAGAGCACGCCCGAGGGAACGAAGCCCCCGGCCGACAGGGTGATGCGCGACGGCAAGGTCGTGTTTGGCAAAGGGATTCCCACGGCGCACAGCATCAGCGTCGAATCGTCGCACGGCAAGGCCCTGGTCACGGTGCATCGGTGGAGCAAGACCGACGTCTACTTCGGCGACCTGGACGCTCCGGGTGCCTGGTCGAAGGTCTACGAGGGCGATTTCCTGTCGTATCCGATCGCATACAGCGACGGGGGGCTGTACATCCTGTCCTACGAGGGTGAGGGCTACGGCCGGATTCTGCGCGACGAGAAGGTCGTCGTCGGCGAGACCAAGGAGCCCATCCACAACGCGGCTGTGGTGTCGGGCGACATCGTCGTGGATTACGTGAGAAACTGCGCATCCTACCTTCGCGTCGTGGGGGCCGACGGGAGGGAGAAGACCTCCTTCGAGCCTCCCTTCAAGTCGACGGTGGAACTCGTCTCCTCCGACGACGACAGGGCCCTGCTCGTCGCCGCGTCCTTCGGGGTCCCCTACGCGATCTACGAGTTCGCGAAGGGCGCCTTCACGGAGCAGGACAAGCTGGTCGTCGAAGAGCTGAAGATTAGGGACGGCTTCGTGCGGTCTCGGGACGGGACCAGAGTCCACTATTTTGAATTCGGCCCGAGAGGAGGAGGCGTCCTGGCCTACGGGTACGGTGGATTCTCGATCCCGCGGACCCCCTTCTACGACCCGATGCTCGTCCAGCTCGCGAGGCTCGGCGTGACCTGCGTCGTCTCTAACCTGCGAGGAGGCAACGAATACGGAGAGCAGTGGCACAGAGCAGGAAAGAGGGAGAGGAAACAGAATGTCTTCGACGACTTTGCCGCGGTCATCGGGAAGTTCAAGGAGGACGGCAGGAAGGTCGTGGCATTCGGGCGAAGCAATGGGGGGCTCCTGGTCGGCGCGGTGATGACGCAGCACCCCGAACTGCTGGACGCCGCGGTGATAGGCTACCCGGTCCTGGACATGCTGAGGTTCCACAGGCTCTCGGTCGGCAGGTACTGGGTGGACGAGTACGGCGACCCCGACGAGCCTCCTGACAGGCGGTACCTCCTGAAGTACTCCCCATACCACAACGTGCGAAAGATGCACTACCCTCCCACGCTCATCTACACCAGCCTGCACGACGACAGGGTCCATCCCGGGCACGGGCTCAAGTTCGCGGCCAAGCTGGAAAAAGCCGGAGCGGAGGTGTGGCTGAGGGTCCAGGCGAAGGGAGGGCACTTGGGATCGAGCCCCCGGACGAGAATCAGAGAGCTGAGCGACGTGGTCGCGTTCGTCGAGCGATCGCTCGCGTAGTGGCACCATCCGGTCGCCACTCCCGCCTCTAGCCCGACGCTGACAACCTTGCCTACTCGTGGTCCCGGTCGCTGCTGGATTTCTCGTAGTCCTTCTCGAGGAACTTGGCGAACGTGGACCAGTTCCGCCTGGCTACTTTCGTCCACTCCGCCCGGCTTTCGACTTGGCTCGGGTTGTCGTAGGTCACCCTGAACACCATGTCGAGCCTGGTCTTCCCGTTCTTGAGCTCGCTCAGGCTGTAGTCGCCCACCTCCCTTCCGTCTCCGCAGGTGTCGAAGTGCCACGAGCTCGGAGGCTTGAGCCAGACGGCCCTGACCCCTTCCACCGACCGCCTTCTGTCCTTGTAGGTCACGATCCAGATTATCCTGGCCTTCGTCCGTTCCAGGAATCTCCTTCTCGCGGTCGAGCCGGTCATCTTGTAGTCATCCTCCCTGTAGTCCGTGCACCAGTTGAAGACGAAGTCCATTGGCGCGTTGAACGTCTGAGAGATTTTGAACGTCTTGGTGATCGGGTCTTCCAAGGCAAGCCCTTCGGCTCGGCGAATCCGTTTAAGGCTTTCATCCGAGGAAACTCCAAGGAGCGATCAGGTCGCTGCGTGATTCTCCGGATTTTCGGTATGATTCATTCTTGAACTCTTAAGTAATTCAAGAACGCCCCTCATAGTGTGTTCTGCAGTGAGTGCGGTGCTCCCAATTCTGATGATGTTTCGTTCTGCGGCAAGTGCGGCAACCCGCTGAAGAACCCATCCAGCGCAATGCCCTCACAGCAATCTCAGCCGGCATACGCTTCGCCGCCCCCGGTCCAACAGGGGAACAGAAAGAGCCCGATAGTCGCTGCATTTCTCAACCTCTTCATAGGACTCGGGTATCTCTACCTTGGCTACAGGAAGGTCTTTGGCTTGCCCACGATTCTTTTTGTCATTCTCGTCTTCCTCGTTGACATCTTGCTGACAAGACTCACCTTCGGGCTGGTCCCCTTGATCATAGCGATACTCCTAGCCTATGACGGGTACGTCAAGGCAAGAGGCGAGAAAGGGTACGTCAACACCGAGCCGGCGCTTCTCTATCAGTGACGCCGTCACGCTTTCCACCGTCGGAGACCAACTCGCGCGGCAGCCGGCAATCCTGGGTTCGTTCCTCAGAGAGCCTCTGCCCGAAGCCCCTCAGGGCTCGCTGTTCGTCGGGGTAGGGGATTCCTACGCCGCTTCGAGCATCGCGAGCTACCTCTCCTCGATGAAGTGTCAGGCATTCGACTCCTACGAGTTGATCTCCGACGCAGGCGTCGCAATGAACAGGACGGCGTACTTCGTGACGGTTTCTGGAAACACGGCTTCGGGCGTCTCGGCCGCAAGAGCCGCCAGGGAGGTCGCGAAGAGGAGGGTGGCGGTAACGGCGAACGCGAAAGGGAAGATAGCCGACGTCGTCGACGAGGTGATCTTCATCCCCTGTGGTTACGTCCCGAGGCTCCCCGGGACGCTCTCCTTCTCGCTCTCGCTCCTCGTACTCCTCAAGTCGGCCTATGGCCAAATCAAGTGCGACTTCCTGGGTGCCGATTCACGGGCCAGGCGCGACGCAAAGAAGCTGCTGTTCTCGGACGGGGGCACCACTTACTTCCTCGGCAACAACGCGGCCTTTCCCATCGGCCAATACGCCGCGCTGAAGGTGTGCGAGTTCCTCGGCGCGAGAGCCCAGGCGGGTCGGCTGGAGGAGTTCGGGCACGCCCCTGTCTTCTCCCTTCGCAAGGGTGACGCCGTCAACATATTCTGCGCATTCGACCCTTTACGCATCGGCCAGAAGCTGGCGGCCTCCCTGCGCGAGAGAGGGTTCAACGCCGCGGCGATCCTCCCATTTGGCTCGAACTGCTATGAGCAGGCATTCTACCTGGTCTTCCTAGCGCAGCTGGCGGTGCTCCAGAGGGCGAAGTCGGAGGGCCGTTCCCGTCCCTACCTCGTCGGTGCGAAGGGCAAGCTCGCCGTCAGCGACTCGATGATCTACTGACAGTTCTTGCAGTCGTGGATTCCGCCTTGGATGAGGGCGGAAGAGAGAACGTATAGGACCGGACGAGGGAGACTCAGTGCGTGACGTGCTCAGGCTCAATCCTGATGATTATCCTTGGCTCCTCTGCTCTGTGATCAAGAAGAGTAGAGGGGCTAGCTCTCTCCAAGCTGTTGTCCCCTCAGGAGCATGCTTTCGATAACAAATCCAAGAGTCAGAATCATCATATGTTTGAAACCAAATAGACCCCCCGGGCACTTAGGGTTTTGGCACTTTACCTGGGCTTCTCCTCGGCTAAGGAAATCGGCCACCATGTCAGGAGCCATAGGATATTGCTGCGCCATCGAACATTTATCACATTTTATCTCCAAGAAACCCTGTAAGAGAGCACGCATCCCCGAGCGGAAGGTATTTTGCAGTTCTCGAACCCGATTGGAAAGTCCCTGCTCCCGAGGACGAGAACGCTGTCTTGAAGGTCTTCGCCAGCAAGCTTGACGCTGGGAGTTTGCTCGCATTCAAGCAAGCCATCGGCAAGACCTGAGCAGAGGAAATGCCCCAGACGCGCGCGCATGCAGGCAGTCTCCAATGTTAACTGCTGCTTTTTTTCCAGAAAGAATCTGCAGCAGTTAATCCCCCTACCTCCCCTAAGAGAGAGAAGACGCGTGCGGTCGCCGGGATTTGAACCCGGGTTGCAAGCTAGGGCGGTTCGTGCCGTGCATAGGGTTCATTGCGCCTCCGCCGGGAATCACTCATCCTGCGTTGAGAGGTAGTTAGTCCGCCAGCTGAACAAGTCGCTCTTGCGAGCTTCTTGCGTACACTGGGACCACTTCAAACCAGTCTTCTACTGGATCTCTCCTCCATCCTCCCCTCTCCCTTGCGGGAGAGGTTCGGACGAACGGCTCACTCTTGTCGGGAGTGGCTTCCCGCTTAGATGCTTTCAGCGGTTATCCACGATTGCTTAGCTGCCCGGCTGCGCCCTCTCGGACGACCGGTACGCCAGAGGCAACGCCCCGCTGTTCCTCTCGTACTGGGCAGGGCTTCCCCTCAATGAGCCACCCCTTCCATCAGGTAGAGGCCGACCTGTCTCACGACGGTCTAAACCCAGCTCACGTTCCCCTTTGATGGGCGAGCAGCCCCACCCTTGGCCCCTGCTGCAGGACCAGGATGGGAAGAGCCGACATCGCAACTTTGCCCGGGCTTACGCCCGGAGTTAGACTATGTCTTCACCCCCGCGCACAACGGGGGGTCGGCGTATGATGACCGGAGTTCTGAGTGGCGCACCCAAGCATATGTCGCGACACGTCGGAACGTGACGCGTCCCTTGCGGGATACTCGAGCTTGCCCTCCGAGCCATCTCATTACGCACATTTTCTTCTGCGCGCTCAGTCGTTACGGGGTCACAACGGTTAGGTCGTTTCCTCTCGCTGATTCGTTCTTCAGTGGCATCCGGGATGTTTGCAGCTACAGGAGCGTCGACTCTTTCGAGCCGAGATCGAGCGCTGCTTCCGCCGTATGCCGCTGACGTCTTCTTCCTTCTTCCACGATTCGGAGTGCTTCGTCCCGTTGGACTTCCCTCGGCGTTGCCCTCTCCCGCTCTTCCCAAAGCGTCCTTTCTTTCGGACGTCCTGGATAAAGGAGGTCGGGTTTCGCCGATATAAGCCGATACTCGTTTTTCTTACGGATACTTCAATCGCGTTACCACGATCTTGCCCCAAGGCCCACAAATGGGCCGAGGTACCAAACCGCGGGGTCGATTGGAGCTCTCGCCCGCGACGAGCCTGTTACCCCTGGGGTAACTTTTCTGTCACATCCAGCCCCCAACAGTGAGGATTGAATGATCGCTAGGCCAAACTTTCGTTGCAGAAAGTTCTGCGTTTAAACTTCCTGTCAGGCCGGCTTTTCGCCTTGCCGTCAACTCTGGAGTTCTGACCCAGATGAGCCGACCTTAGGGCCCTCTCGATATCTTTTCAAGAGGGTGCCGCCCCAGCCGAACTGCCCACCTGCCGGTGTCCTCCCGTAGGAGTTAGCGACGCAGCCGTGAAAGGCTGGTGTTACATTGTTGCCTCCACGCCACCCGAAAGCAGCGCTTCGAAGGCTCCCAGCTACACTCTGCAACCATAACCGCATCGCAGCAACAAGCTGCAGTAAAGCTCCACAGGGACTTCTCTCCCCGATGGAAGTTGATGGACTGTTCGTCCACCTTACGTAGGTTCGCCGGGTTGTAGATAGGGACAGCGGGGCCCTCGTTGGTCCATTCATGCACGTCGGAACTCACCCGACAAGGCATTTGGCTACCTTAAGAGAGTCAGAGTTACTCCCGGCGTTTACAGGCCCTTAGCCCAGTTGAACCCGGGTTTTAGGTACCTGCACTGGCCAGGATTCATAAAGCGTACACATCCTTTCGGACTTGCGCTTTACTGTGTTTTTAGTAAACAGTCGGGACCCCCTTGTCATTGCAACCTGCGAACGCCATTTCTCATGACGAACGCAGGCACCACTTCTAGCTAACGTACGTGGCTGATTTGCCGAGTTCCCTTACCTACGGTTCCCCGAGACGCCTTAGGCTTCTTACCTAGGGACACTTGTGTCGGTTCTTGGTACGGACTTCGACGGACCTGTCCCACTCCGTTTTCACGGTCTCCGGGATTCTGGCGAACCACCCCAACGGGCGGCCATTCTCCACTCGCCGTGGTTCTCGTCATTACGACACTCCCCACGACTAGTTAGATTAGACAGAGCGATAAACTCTGCACGCCATATCTCAAAGCACCGGAGTTGATGTCTCCCCTTGCGGGGAATCGGTCCGTCAAAGGCACTGGAATTTTGACCAGTTTCCCTGGTTCGTGTCTCCCTGTTGAGGATACACTTAGGATCGGCTAACCCCTGGCTGACGACGCATTGCCAGGGAACCCGTGCCCATGCGGCGATCAGGATTCTCACCCGACTACGCTGCTACTACTACCAGGATCTGCACTAGAAATCGGTCCACCGGACCTCACGGCCCGGCTTCCGCCCAATCTCTACGCCCACCTACCACAAACTTGCCTCAGGCAAGTTGTCCGGAGTATCGGCAGAAGGCTTTAGTCCCGTCCATTTTCGGGGCCCCTAAGCTCGGCAGGTGAGCTGTTACGCTATCTTTGAAGGGTGGCTGCTTCTAAGCCTACCTCCCTGCTGTCTGAGCTCAAGGACGCCCTTTAGCTTGACACTTAGCCTCCATTTGGGGGCCTTAACTCCAGTCTGGGTTAATCCCCTCTCGGTTATGAGGCTTACCCCACATAAACCCGCTTCCCCGCTTCTCTTGCGCTGACACCTTCGGAGTTTGAAAAAGAAGTGGACCCTTTCGAATCCTTGTTTCTTCATCAGTGCTCTACAGCGTCAGCAACATCCACGGAGACAGGACTGGGATCCGCTTCGGTGGGAACTAGCAATCACCGAGTTAGATAGGCTTTTGGCCCCTTGCCCCCGATCAGGGGACTAAGTTGCACGTTAAGACCCTTTCAGGCCTCCACCAGGCTTTCGCCCGGCTTCACCTTGTCGAGGGCACGATCACTCGGTTTCTAGTCTAAACCGCCATGACTCAAAGGCACTTTTACACCTCCTCCCTGGAGCCTTACGGCTTTGCGGAGAATCGCTTTCGCTTCGCCTCCGGGCTTCTAACCCTTAGGCTCGCCATGACAGCTAACTCCCTGGCCCGTGTTTCTAGACGGAATGCGCGACCCTGGGGCGCTTACCCCCAATTGAGCTCCCTTGCGGGAACTCGCTCGAGGATCGCACTCCTTTCGGGCCGCGCACGTCTGTAACCGTATGGTTTCAGGCTCTTTTCACACCCCTTTCGGGGCACTTTGCAACTTTCCCTCGCGGTACTAGTTTTCTATCGGTCTTGGGTAGTGTTTAGCCTTGGAGGCTGCTTTCCCCCAATCTTCCCTAGCCACTGTCAAGGCCAGGTACTCTGCCTTCAACACGACCTCGGTCCCGTACAGCCTACGTGGGTCTCACACTCTGTTCCCTGCCTTTCCAGACAAGTTCGGCCAGACGGTTCCAGGGTCGCATACGCTGAAGGCGAACCCCACATCTCCATCACCTTTCGGCGACGGATTCGGTTTGGGCCCTCCCGTTTTCGCTCGCCGCTACTAACGGGATCTCAATTGATTTCTCTTCCTGCTGGTACTCAGATGTTTCCTTCCCCAGCGTTCGCGATCCTTGCGGATCGCCAAGACGCCTTGCGGCAATCCTGGCAGGTTCTAACCCATTCGGAAATCCCCGGATCAATGGCTGCGTGCTCCTCCCCGGGGCTTATCGCAGCTTGCCACGTCCTTCATCGCCACCCAAGCCAAGTCATCCACCATACGGCGTCGGTGCGTACGGATGAGTATTACATCCCGGCGGATGCTTGCGCGAATCCTATGCACGGCTTAATTGCGGGACCACCGAACGGGTGGCCCGCTGGCCCTTCACATCCAATCCGAAGACCGGATGTTGCATCTTTCACGGGTCGTGCTCTACTAGATACTACCTCTTTGCAGCGCGCAGTCGTACTCCCCGAGTTCGTTAACTAAGGAGGTGATCCGGCTGCAGGTTCCCCTACAGCCACCTTGTTACGACTTCTCCCCCCTTGCCGAACTTAGGTTCGATCGGCCCAATTAGAGCCGGCCTCGCCCAAACCCAACTCGGGTGAAGCGACGGGCGGTGTGTGCAAGGAGCAGGGACGTATTCACCGCGCGGTGATGACACGCGGTTACTAGGGATTCCATATTCATGAGGGCGGGTTTCAGCCCTCAATCACAACTGGGGTAGGGTTTGAGGATTGCCTTCCTCTTTCGAGGTCGGGACCCATTGTCCCTACCATTGCAGCCCGCGTGTGGCCCAGGAGTTTCGGGGCATACTGACCTGCCGTGGCCCTCTCCTTCCTCCGCTTTAGCAGCGGCAGTCCCGATAACTAGCCTCCGCGATATTGCGATCGCGGCTAGCAATTATCGGCAAGGGTCTCGCTCGTTGCCTGACTTAACAGGACGCCTCACGGCACGAGCTGGCGACGGCCATGCACCTCCTCTCAGCTCGTCAGGTAAAGTCTTCAGCCTGACCCTCATCCTGCTGTCGCTCCTGGTAAGTTTCCTGGCGTTGACTCCAATTGAACCGCAGGCTTCACCCCTTGTGGTGCTCCCCCGCCAATTCCTTTAAGTGAACTGTGCCGGCGAAATAGATCGCCGACAATTCAGCCTTGCGACCGTACTCCCCAGGCGGCGAGCTTAACGGCTTCCCTGCGACACTTCGATTGCGAACTGCAATCGAATCATCTAGCTCGCATCGTTTACGGCTGGGACTACCCGGGTATCTAATCCGGTTCGCTCCCCCAGCTTTCACCCCTCACCGTCGAGCGCGTTCTGGCGGACCGCCTTCGCCACTGGTGGTCTTCCGCGGATCAAAGGATTTTACCCCTACACGCGGAGTACCGTCCGCCTCTCCCGCCTCCTAGTCCAGCAGTATCCTCTGCGTGCCGACCGTTGAGCGGTTGGATTTAACAGAGGACTTACTGAACAGGCTACGGGTGCTTTAGGCCCAATAATCGTCCCGACCACTCGAGGAGCTGGTATTACCGCGGCGGCTGACACCAGACTTGCCCTCCCCTTATTCCCCGGCCTATTTACAGCCGAGAAAAGCCCTCCTCAGCGGAAGGCACTCGGACTAGCCTCGTCACGCTTTCGCGCATTGCGAAGTTTTCGCGCCTGATGCGCCCCGTAGGGCCTGGACCCTTGTCTCAGTGTCCATCTCCGGGCTCCTTCTCTCAAAGCCCGTACCGGTTACAGGTTTGGTGGGCCATTACCCCGCCAACAGCCTGATCGGCCGCAGTCCCATCCTGGAGCGGAAGACGCGAAGCATACTCGCGCCGCCTTTTGGACGACCTCTCCTTCCAGATGAAGTCATCTATCGTGGATCAGTCCCAGTTTCCCGGGTTTGTCCACGTCTCCAGGGCAGGTTGACTACGTGTTACTGAGCCGTGCGCTGCGTCCCCTGTAGCCAAGGAACGCGCAACTAACATGGCTAAATCCCAATCCGATAGCAGTCGGGTCCGGCAGGATCAACCGGAGTCAATTATCGAGGAGTACGACCACGCATTTCTGCGAGGTGTAAAGCACAACCCATGTCGGATCTAACCAGTTAAGTCAGATCTCCACTTTTGTACGCGCATCTGGAGGTCGTGCATTCTCATCGCGTTGGGGCTATGCCCTTTTGCTCAAGGCAGACGCCGCCAATTAATGCGCAAACTAACGCGCAGTCCTAGGTTCGTATATATGCGTTCTCGTGTTAAATCGACACCCTTCGTGCAAGGGCCCCGCGGGGGATATCCGGGGATTCTCAGGTAACCGGCAACGACGCGGCGCGACCGTGCGAGGGCGGTCCGGGGACGGCGACGGTCGAGTCATCCCTCCCGCCGAAAAGATAGTGAGAGTGATTTCGTTTGGTGGTCGAAGATTCCCAAGCCCGTGGGTCTGATCTAATCAGACTCGCAGGTCTTCGAGTAGTTTGTCGATGCTCGCCAGCGGCGTTCCGTCGGCGCGCGCAATCTCCTGGTCCGCGGGCGGGTTTGCCATGTAGGATGGCGTTCTGGCCGTGAGTCGCTCCTCGAAGGTGGGTATGAACTCGTTCTGGTAGAAGATTCCGATTGGCGTGTGGTCCCCGAACTCGAACGACTTCTGGATCGCCTGCTGGACCTTCCTCTCCATCTCCTCCTCGTCTGCCGTGTGGACTACGCCGTCGTAGCCGGTCTCCTCCAGCTTGTAGGTCCTGGGCTGGGGCTTGCCGCTCGCGTCGAGGTTCCCCTCGCCCGCCCAGTACTCCTTGGTCTGGATGTCGTTGTAGGTGGGGCACGGCTGCAGGACGTCCAGGAACGCGAAACCCCTGTGGCGGATGCCCTTGATGATTAGATCCTTCAGGTGGCGCACGTCGTACGAATACCCTCTAGCCACGAAGGTGTAGCCCGAGGCGATCGCCAGCATTATGGGGTTGACCCCCTGGTTGATGTTGGGCAGCGGGAGAGACTTCGTCTTCATCCCGAGCTTCATGGTCGGGGCGGCCTGGCCCTTCGTGAGGCCGTAGACCTCATTGTCGTGGATGATGTACAGCATGTCCAAGTTACGCCTGCCAGCGTTGACGAAGTGTCCCGCGCCAATCCCAAGGCCGTCACCGTCGCCTCCCTCGATGACCACCTCCAGGTTGGGGTTGGCCAGCTTGATGCCTGCGGCGAACGGGACCGCCCTGCCGTGGAGAGTGTGGACGCCGTAAGTCTTGATGAAGTGGGGAGCCTTCGACGAACAGCCGACCCCTGAAACGACCACCGTGCGAGACGGGTCGACGTTCATCTCCGTCAGGGCCATCTGGACCGCGTTGAGAATCCCGAAGTCCCCGCACCCGGGGCACCAGTCGTTGTGCACCGTCGTCTTCAGGTCAGAGAGTCTAAGTGCCATGTTTCAACACCAATTTCTTGGGAGCATTTCCCTCCGAGATCAGCTTGACCGCGTCGTAGACCTCTTCACACGACATCGGCCTTCCGTTGTACTTCACGACCAGCTGCCCGACCGGGATGCAGGTCCTCTCGCGCAGTATCCCAATCAGCTGTCCAGAATAGTTCATCTCGATGCCCACCACCTTCTTCGCCCTCGAAAGGACCTTGGTGACGTACTCGGTGGGGAACGGGTTGATCAGCCTAATCTGGAGGAAGTTGACCGCTATCCCGTCTTCCTTGAGCCACTCCATCGCGTCGAGAATCGCGCCCTTCGTCGAGCCCCAGCTTACGATTGTGATGTCGGCGTCATCGGGGCCGAAGAGGTTGACCCTCTCCTCGAGGGGAATCTCCCTGTCGGCAAGGTCGACCTTGCCCATCCTCTTCTCCATCATCATGTCACGGGTGGCGGGGTCCTCCGTGATGTGTCCCAGTTCGTTGTGCTCGTCCCCCGTGTGCCAGTAGACGCCCCCCCTCGTTCCCACCGGCGCGCGCGGAGAAATCCCACTGGGCGTCTGCTGGAACCGTCTGATCTCCCCGTTGACGGCGTCGGTAACCGGCCCCTTGACCAGAAGGCCCCTGTCGATCTTGACCCTGTTGACGTCGAACTTAGCTATCGTGGCGTCGGAGTTCGTCAGCGCCTTGTCGACCAGGTGGATGACCGGCGTCTGGTACCTCTCTGAGTAGTTGAAGGCCCTGACGGTGTCGTAGAATGACTCTTCAAGGTCGCCGCTCGCTAGGACCAGCCTCGGGAACTCACCGTGCCCTGCATGGAGGGCGAACCTCAGGTCACCCTGCTCGTGACGCGTGGGAAGCCCGGTGCTCGGGCCGCCCCTGGAGTATAGAGTCACCACCACCGGGACCTCGTTGATCCCGGCGTATCCGAGACCCTCGGCCATGAGGGAGAATCCTGGGCCGGAAGTGGAAGTCGAGGACCTGGCGCCTGCGATCCCACCGCCTATCGCCATCGTGACCGCGGCGATTTCGTCCTCCGACTGGACCACCGTAATGCCGACCTTGTTCTTCAGGGCCGCGACTTCGGCGACCTGCGGGTTCTCCTGGGCCGCCGAGCCGTCAAGCTGTATCTCGGCGTGAGACTCGAGGAACTCGCTCTCGTCGCTGGCAGGCGTAATTGGATAGTAGGTCTGGAGCCTGCAACCCGCGAGCTCCTTGGCCATGGCGACCGTGGAGGTCCCTCTGACGAAGAGCATACGCTCACCGGTCTTCACTGGTTCCAGTTTGTAGGCGAAGCTCCCAGCGAACTTCTGGTTCATGTATTCGTACGCGACGCCGACGGCCGCGACGTTCATCTCGACGACCTTGGGCTTTGACCGGAATTGTTTCTTGAGCGCCTCCTTGAGGAGGTTCTCGTCGTAGGATACCAGCGCGAAGGACGCAGCCACTGCCATCACGTTGAGCATCCTCTGGAGAGTGCTGAGAGAGGTCTCGCCGAACTTGGCGCCGACTGCCCTCAACAGCTCGCTGTATGGAATCGGGTAGATGTGGACGCCCCTTCTCCTGGCCAGCTCGAGGATGCCCTTGACATCGGCGGAGAGGCCGGCCTTGGCGAGCTCGCCGATCAGCATGGTCTTCACGTTTGCTTCAATCGTGGGCACCTGGTCCAGTCTCTTCGAGTCCTGGTCCGGGTCGTAGATTATCGCCCCCTCTTTCCTCACTTCCAGCGCGTGCCTGAAGATCGTCTCCTCTTCGAATGTCGTCAGCATGTCGACGGTGTAGACGTGGGACCTGATCAGGCTCTTCGAGACCCTGACCTGGAAGTAGCTGTGTTCGCCCTTGATGTTAGAATAGTATTCCCTGTTGCCGAAGACGAAAAGACCGCCCATGGCCGCTGCCCGGGCGAAGATGTTCGCGGAGGTGTCGACTCCGCTGCCCTGGACTCCCCCTATCATCCATGAGAAGTCGTGTCTCTTCATGTCGTGTCTCGGCCTAGCAGATTGGGCCGCTGTTTAAGAGTATAGCATATATAGTGAGTATTAGTATATAGAAAGCCATGGACGAGTTGAGGAAGGTGCAGAAGGTCGGATACTCGACCCTGGCCGTCTCGATACCCAAGAGGTTCGCGAAGGAGATGAATCTTTCCGAAGGAGACAGCGTCCTGTTCAGAGAAGACGCTGACGGCACGCTGAGATTGATTCCGGCGACGAAGGCGAGAAAGTCCAGCAAGGTCACGATAAGGGCCGACCTGATCGAGGACGACGAGACGCTGATGAGGTTCATCGTCGGGTCCTACGCCCTGGGTTATGACACCGTAGAGGTCTACAGCAGGGAGCCTCTGGACAAGGTGAGGACGGAAATGGTGATCGAGACCGTCAAGAGTCTCCGGGGGCTGGAGGTGGTCGAGTCGGACTCGAGGCATGTCGTCGCGCAGAGCTTCATGGACCCCACGAAGTTCCCGGTCGACTCTCTGATCAAGAGACTCCAGATCCTCGTCGCGAAGAGCCTCGACGACGTCATGGAGGCGCTCGACCCCGGGAAGACCGGGAGTCTGAACGAGGTCAGGAGGGTCCAGGGCGAGATCGACGAGCTCTACTGGCTGATAGTGAGGCAGCTGCTGGTCGCGCTGAACAGGAGGGAGCTCTCTGCGGACATCGGCATCGAATCGCCGTTGCATGCCTCCGGGGACAGGGTCTGCGCGAAGACCCTCGACGAGATAGGGAGCGTCATCCTAGACGTCGCCGAGGAGCTAATCAGGCTCAAGGAACAGGGGACCGAGATGG
>JBEKJM010000020.1:0-26093 GCA_050011215.1 Nitrososphaerales archaeon
GGTGGCGGTCCAAGGGCCGAAGGCGCAGCAGGTTCTGCAGCCATTCACAGACCTTGACCTAGGTCAACTGAGGAAGTTCCGTTGCTCGAAAACGAAGGTCCTAGGCCAACTGTCAATCATATCTAGAACTGGTTACACGGGCGAGGACGGCTTCGAGGTGATAATCCTGGACGCTTCAAACGACGAACCAGGGAATGCAATCGAGCTCTGGGAACGGCTCGCAGCAGCGTCGAAACCATGCGGACTCGGGGCAAGGGATTCGCTGAGGCTCGAAGCTGGCCTCCCACTCCACGGCATGGACATCGACCAGCAGACCAACCCGTTGCAGGCCGACCTCGCGTGGGTCCTCTCGCCGGGCAAGACGGGCTACACCGGCTCCGAAGCGGTCTCCGACTTTCGGGCCAAGCCTCTGGACGTGGTCAGGAGGGGTGTCGTCGTCGAGCAAGGCATACCGAGGCACGGCTTTGACGTGCTCGGCGGCTCGGACTCGGTCGGCAGGGTGACCAGCGGGACTTTCTCTCCAATCCTCCGTAAGGGAATCGCCCTCTGCCGCCTCCGGCCAGATGGCACGGAGCCCGGGGCCAGGGTCAGGATTGTCATACGAGACTCGGCCCAGGACGGGCAGACAGTCAAGCCCCCTTTCTACGACGAGCGACTATACGGCTGGAAGAGACAGGGCAACGGTAATTAGTCCGCAGGCTGGCTGCCCCACCGCATGAAACTCCAGAGCTACGACATCCCAGAGGACCTTCTGTACACCGAGGAGCACGAATGGGCAAGGGAGGTGGGTCTGTCTGTGAGGGTGGGGATAACCGACTATGCTGCGAAGACACTGAACGACGTCGTCTATGTGGCATCATCAAAGGTCAACGACGAGGTCGTCCAGTTCAAGTCCATGGGGACCGTCGAATCCATCAAAGCCGTTTCGGAGCTCTACTCTCCTCTCTCGGGGACTGTCACCAGGGTCAACACGGAGCTCGACTCGCATCCGGAACTGGTCAACAGGTCGCCGTACTCCGAGGGCTGGCTCGTCGAAGTGAAAGCCCTCGACTTCGCGTCAGACCGCAGAAGGCTCCTCGACGCCAAGCAATACGCGGCTCACCTCGAGACGCTTCTCAAGAAGTAAAGCCACAATTAAAATACCCCAGAAGCACTCGGCGGACGAATTGGATTCTCCCCTCGGGGGCCTTAGGGCCGCGATAAGGAGGCCGACGGTGTCGCGGCGGGCCGTGATGATCTCGATGGTCCTTTCAATTGTCTTCGTGGTTGCAATTACTATGAGGGCTTACGCCGCTAAGTATGGATTCTACCTGAACGAATTTGACCCGTACTATGACTACTTCGCCGCCTCTCACATCGTGACCCTCGCGCAACAGCATGGCCTCTTCTACGCTCTCTTCAACAACCCGCCAGGCTGCGGGCCAACAGTAATGACCGCCTGCCACAACCTGCAGGGCTACTTCCACTGGCACGACATCACGACATGGTTCCCCGAAGGGAGGAACGTCGCTGCAACTTCTCAGGACGGTCTCCAGATTGGAGGTGCGGTGCTCTACCTCCTGGCACACAACGTATTCGGCGTCCAGATATCGCTGTACGACTTTCTCGTCCTCCTTCCGGTCTTCATTGGCGGAATTACATCCGTACTATTCTACTTCCTCGTCAGGAAGATAGGGGGAGACGCCGCAGGTCTCTTCGCGGCGCTGATCTTCGCAGTCTCTCCGCCGCTCATAGAAAGAGGCAATCTCGGCTGGTTCAAATCGGAACCCCTTGCCATCTTCTGTTTCGTGTTCGCCAGCTACTTGATGCTGACGGTCTTCGACAAGGAGAGGACGATGCGCAGCAGGATTCTGAGGGCCCTCCTCGGCGGCGCCTTTGCGGGCTACGCCAGCCTGTCATGGGGTGGTGGAGACTACTTCACTGCCGCATTTGGACTTCTCTTCGTCCTGCTCCCATTCATGAACTTGGACCTTCCGAGTCTCTCTCCTGCGATAGTCTCCTTCACCGCCTCGGCAATCTTCGTCAGCGCCCTCTGCCCGAGGCCCGGCATAGGAATCGTCACCAACCCGGTCGGCCTAGCCGTGATAGGCGGCACCGTCTTCGTCCTGATTGCCCAGTGGATTAAGTCATGGACCAGACCCGCAGACTACAGGCGGACTCTGATCAAACTCCTCTTCGGATTTGCCCTCGCAGGTCTGACTTTCATTAGCTTCGGCTCTATCGCCAGCTTATCGGGCAGGTACCTGACAGTGATAGACCCCCTGATTAGAAGCGGCAATGCTCTCACGCAGTCTGTCGCAGAGGAACAGCTCCCGACAGGAGCCGACTATTTCACATCGTACGCGCTAGTCCTTTCCTTCGGGATGGCTGGGACGCTGATTGCCTTCAGACGAAAGGGCGTCCCGATGGCTTACGCGCTTATCTTCGGACTGACGGCCATTTATTTTTCTGCGGCCTTCTCTCGTCTGCTGGTCTACTCGTCGATAGCCCTCGGAATCCTGGGAGGCATCGGCTTCGCAGAGCTCGTCTTCGCCCTTGTGAAGCCGAGCACCACCACTCTGGTGAAGAAGAAACAGACAGTCACGACTCGAAACGAGATGAAGGTCGTCTTCTCGATCGCCCTAATCGGGCTCATGGTCTTCCCTGCGGGGGCCTTCTGGATACCGAACCCGATTCCCTGTACTAGTGGGAACACACTCTTCTGCGACCAGAGCCCGGCCGACGGTGCTGTCAGCATCGTCAACGGCGCGACCATCTACTCCAGAGCCATCTACAACGACTGGCCACAGGCGCTCTCTTGGGTAAGCCAGGCGACGCCCATCAACTCGGTGATAATCTCGTGGTGGGACTACGGCTACTGGTTCGCCGTGATGGGCAACCGCACCACCGTCGCTGACAATGGGACCTTGAACACCACCAGAATCGCGGAAATCGGACAGATGATGATGTCTAACGCGACGGTGGCCGCGAAGATGGCGAAAGACATGGGCGGAGGCAGGCCGACCTACGTGGCGATATTCCTCACAGGTAGCACGGTGCCGTTGTCAAGCTCGAACGGCACTACGACCTACTACCACATCTTGGACGTGCCCAGCGGGGGTGGGTTCACCCCAGGGGGCGGGGACGAGAGCAAGAAGCAGTGGTTCATACGCATCGGGGGCCTCAACGAGTCCGAGTACCTCGAATGCGATGGTTCGGCTCCCGTGGACTCGGCGGGCTCGGCATGTGAGAACGTCGACGACTTCAACCTGACGCCCTATGCGCTCCAAAACACCCTCTTCGCTAACATGTTTCCCTTCAAATTCGCCGGCTACATCGTCCAAACCAACAGCAGCTCAGTGTCCGTCTCGAAATCGTATGAGTTCGGGTACAATGGCGGCCCACCAATAGAGGCGTTCTCATCCTCGTTGAGCTACACCTTCCCCAGCAGCGGCACGGGGCCCTTCAGGCTTGCCTATACATCGCCCAGCATAGACACACCGTACGCTTGCCCGGGTAACTCCAACCTGGGTTGCTTCTCCGGGATCCTGATCTACCAGGTCGTCTAGTCCGATTTCTTGTAGGCCAGCGGGCTGCGGTAGCGCGCGTACTTGTCGTCCGGCGAATACCTCGCTGGGTGGACCGTCACCGTTTTGCCTCCGCAGCTGGGACACTTCTCGCTGATTGCGTATCTGCCACAATCGACGCATTTCAGCATCAGGCTCTTCACGACGCGCCACCGTGCTTCCGGGAAATCTCGCGCTTAAAGCTGAATGCGTCGTGTTTGCCGACTCCATCCTTGATTCTCTCCAGTACTCCGTCCAAGGCCTTCTCAGCCTGCTTGTAATCGTCAGCCGTAACCCTGACCCTGTACCTTGGAGCACCCGCATAGGTGACGCGGACTTCGGCCGACGGCGAACTGGCAGCGGCCATCAATGTCTTCTTGACCTGCTCGATGCCGTTGGGCGACCTCGACGAGATTTCGACCAGCGCTCCGACCTCGTAGCTGGGCGGGATTATCTTCTCTGCAGCCATCTCGGCAATCACCTTGGCAGCCTTCTCGGGAAGTTCGAGCGGACCAAGACATCTCTCACCCTTCCTCGCTGCCATCTCGAATGCCTCATAGAGGGTTCCGAACTGATCCTCTAGCTTCCCCTTCAGCGATTTGGCCTGCACGTCGTCCAGGTCGAGCTTCTTCTTCACGACACTCATTATCGCAACTGCCCTCTCCTCTCTCTTCCATTCGATGACCTTGGCCCTCCTCTCCTCGTTGGTCACCTGTCTGAGGGAGAGATCGATCTCTCTCCTCATCTTGTTGGCCCTTATCACCTTCAGGACAAGCTTCTGCGAAACCTTGGCCACACGTTCGATATTCCTCACCCACCCCGTCGTTATCTCAGAGATGTGGAGGAAACCGTTCATGCCATTGTACTGGTCTAGGTTGACGTAGATTCCATGAGATGTAATCTCCCTGACCGTGCAGACCACGACCTCGCCGCTTTCCGGCATCGGCTCCTCTAGGCTCATCTGACGCGCCTCGTTTGAGTTCGGCTAATAGAGGTTTCTGGAATCGACCGCAGCGAGACTAATGGCTGCTGCGACTGCTCTTTCGGATGAGACTATCAGCCCAGTCTCTTGACCAGAGTGGCCAGAATGACAGACTTCCCGCCCTTGCTCTCTGCAAGCTTCCTACCGCAACCCCTGCATCCCACATCCTTCGCGGAGTTCGAGAAGAGAACCCTTTCTTCATTACAGTCCGGGCACTTGACTAGAATGAACTCACTCCTCATCTTCGGTATCGGCTCTCTCTCGCGCCTCATGCAGCTATCTCCGCCTTCCTCAACCTGATTCCATCCCTCATAACTTCTTTGCTGCACTCCCTGCACTTCAGACGCAGAGTCGCCTTCTTGGTTGTCTTGGCCGTTCTGATGAGCTCAGGGAACTTCTGTCCTCCATAACCCCTCTTCCTGCCAGCCTGCCTTCTGGCTCCCCAAGATCCGGCCCGTTCCTTCCCTCTCTTGTAGAGGGCTACGGAATGGATGGTGTGCTTCTTACAATGAGGGCAAAACGTTCGCATTTCTTTTGGGAACTTCATCTTCTCACTACGGCGGAATTGGCATCGTCGACGGTCAGTTTAAAAGGCTTGGCCGTTCAGACTACTTGATTTTCCCCGTTTCTCAACCAAGACCTCGAGGGAGCAAAGACAGGGTGGTCACGCCTTTGTCTCTAGCACCCGTCCATCATATCCTTCGGCATCGCCAAGACGTCCAGCGACGGAGGGAACGACCAACCACACTCCCGAGTAGTGAATCGACAGGTATTGGTCAGCTTCGACGCCCTTCACAGTTTCACACCCATTGAAACGAGCATCCGAGATACCGACCAATCTTTATTATGTCAGATGAAAGAGGGCGATCAAGGCGACTCATCCGAACTTGTTCCTAGCGAAGACTTCAAGCTCCCAGGAATGGAAGGCCGTTGCCGCCGCTGTCAAGACCCTCGTAGAAGAGGCGACCTTCGACGCTACGACCGAAGGCCTCGCCTTCAGGGCAATGGACCCTTCCCACGTCGCACTGGTCGACCTTTTGATGCCAAACTCAAGCTTCGAAAAGTACGAGGCTGACAAGCCCTTCAAGTTTAGCCTCAGAGTCGAAGATCTCGTCAAGCTGATTGGGAGGAGCGATGCCAAGGACAGCGTCGAGATCGCCTCGGGCGAGGAAGACGCCATCAAGGTGACGCTCAAGAACGGTTACAAGCGAGAGTTCTCCGTCCACCTCATCGAGAGTACGGGAGGGACCGCGCCCCTGCCAAAACTCGAGTTTGATACGAAGGTGGCGCTCACCAAGAGCATCTTTGAGAAGCTCCTGAGTGACATTTCGGTCGTATCCGATCAAGTCACGATTCAGGCGACAAAGGATAAGCTATCGTTCTCCGGCAAGTCTGACGTCGGAAAGGCCGACATATCCCTCGAAAAGAACGATGCCGACATCCTCGACCTCCAAGTCGGCGCTGAGAGCAAAGCAACCTACTCCATCGACTATTTGTTGGGAATCACCAAGGCAATGGGAGGAGTCTCTGACACCCTTTTCGCGGAGTTCTCGACCAAGAAGCCAATCAGGCTGGAGTTCAAGCTTAACGATCAGGGAGCCCGCGTATACTATTTCCTCGCACCACGTGTCAGCGACTGAACCATCTCCTTTAGCCTCGGCCTAGAAGAGGTTCGATCCTAGGTTTGTTCGCTCGCACCCAGTCGCGTCTAGGAAAGAGAGGACGTGCCTTCAGAGCATAAACAGGAGTCCCTCGTTCCCCCTGCCACGAAGTCACTACGTCAGCCCGGGTACTAATCCTGAGCGTCAGTTTCCTACGAAAGGACCGAAATCAGAGTCATCTCCTAGGCATTGCCCATCATCCATCCTCTCGGTTTCGTGGTCTGCGTCAGTGCCAGACACCTTATCTGCTTGTCCTGAAGAGATCGAACGCGATTGAACCCTAACACCATCTCCTTCCTCAGACAGGCGTACAGGGAGTACTATTTCAGGCGAGCCGATTCCATCGAGTTCCCAGACGACCTCTCCTCTAGGGAGTTCGGCTACATCCCGTTCGGCGGCGGCATGGTAAGGCACCTATCATTCAGAAGCGGAGGCGAAGCAGTCGCGGAGATCTTGAAGCAGTCGCCTTCTTCAGTCTATTGCTCAAATGCCAAGTACGATTCGCCCACGGCGGCGATCGAGGAGAAGGGGTGGCTGGGCGCCGAGCTGATCTTCGACATCGACGCGACCGACATACCTACGCCGTGCAAGAGGGGTCACGACCTCTGGTACTGCGAGAGGTGCCGTTCATCGGGAAAGCTCCCTAGACCTCCAAAGTGCCCGAAGTGCAATGGGCCGGCAACGGAATTCCACGGCACATGTGAGGTCTGCTTGACCGCAGCGAAGGATCACGCACTGCGCGTCGTCGACTTCCTCACCGACGACTTCGGGGTGCCACGAGAAGCCATTAGGCTGTACTTCTCTGGGAACAGAGGCTATCACCTCCACGTTTCCGACGATAGATTCTGCCCGCTCGACCAGCTATCCCGGGCAGAGGTCACAGACTACATGCGGGGGACGTCGCTGCCCCCCAGCCAGACCACCGCCTCCACTCTAAGGCGGAGGCCGGTCGGCGCAGGGCCTCGGGGCGAGGGTTGGACCAAGAGGATCACGGAATATGTCGAGACCAAGCGGGAGGGGTACCTAGGGACGCTTCAGAAGCTCGTCTCCGACGCCGTCTCGTCTCAGAGGGCGATGGTCGATTCGTCGGTCACCACCGACATCCACAGGGTCTTCAGGCTAGCAGGCACGCTGCACGGCAACACGGGGATGTGTAAGATGCGAGTTGAATCGATTGACCGTTTCGACCCGCAGAGGGACCCGGTGGTCCTGAGCGCGAAGCCGGTTGCGGTCAAGATCGACTTCTACCCGAGATTCAAGGTCAATGGAGTTGAGTTCGGTCCCTTCAAATCGCAGATGACCGAGCTTCCCACATTTGCCGCAGTCTCGATTCTAACTAGGGGCCTCGGGGAGGTCGCCTGATTGGTAGACATGACCCTCGAGTACCTGAAGAAGGCGCTCGATTCGGAGATTCAGGCGGCTGCCCTGCTCCAGCTACCCAGCGACTTCTATTCGAAGATCTCAGTCTATGGCCAGAAGCTAAGGAGGTCCGCAGGCTCGAGCGCCTCCGAGGTCGCCAACCGGCTGATCACCAAGCAGATGAGAATGATCGACTCCATGGCCAGGGAACTCCTAATCATCAGGGCGACCAAGGCCACTCAGCAGCACGCGTTCCTGCGGCTCCTTCCCGAAGAGCGCTACGTCTGCTCCGCCCAACAGAAGTTCCAGAGGAGGTTCGAAACCTTCACCGAGGCCGTCTCTACAGGTCAACCCTCCTTCATCGAGTTCGCCCGCAGAAGAGAGACTGAGAGGAGCGTCAGCGTGAGGCTCACGAAACACATCGACGAATTGGTTGGCCCGGACCTGAGGCGCTACGGCCCCTTTGAGGCCGAAGATGTCGTTTCGCTACCCGCTGCCGACGCTGACATATTGATAGCCGGCGGGGACGCCGTGGAGATCTACCCTAGAGACGGAACCTAGGAGTAGCTGCGCCAGGTGTGGTTGCACTTCACACACCTGTAGAACTGGGTCGGAGGCTCGTCTCCACTCCTCGTCTGCAGGAACCACCACATTGCTTCGTTATTGCCACACTTCGGGCACTCGATTTTGGTGGTGGGGAGGGAAGTCAGCTTGTTCTCCTTGTCGCCGACGACCTTGATTGGTGCGACGTTCGCGAGCTCCTCCTCCGTGGTCTGCGTCACGGTCCTCCCTGCCTTGTTGGAGTATCCACAGTTGTCACAGAGGTAGGTTATCGATGCTTCACGAGGGCCCTTAACCTGCTTGAGCTTCAGACGCGTACCACACTTCGGGCAGAACTTCAGCTGGACCCACCGCCGAGCGCCTTCTGTACGCCTGCGAGGAGCTCTTGGGTTGTCTGAATCGCTCTTTCGACGCTGTTGGAGAACGCTTTCTCTGGCTTTATCCGCTGTGCCCTTACTTTGAGTACGAGTTTCTTAATCAGAGGGTGAGGAGGGAGCACTCCCGCGAAGGTGACACTCTTCTCCTCGAGGAGCTCATAATGGACGATTTCGGCCAGAGAGTAGTCCTCTCCCGTAATCTCTACGGTAAGGCCCTTCTCATTTTCGGTGGTAGCCTGAATCTGCAATCTCTCAAAGTGTCCTCGATGCCGTGTTAATAAGGTCACGGTCGAATCGGGGTCGTTCCGAAGTCGGCGGCTAGTTTCCGATCCTCGACGTTACCGCATTCGTCACACTTGGCCTTGTTCCTTCCTCCTCTTAGCAGGGGCTTCCCGCAGTTCCCGCACAAGGCGTGGACGACTCCCATATCTTCTTCGTCGATTGAAAGGTGGATCATGCCGTTGACGAGGCTGAAGACCCTGCACCTGACGATGTCGCCGAGCTTCACCGGCGGTCCCATCCTGGTCCCCCTACCTCCCCCAAACCCTCGAAGCGAAAGCGTACCTGAGAAGTCCTTATCCATTCGCGTCCCATTGACGTAGTAGATCTTCAGACCCGCTGAGTTGGATTGCGAGATTTCGACCTGGCCCGTCACCCAGTCCTCGACCCTGACCATGGAGGCCTCCTTCGCAGGCTTCACGGAGATCTCCATGCTTCTCGTGTCCTTCTCGACGCCTCCGACGGCGAGCGCCCGTATTAGACCAGCGTCGTCGTAGGAGTGTTTCCCGGGCAGGAACTCCTCCGAGATGGCGACTTTGTCGCCCGGCAGGACCTTCTTTGTCTTTGCTTCTTTCATCGCCTCACCAGTCCAACGGTCAGTTCTATCCATTTCGGCCTCTGCAGGAACTCGCCTATCGCCGTTCCCTCCATCAGGGCGACCAAGGCGTCTGCCTGTGGGATCGAAAGGACGGGCCTATCGAAATTGAAGCCGTCGATTGATATCCTCGGGCAAGCCGTCTGTACAAACGCTTCTATCTCACGATGAGGCGCCAAAAGCTCTGGGGTCACATCTCTCAGAGCGATTTGCACTACCTTCCTCCCGTTCATCTCGAGCCTCTTGGATATCCACTTGCTCCTGTCCAACATCTTCTGACCTTCCTTCAACCCTGTGATCACTCCGATGATTCTTGCGTCGAGGGCCTTGTAGACGGCGAGCACAACCCGCCTCTTCCGCTCCTCTGCCTCGGCCCTCATATCGGTCACCTCGTTCATGTAAGGGTCCAGCATGAAGGTCGGCTTGGCCGTCGCGAGCGCCAGGCCGACGGCGTGGAACTCGCTCTCACCGAGGAAGACGAACGCATCGACTTCATTGTGCAGAGGCTGCGACGTCGAGAAGTCGCAGCCGAAGATCTGACCTTCCATCATCAGATTGTTCTGTTTCCCTATGCTGACACTGAACCCCTTCCGTTCGAGCCTCCTCTTGACGGACCCGAGCTGGTGCAGGTGCTGACTGAATGTCGCTAGGCCGAGCCTCTTGTAGGGAGCCAGAATTGGGACCGCGGTCTCCACGACCTCGTCGAACTCCACGTCGTCTACTGCATCTATCAGGTAGGTGTGGTCCCCGGCGGCCTCAATTGCCGCGTTGTGGCCTATGTGCAAGGCGAGGTCGGCATGTAGCTTTTCCACTTCATCGTCGGCTGTGTCGCAGATTCCGAAGCAACTATCACCTGCGAGGATGCAGGTCACGCCGTACTTCTCTCTGACCCGCTCCATCATATCCTTGGTCTGCCTGAGGAGCCCTCCCGGGGCGTTTACAACTACCACTGAAGGCCGCTTTGCTTCGATTATCTCGAAGACCTTGGCCTCGTCAATCCTAACGGTCAACTGACAATCTTCTTCTCTAGCTGGATTATCTCTGAATGCGTCTTCATGGGCAACTTCGCTGACGCCGCCTTCAGGGCCTCCTTCCCCTTCTCCAAGTTCTCGGACTTCACCCGGAGCTCCAGTATCGTGCTTCCGATCTCCACTCTTGCCGCGAGCCCGATTGGCTTCCCGAAGGCCTTCCGCATCCCCTCCTGGAGCCTGTCTGCGCCTGCGGTCGCAATCATTTTGTTTTCCCTGAGGATGATGTGGGGATAGGTCTTCACGAGGAGATGGTAGCTCTCCTCACCGATCAGCGCCAGCTTCTTGTTGGCTGCGACCCTAGCAGCCTCCAAGGCGTTGTGCCTGATCTGGACCCTGCCCTCGGATATCAACCTGAGCATAAAGTCGTAGTCAGGACTGGCCTTTCCAGTGGTGAACCTGGCCACCTTCGGGTTCGGGGCGCCAGGAGCGAACTTCTTGCTGGTGTATGCCATTCCGCGAATCGTTCGGTAGTTCTTGCCGTGCAAATCTGTTCAGTTAGGATTGCCTCGCCGACTTCCACCCCTAATTAATCTTCACGCTTAATACCGCGGCCTGAGGTCGCGGGTTCCCGTGCCTTTCACCCTCCCGAAACGTTTCCTCGACTCTGAAGAGGTCGCCCTGGTGCTCGCCTTCGGAAGGCTTTCGATCCTGGAGGCTTGTTCGGTGCTCGAAGGGTCGGTCCTGAGGGCAGAATCTCCCTGCGACCGGGTTTCAATTCTGAAAGTCAGACAACCTGATTCTGAACGGCTCCCAGAGCTTGCTGGGGTTCACAAGGTCGCTCCCCTGATGGCCGTCTCTGACGGGGCTTCGACAGGGATGGTCAAGTTGGTGGAGAAGGTCACGGAACGACTCCACGACAAGGTGACCCTGTCCGTCAGCGGCTATGATGTCAACGAAGACGACTACGAGACAATCGTCAGAGCGCTTCTCGACGAGGTCAAGAGGGCCGGGTTTAACAAGGCTCATCTCCTGAGACCCAACAACAACGAACTGCTTGCGGAGCAGGTGCAACTGAGGTCCGCCCTCGATGTCGTCGCTTTTCCCTACCACGGAGGCATCGGTCTGGGGCCGACCGTATGGGTCCCCGATTCCGCATCAATGCGCGAACGCGGGACGCAGAAACCGACGCCACATTCTGACATCTCGATGTCCCCAAGGCTCGCCCGGGTGCTGCTCAACTTGTCGGGCCTCGGTAAGGGCCAGACGGTTCTGGATCCCTTCTGCGGCTCGGGGACCATCCTCGCTGAGGCTTTCATCCGCTCGATGCGCTGTCTGGGCCTCGACGCCAAGACCAATCGGGTGAGGGACGCCAGGGAGAATCTCAGATGGCTGGTGGGTAGTGTCAAGGACAAAGGCTACGACATTAGAGTGGGAGACGCCAGGGAGCTCCCCCAAATGCTCCGAGGATCGAAGGTCGATGCCGTGGTCACCGAACCGCTGCTCCTCCCAAGGATTGAAGCCAGGCCCAAGACCAGCACCGCCACTGACCTGATTGATCAGGCAAGCGAGGTCTATGGCGACGCTCTTGCGTCGATGGCCGAGGTCCTCCAGCCCTGGGGAAGAATCGTCGTAGTAGTGCCTGTGATTCAGACCATGGACGGCGAAGAGGTCTCCATGACACTCGAAGGACGACAGCTGGGGCTCAAGCTCTTCCAGCCCGGACCTGTCGGGTTCCAGTACCCCGTGAGGCCGTCATTCGAGAGCACTCGCTGGGTGAAGAGGGCGGTCTACGTCTTCGAGTCGAAATCATGAGTGTCCAGGGCCGATAGGGCCTTCCGGAAGACACCCGTCATAAGGTTCAACTGCGCGTCGGTGAGGTTCGAAGTGGTTGCGATTCTCTTTTCCACCTCGAGGAGGTTCCTAGTCCTATGCGTGGGCATCCTGGAGGCCACCGCGAGTTCATAGAAACTCTCCGCGAAGACCTCCCTTGCCTTCCGGCTCTGGACCCTGCTCTTTCCTTCCCCTCCTCTAGATGCGAGGTAGAGGGCTATCGCCACCGCATGGCCAAGGTTCAAGGCCCTGTAGGCCGGGGTCGTGTCTATCGTCGTGGTCACATCGCACATCTTGATTTCTTCGTTCGTAAGCCCGGTCGTGTCCCTCCCAAAGACGATGGACGATGTTCGCGAGGATGACAACAGAGCATGCAGTCTGTCCGGACCGATCGTCCTCCTGATTACATTCGATTTCTTCGAGGCCTTCACGGCGGTCGTAGCGATAAGGAGCTCGTTCTCTCTCCTCACATTCTCGAATGTGGTGACTACAGCCCTATCAAGGACGTCCGAGGCGTGAGACGCATAGACGGCTGCCACCGAGATATCGACCTTGGGCTTCACCAGGTAGAGCTTCTTGACTCCGAAGTTCTTCACCAGTCTTGCGGTGTGTCCGACGTTGACGGGATAGTTCGGCTCGACGAGCGTCACGGATACGCCGTTTGGAATCAAACCGTGTTCGACGGGCGCCAGGTCTCCGTCGTTCTTAAGTCAAAATCGGTTGCCGCCGCGTGTTCCAAATGCTCGCCAGCATTCTTCTCGCGAGCTCCTTTCAGAATCTGCTATCATCGGCGGGGTCTCGCCTTTCGCGCTGCGGCTTACCAACAATCACGTCCGGGACAGGATAATAGTGTGAAGGCCCTTCACGTGCCCGCTGACCCGTCCACCTGGCTGCAGATTTCTAAGACTTCCTCCGGCGTAAGGGAGTAGACGCGCCTCTTGCCATAGTCTGTCCTGGGTCGGGTCATCCCAAGTTTGGTCATCGCGGACACCACCTCCCTCCTCCTCAGAGAGAAGAGACGTTTGACCCTCGAAATCTCAGCATCCGTCATCCTCCTTTTCGGCTTCACGGAGACTAAAAGGGAGCTCACCCTAGGGTGCGGCGAGAACGACTCCCTGCCCACCCTCATCAGCACCTTGACCTCGGACGAGACTTGAGCGATAACCGAAATCGCTCTGTAGTCCCTCGTCCCCACGGTCGCAATGATCTTGTTCACGAAGTCTTCTTGGAGGAGGACCACGGCCCTGCCGTACTCGAGCTGGCTGATCCATTCGACGAAGGTCGCCGACCTCGAGTACGGCAGGCTCGAGACCAGGACGTCAAACCGCGGTGCCTCCTTGAACACATCGCCCAGATGAACAGCGGCCCTCGCGGCGCCCAACTCTTCGAGCGTGGCGGCGAGGTTCTCTCTATCAACTTCATACGCTTCTAGGCTCGCGCCCAGATGCACAAGCTCCTTGGTGAGGACGCCCCTGCCCGTCCCTATCTCCAGTATCCTTTCGCCAGGTTGGACGTTCGCGCTCGCTACGATCTTGTCTATGATTCGTCGATCTCTAAGGTAATGCTGACCCAGCCTTCGTCTACTCATTTCTTCACGAAGAGAGCGACATGCGATTCGCCCGCGAGCTCCTCGACTATCCTTTTGGCAATCATCTTAGCAGGGTCCCTGAGTCCGACCCGCTCCCGTATGTCACCGAAGCTTGTAAAGGGCTGTTTCTCCCTCATCTCGATTATCTCCTTCATGAACGTCTTCCCAATGCCGGGGATTAGCTCCAGCCCGTGCAGCCTCGGCGTGAGCGGTTGCAGCTCGTTGAAGTAAGTCACGTATTTTTTTTCATCTCTCTTCACGAGACTCTCCACCACTGCGGGGAGTGAGGCCTTCGCCTCCGGCGTGAGCTCTTCGTATGCCAGTTTGCCCAAGACACTGACCACCTTCTCTCGTCCTTCCTTTCCTATCTTGACCCTTTCTCCCAGATCAAAGCTCTGGTTCTCCATCGCGAGCAACTCGAGTAACGTCAGTCTCTCCTCCCCTATCGCTTCGACCATCGCACCCTCTCTCCCCTTGATCACCTCGGACTGCCCTCTAGGCAGGAAGTCCAGTACCCTGGCGAATTCTTCGTATTTCTTGTCAGCTGACGACATATTCCGGGACAATCACCTCTGCAGAAAGTCTAGTTGGAGCGGGGCTCCTCCACGAGCAGTATTGTGCGTGCTTTCAAGCGATGTCCCCTTGGTTACCTGATTGCTTTCGGTCCTTACTTGTTATTTAATGCTTGGGCGCTTGCGACCTACTTGAGTATCTTGAGGATCTTCTCGAGTGTCTCCGTAGGGAGGAGCTTCCTCCATCCTGAGGTGAAGGTCCTCAGCTCTTCGATCGACTTCGGCATCACATTGACGACCGAGACGGACTCTTCCTCACTGAGCCCACATTCGGTCTCCAGCTCCTTGCGCAGCTTCTTGGCGTTCTCGGGGGTTGACTTGGCGAACTTCGTGGTATAGTCAAGCGTCCTCTTCTGAATCTGGTCCGCCTTTGTGATGTCGATCTTCTGCAGGATCTGGTGGGCCTCGGCGATAGTGAGGAGTTTCTTGGATGTCTTTTCGGCCATTATTTCGCCCCCAGGCGGACGATGTGCTCCTTCCTGGCTACGAGCGTCTTGACCTTGTCGCCTACGGGGACGTCCAGGATCACGGCACGCCTACCCACTTCGGTCACCGTCCCCACAAGGCCGTTGAACCTTCTGTGAGGCATACCCTTGACCTGAGACGGGTCGATCTTGACCACAACCTTATCCTTCGGAGAGTACTCTACGAGCAGGCTGCTCAGGCCCTTCTTTGTCTTCGACGCCTTGAGAAGAGACCTAGTTCTCCTTCTGAATCCGTGTGACTTCGCCAATCTCGAGTTTTCCCGTTTCCGTGACTCCGCAGATGTCGAATCTGCGGCATCTCACTTCAGTTTTTAAGACTTCCGACACGGACGGTGAAACGAGTTCGCCGCTGACGAACCTCTTGACCGGCAGCCCTCCGTCCAGCTCAGCCTGTATGACCAGCGTCCTTCCCTTGGCTGTGGCATCCGCCCTGTAGACGGTCTTCCAAGTCGGCTTGTCGTGAGGTCTCTCAAACCTGACCGAGGTCCTCCTGAAAGCAGAGTGGAGTCCCGCGAGAGCCTCAGTTGGGACCTTCGAGGCGGCAGTGGCCAGGATTTCGGTCCTGAACCTGAACGTGGGCAGTCTTATCGGCTTACCTGAGAGGACCCTGCCAGCCGAGACCGACACCTGGCCCCCCCTATACCTGGCCGCGAACCTGCGCGGGAAGACTCTCTTCACCGGGTTCTTCACTTCGGCGACGAAGGGCCTCCCGGGTGGGAAGACCCTGCTCTCCTTGTCCTCGCTCCCCAGCCACGTGAAGGTCATCCTATCGCTCCCGCTGAAGCCCGAGATCTTCCTACGCAGCAGTCCCTCGACGCTGGGCTTGCGCTCGAATCCTGTCTTCCCGCACTCGCGGCATCCAGCACCTGAGCAATCGGGGCAAATCTCTCTCTTCTGAGACGTCCCTCGAGGCTTGGTGTACCTCCCGTAGAAGAAGACCGGTCTTGACGAGGCGGTGATCTCACCCGTGCCGGGGCTGACGAGGAGTGTTAGGTCGGGCCTGAGTCTATCAACGCGCTTGCGGAGCTTCTCGGAGACGTGCGCAGCGATTAGCTTCGCCGCCTGCGTCTTGATCGTCTCGTTCCCCTTGAGCTTGAGGTCTGACCTGAGCTCGTCCTCTCTTTCCTGGATGCCCTCCGGGAGCGAGACCCCGACCGCGAATGTTTCAAATTGGTAGCGCCTGACCTTCCTGGCCGCTGCTTCGGCCATCACGGGCACAATTCCCATCAGCCCCTCGCAGACGAAGCAACCGCTCCCTTCCACGACCTCCAGAGGCCCTGACCCACTCTGCCTCTGAACGCAATAACCGCAGAGGCGGTAGGCGTGCGCCGCCGTCGACACGCTACTGAGCACCCGCGCGGCGCATCATCTGGCGGAACTCGCGGCCCTTGCTCGTCTTTACGAGGGACTTCATCTGCTTATACCTTGACAGCAACTCCCTCACGTCCTTCTCACTCCGGCCCGAACCCCTAGCGATCCGCTTTAGACGCGACGAGCTAATTCTTTCAGGGTCGGCTTTCTCGGTCCCGGTCATCGACTGGATAATCGACTTGTAGACCTTGACCCTGTCCTCGGCTTTCTCAAGCTCCTGAGAATTGACCGCCCCTGAGAAGCCCGGTATGTGCTCGAGCACCTTCTTCAGGGAGCCGAACTTCTTCATCTGCTCGAACTGCGCGAGAAGGTCGTCCATCGTCAGTTTGCCGGACATCATCCTCTGGGCAGCCCTGTCATCAATCTCGACCTCGGACGTGCGGACCATGTCCATCAGGGCCTTCAGGTCTCCCATTCCCAGCAGCCTGCCAACGAACCTCGTCGGGGCGAATTCCTCCAGGTCGTCGATTCTCTCCCCAGTCCCAATGAAGAAGACCTTGGCCCCCGTAGCGGCAGAAGCTGCCAGCGCTCCGCCCCCCTTTGCGGCTCCGTCCAGTTTCGTGACAACGATGCCACCAACCGGTGCAGCTTGATGGAACGCAAGGGCCTGGTTGTAGCACTGCTGGCCGATCGTCCCGTCTATCACGAGCAAGGTGGCGTCCGGCCTGACTGCCCCCACCACCTCCTTCATCTCTTGAAGGAGCCCCTTCTCCTCCTTGTGCCTGCCCGCTGTGTCAATAATCACCAGGTTCTTCGAACCCTCGAAGTGCTTCCTCCCCTCCCTTGCGATCCTGACCGAGTCCTTCTCCTTCTCGTCACTGTAAACGTCGACCCCTGAACTGGAAGCGAGGGTTTTCAGCTGAACGACGGCCCCGGGCCTGAACGTGTCCGCGGCCACAATCCCAACCTTGAACCCCTTCTTTGTGTAGAAGCGAGCCAGTTTCCCAGTCGTCGTGGTCTTGCCTGAGCCCTGGACTCCCAGCATCACGATGACGCTGGTCTTGCCCTTGTCGAGCTGCAGTCCGCCCTCGCCGCCCAGAAGCCGGGCAAGCTCCTCGTACAGCACTGAGACCACCTGGTCCTTCCTCGTGACGCCCGGGGCCGGCTTCTCGTCGAGGACCCTCTTCTCGACTCGCTCAGTGACTTCGAGTGCCATCTTGACGTTGACGTCAGACTGGATGAGCGTCCGCTGGAGGTCGCGCACGAACTCTTTGACTGCCTTCTCGTCGACAGTTGTGGAACCAACCAGCTTCTTGACAGCCGCCTGCAGCCCCTCCCTGAGCGAATCCAGCATCCGGGTCGGCGACCCGGTTCCGCGTATTTAATTATCTTGAGGAGGCCCGGGGCCGCAGGTGACGTGAAATGAGAGTCGGGGCGCTCTTCTCTGGGGGCAAGGACTCGACCTACGCGGCACACGTCGCTTCCAAGAGTGACCAACTCGCGTGCCTGATCACCATCTTCCCGAGGTCGGACGCTTCGTACATGTTCCACTACCCTGACCTGAGATGGACCCAGCTTCAGGCTGAGGCAATCGGGGTCCCACAGCTCACGCAGGAAACGCCGGGCGTCAAGGAGGAGGAGCTGGAGGACCTGGCTGCGGCGATTCGGAGAGCCAAAGGGGCCTACAGGTTGGAGGGGGTCTACACAGGCGCCCTGGCGAGCGTCTACCAGAAGAGCCGCGTCGAGAGAATCTGCAAGGAGCTGGGCCTGGAGTGCGTCTCGCCCTTGTGGGGGGCAGATCCAGTAGAGTATCTGAGGAGGCTGGTGAAGGACGGGTTCGTCGCGATGGTGGTCAGCGTGTCGGCGCTCGGGCTCGACCGGAGGTGGCTCGGACGCATCCTTGACGACGCGGCAGTCGACGAACTGGTCGCCCTGAGCAGGAGGTTCAGGTTCCATCCGGGCCTAGAAGGCGGCGAAGGCGAGACCTTCGTTTTGGACTGCCCCATGTTTAGGGCCACGGTCGAGGTGAAAAGGGCGGAGACCCGCTGGAGAGGCGATTCCGGCACTTATGAGATCCTCGACGCTAGGCTGGTGCCGAAGCCGGTTGCTAACCCGAGAGCGGGGGGAGTGTCGTCCCGAGGACGAGATTGGCCGACTCCATCTACCCAGGTCTCTTGAGCTGGACGACCAGCGTCTGACTTGGGACTGTGAGGATCGTTTCGCTAGAGAAGAACACAACAAAGCCTATATTCATAAACAGTTTCGAAAGACTGCTCTAGATGAAGGGATTCGGAAGAGCCGTCTGAGTTCCACGATGAAGATCAAACCAAAGATAGAGCACTGAGTTCACGCGTTCGGTTCAAGATTCCTCTGTAAGGTCAATGTCATCAAAGATGGACAAGATGGGCTCCAATTCCGCGTCTGATGTGTCGGCAAGAGGGCGACTCCTGCCTAGGGCCTGATACAGAAGATAGACTCCTACCAGGGACATCCCCAAGGAGTCGAGGATATTGGGAAAGGCTGAGAAGAAGACCCAATGGTCGAAATACCTGGCGAAGCCGATGGCCCAAGCGAAGGCGCTGATGCCGAGGACGAAGGCCAGAGGCCTCTTGATGTATGCAAATCTTATCCCCATTGTGCCCCATCATCCTTCATGCAAAGGTTGCCGTCCATCTATTGGCAATCCCACATCGTCACTCACCTGAGGATGATGATTAGGATTGAGAGCTCTATGCAGTTCATACTCTTCCGCTCCCTGAATCCTCCCACACCCTTCTGCGCAAATCCACACATCGGAAACCCTCAACACATCATCGATTGACTGCAGCGGGGACGACGGCAGCCACCACGAGGACTGCATATTCAGAGACTTCAACCTCTCTGCGAGCCTTCCACTTTCTTTCAATATCCTCACCCTCGCTTCTCCCAACATCCCATCCATCTTCTCATCTGCATCGGTTGGGTCACCGTCCTCGATTGAACCACAGACGTTGAACGCCTTCTTCTCAATCTTGTCTACGGCATCGTAGAAGTCTCGCACCATGGCGTCAAATTCCGTTTGATACTTGTCCATGTTCGCATGAATGCTGTCGCTCAAGTCACGAGCTTCGATGCGAATGTCATATTCTGCCTCTAGGTAACCCAGATAGTCGTTTGGGCCTCGTATTACCGCTGAAGGGAGGCGAACCAATCTATATTGCCAATCTATATTGTCTTATTTACCTTACGGGAATGCGAATCCACTTTCTGGGTCTCGTACTGGACCGATATGGACTGCCGAGCTGAGGCACTCCAAGCAAGATGGAGCCCAATTACTTTGTCTCAAACCAAAGATAGAACACCGCAGCATTCATGCTACAATGGTTGAGTCGCGACCGCGTTTAGACTGACCTCGTGGTCTGCCTGCGCCTCCCGGGCGCCATCCTGGAGTCAGCCTCACGCGTCCGTTCCAGGATCTGGTTTCTCAACTGTCGCATGCCGTCACCCCGGGTCGCCGACGTTCTGACCGAGGGGAGTCCCCCGAGGAGGCCTTCCAGTCCCGTGGTCGTCACTCCATGAGGGACGAGGTCTATCTTGTTGAACACAAGAAGAATCTTCTTTGGGTCGACCCCGAGCTCATTCAGGATCTCCCTGCAACTCCCGAGCTTTACCCCAATGCTCTCCGGGCTCTCGTTTGCGTCGACGACCAGGAGGACGAGGTCGGCGTAGGTCAATTCCTCGAGGGTCGACTTGAACGATTCAACCAGGTAAGTCGGAAGCCTCGAGATGAACCCCACGGTGTCTGACAGCATCACCTTCCTCTTCGAGCCGGGAAGGGACACAGCGCGGGTCGTCGTGGCAAGAGTGGTGAATAGCTTCGGGGACTCTTCTTTGAACTCGGAAGCCAGCTTGTTGAAGAGCGTCGTCTTCCCGCTGCTGGTGTAACCTGCGAGTGACACGAGAGGCTCGTTGAGCTTCATGCGCTCCCTCCTCTGGACCGACCTGTTCATTTCGGCCCTGGCGAGCTTCTCCCTGGCTGTCACCATCCTGCGCTTCAGGGCCTTGAACTTGACGTCTACAGCCAGTTCCCCAGTCCCCATGAATCCTGCCCTCTCGCCCGCGGCGGAGTTGCGCACGACGTCCTTCGTCCTTGGCAGTTCATAGTGCAGTTCTGCGAGCTGGACCTGGAGCTTAGCCTGAGTGGTCGCAGCGCGCAGAGCGAAGATGTTGAGGATCAACCTTTCGCGATCAATCACTTCGACATGAGTCACCTTCGCTAGGTTGTTAGCCTGCGAGGATGTGATGCTCTCGTCTATAATCAGCGTGTCAGAGTCGTTGCCACTCACGATTTCGGTGAGCTCCTCAGCCTTGCCCACCCCGACCCCATACCCAGACTTGACGATTTGCTTGAGGCAAATCACCTCCTCGACAGTGTAGCCGGCGGCCTTGGCCAATTCCTGAATCTCTTGCTTCGCGAATTCATCGGTGTAGGTGACTATGGTAGCCTTCGTCGGCGTCTCAACTCCTTTGCCGCAAGAAGCCTGCTAAGCCTGAGGGGTGCGTCATCTGAGACCCGGTCAAGCCTACCTGAAACCCAGCCCGGAAGAATCCATCCTACTGACGCAGCTCTCGCACTTGAGCCCACGGGGGGTCCTATAGAGGGGTCCGGGGGCCCCGCATTCGGGACAGACCTTGGGTGGTCTTTGTTGCTGTTGGACAGATTCTGTCAGAGGCTAACGTCTCCGTGATCTTCGTCGGAGCATCTCTTGATTGTCGATTTGAACGCAGACCGGGCAGATGAGATGGTCGCCCGTGCCTTCTGGTTGAAGCCTGATTCGGTGGGTTACGCACAGCTGTGGTACTGTCTGGCTCACGGTGCGCTTGGTTATTCGTCCCTAATAAGGGCGTTCCACGCCCATTCATTGGGCTCGCCTGGGCTTCATCTTGGAGCCAGCAGGAAGCGTCCGTGACAGCACGCTCGAAGGGGTCCTCGCTTCATCCAGGGGTTCACGAATTGAGCCCTTGGGGACACCTCGTCCAAAGAGTTCATCCACAAGAACATCTCGGCGAGCTGAGAGATCTTTCAGCCACACGTGCTTCCTTCTACCTTGTAGGTGGGGGGTGCCCTCGCTGACTTTCGGGTGGTCTTGAGAAGATCCTCCAAGAAGGAAGAAATGCAGCTTCCGCCCGATACCTACGAAGGATGGTTGAGAGCTCAAAGTGTGCGTCACACGGCGGGTGCGCCTGAGGTGACGCCAGCGAAGGACTCGTACGAGACCTGGCTAGAAATCCGAGTCGAGAAGCAAAGGATGAAGGCCGCGGGCAAGAAGTAGCTTGTCTAGGCCTACGGCGGGTTCCGCCTGGACTTCACTGAATCATCTGGAACACTAATGTTAGAACTCTAGCCACTGCCCTTGACGCGCATGATCTTGGTCTTGCCCAACATAGTCCAGTACTCGACCTCAGTCCCGGGCCCAAGGGTTCCGTTCAACTCGGCCATCTCCTCCGCGGAAGGCTTCGGCGTCTCGAACACCTCGAACGTCTCGAGGTCCATCACCTGTACAGCCTTGTCCATGACCGAGGTTATCTGGCCCGAACGCTTGTCGATCATCGGGATGTCGACCCTCGATTCGGCAGGCGAGACATAGCTCTTCTTCGACCCTGTCGTTATCGATATCGCCACCAGCCTGACCTTCGCACTTCCGTGCTTTCCTGGCTTGAAGTGCTCGCGGCTGACGACCTTGCATGGCTCTCCCTCCAGGATTATGTAGCTTCCTTCCTTGACGCTTCCCAGTTCGGCCGGTCTGCTCAAAGTCTAGTCGCGTCTTGCCTCGTGGTGGAAACTAAATAAACGTCTCACTCTCAGACCTGTAAGAACGGAAGAATCAATGAAGTTGCGCGATGCATACGGATTGGCCAACCACGTCCTCCAGAAATGATCGGTTGATGGTTTCCCAATTTGTCTGAGCCCGCATACGTCCTCGATTCCACCGCGTTCTACGCGGGAATCCCCTACCAGGGGAGCGGTCGCTACTTCACTACCTATCTTGTTCTCGAAGAAGTCAAACATCACAACGTGGGTTCGTCCTTCCTCCACTCAAGGGTCCACGTGACTGAGCCTTCGCTCGACTCGGTCAACAGAGTCAAGACAACTGCCATGAAGACGGGCGACATCGGGGCGCTCTCCCAAACTGACATGTCCTTACTCGCCCTCGCGCTTGACCTCTCTCAGACTGAAGGAGGAGTCAGCCTCGTCTCGGACGACTTCGCAGTGAGGAACGTAGCAAATGTGCTCTCTATTCCGCTAGCACAGACCTCGATCAAGGGCGGTGAGTGGAAGAACATCGCGTGGAAGATCTACTGTCGGGGATGCGGGAAGGAGTACACCAACCCGAAGCTGGCCGTCTGTCCCGTCTGTGGGACAGAGTTGGCTCGCAAGGCTTCGAATGGTTAAGGTCCAGCCCGCTCATTCGAACGTCTAGGTGATTCTGCCGGACACTGGATTGGGAACTACCCCCATACTTATTAGGGAGGCATTAGGGAGATGTACCCAACTGGTTGTAGAGCTGAACAAGATGAATCCAATTCGTACGGCGGTTCTCCAGGTTACGGACAGATGCCCCCAGTGTGGCAGAAGAACGCTCGTTGACGACGCCCACACGGGAGAGCTTACGTGCCACAATTGCGGTTTCGTGGTCAGCGAGCACGCTATCGACCAAGGTGCGGAGTGGAGGTCGTTCGGAGACGACAAAGAGACGGACAGGGCCAGGGCGGGTTCGCCTACCTCGATAACCCGCAGGGACATGGGACTATCCACAATGATCGGGAGGTCCAACAGGGACGCCTCGGGCAGGTCCTTCGCTTCCCCGATGCGCATCACGATGGAGAGGCTGAGGAAGTGGGACAACAGGGCCCCAGCCTTCGGTTCCTCCGAGAAGAACCTCAGCGTAGCACTGCGCGAGCTTGACAAGATGGGCGACAAACTCGGAGTCTCACAGGCCGTCAAGGAGCGCGCAGCCTACATCTACAGGAAGGCGCTCGAGAGGGGGCTACTTAGGGGACGTTCTATCGTCGGGATTGCGGCGGCCTCCCTGTACGCGGCCTTCCGCGACACTGAGACGCCGAGGACACTCAAGGACATAGCTGTTGTCGAGAACCTGAATAGGAAGGCCGTCGCCAGAGACTACCGCATCCTCCTCAGGGAAATGGACCTCAGCATGCCAGTGGTAGACGCCGCGAAAAACGTCACGAGGATTGCCTCCAAGGTTGGCCTCTCAGAAAAGGCGGCCCGCAAGGCCGTTGAGATTGTTAGGATGACCGAAGAGAAGGAGATCTCGGCGGGCAAGTCGCCGATGGGGCTTGCAGCGAGCGCTCTCTACCTTGCGAGTGTCATCGAAGGCGAGGTCAAGACCCAGAAGGAAATCGCCGAAGCCGCGGGCGTCACAGAGGTCACAGTCAGAAACAGGTACAAGGGCCTTAGGGCCGACTTCGGCAAGTCCCTCGGACTCGATGCAAAGCCTCAGATTGTCGCGCAGTAGGGAAAAGTGGACCGGGGGGGAATTGAACCCCCGACCTTGGGACCCGAAGGGTTCTCCCGCGTGCGAGGCGGGCGTTCGTACCGCTGAACTACCGGCCCTAGATTTTGGGTTCGACCCCTTTCATGTATAAGGGTTCTTGGTTCCCGCCTCAGCTTGAGGGGGCAGAAACCCTTTTCCAAGACGCCATGAGACGGCCAAACCAGAGATGCCCAGATCAGACCTAGAGGACAGGCTCCTCTGGCTGGCGAGCGAGAAGGAGATTCGAAACGCTGAGACGACGGACTCGTACTTTCTCCAGACCAAGAGGGTTCTGCGGAAAAACCACATCGACTCGCGGGTCGTGATGGAGGTCTACGCCAGGGGCGTCCCCTATCCAGACAATTGGGGCATCGTCAGCGGCATCTACGAGGTCGCGAAGCTCCTAGAGGGTCTCCCCATCAACGTCTGGGCCTTCGACGAGGGCGACGTCTTCGTCGCTGATGGCTCGAAGGCAATCTACGAGCCGCTCATGGTCATCGAGGGAAGGTACGTCGATTTCGTCGAATACGAGAACCCCATCCTCGGGCTGCTCTCGTCCTCCACGAGCGTCTCGACGAGGGCCGCAAAGCTCAGGCTGGCCGCGGCTTCGAAGCTCCTCATCAGCTTCGGGACGCGTCGGGTCCATCCCGCCCTCGCCCCAATGGTCGAAAGGGCCTGCTACCTCGCAGGGTTCGACGGAGTCTCGAACGTTCTCGCCGCAAAGCTGCTGAAGCTCGAGCCGTCAGGGACGATGCCCCACGCACTGGTGCAGATCCTCGGCAGCCAGGAGAAGGCTTGGCGCCTCTTCGATGAGACCATGCCGCGGAGCATCCCGCGCGTGGCGCTGGTTGACACGTTCTGGGACGAGAAGGCGGAATCGATCAGAGCCCTTGAAGTGTTGGGTTCTAGGCTCTGGGGAGTAAGACTGGACACGCCTGCCTCACGCAGGGGCGACTTCCTGAAAATAGCCGAAGAGGTCAGGTGGGAACTCGATATCCGTGGCGGGAAAATGGTCAAGATCATAGCTTCTGGAAGGCTTGACGAGGAGTCGATTGGGAAGCTTAACGCCATTGTGGACGGCTACGGGGTGGGCACAGCGGTGGCGTACCCACCGGTGATCGACCTGAGCGCGAAGATAGTCGAGGTCACCGAGGGCCCGAGGAAGGAGTTCAGGGCAAAAAGGGGAGGACTCGGCGGACGCAAGACTACTTACCGGTCTGCTGGCTTCAGGGACTTCGTGACCTTGGAGGGCTCGCCAAAGCCGAACCGCTCGATGGGTCTGCTGAAGCCCCTGCTGAAAGACGGCAGGATGGCGAGGGGCTTCGACAGGATGGACGAGATCCGCGCAAGGGTGAAGACCAGCCTGGAAGAACTGAGGACGGCCCACCCCTCGCTGTCGTGGAGGTGACCGGTCGCGCGGATGGCGCTACTGGTAGTGGACGTACAGAGGGACTTCTGTCCCGGAGGGGCCGTGGCGGTCAAGGAAGGTGGTGTGGTCGTGCCAAGACTCAATATGGTCATCGGGGCGTTCACCAGGGCGTCCCTTCCCATCTTCTTTACCAGGGACTGGCATCCGCCAAACCACATGTCCTTCATGGGCCAAGGAGGGACCTGGCCTCCCCACTGTGTGAAGGAGACTCCCGGGGCCGAATTCCATCCGAAGCTAAGGGTCCCTCAGGGGGCGGTCGTAGTCAGCAAGGGGACGGAAGCGGACCGGGAAGCATACTCAGGGTTCCAGGGGACCGACCTCGAGAAGCGCATCAAAGCGACCAAAGCCCGTGAGGTTTTCCTCGGGGGCCTGGCCACCGACTACTGCGTCAAAGAGACCGCTCTGGACGCGCTCGATGCGGGGCTGAAGGTGAAGGTCCTCGAGGATTGCATCAGGGGAGTCAACTTGCGCGAGAACGATTCAGGGCTCGCCCTCCGGGAGGTCGTCGCCAGAGGGGCGGAGCTGGTCACTTCGTCGGATGCCGTGAGACTGGTGGCCCGCGTTAGAGAATTCCATTCGAAGCCACGCCGTCCGAGGCTCAGATAGCGCCCCTGACCCATGTCTTCACGATGGCCATCAGATTCCCGTTCTAAGGATTGGTTGGGCTGGACGCGCAGCAGTAGAGTCATCATCCTGACCTTTTGGGCCAGTCCTGATCGCCCGTCGTAGCACGCTGCGTGCCAGACCGTAGAATTTTGGGTGGCTTTGATTATTTATCCATTGCCAAGTCTCCTTCGGAACTGGTAACTTAATTGGAGGAAGGGAGACGAAATCCTCCCACCTCCAGTCAGTTAACAGGGAGACGGAGGAACAGATGAACCTCCAGTCAAGTTGCCAACCATGACCGGCTATAAGCCTGCCCTCTAATCGATCACTCTCGTTCCCTCAAGAGGCTGGCATTCAACCATTCGGGGATTGTCCCCATATTCCTTCTTCGCCCCTACGAGGCGCAT
>JBEKJM010000021.1:0-22669 GCA_050011215.1 Nitrososphaerales archaeon
GTAGGCCTTTTCGTTGACAGGAGAGACGTAGAGAACGCTTGCGCTCGGGTTGATCTGGCCTTCCCTCCGCAGCTTCCTAAAGGCCTTCGCGAGCCGCTCGCCGTCATCCACATAACCCAAGAACCTGCCATCCATGAAAATCCTGCAACCGTTGACCTGGGTCTTCTGGTCTGTCTCGCGGATTTGTTTGGCCCCGAGCTCCCAGAGTTTCTCCTCGACCTCTTGGGTCGGGACGCCGACGGAGATGATGGCCGAAAGGGCCAGATTCTTGACCAGACCGCAGTTAACGCCTTCGGGCGTTTCTGAAGGGCAGATCCTGCCGAAGTGGGTTGCATGGAGGTCCCTAGCCTCGAAGTTGGGCTGGCTCCTGCTGAGTGGTGACTGGACCCTTCTCAGGTGGCTCAGGGTGCTAAGATAGTTGGTCCTGTCGAGGAGTTGCGTGACGCCGACCTTGCCTCGTCCCCAGTTTCCCGTAGCTATTGCATTGTTGAGCTTGTCGGTCACAATCCCTGTCCGGATTGCGGCCCCGACCACATTGCCCCCGCGCTTCTGACCTGTCCTTTCGAGCTGATACTTCATGTCCCTGACCAGGTTCCTAAAGGCCGTCCTGAACAGGTCGGCCAGCATCTGGCCGGCGAACTTGATTACCTTATTGCCGTAGTGGTCTTTGTCGTCTGCGCCAATCCATCCGAGCCTAAGCTCAAGGAGTTTGCAGACCGCCTCTCCCATGAACATCGCTTTGTCGTATCTCCTGTCCTCGGTCTTTCCCAAGTGTGGAAGGAGCCCCCAGTCAAGCATCGATTGTGCGCGTTTGACCCTGAACTCCTCAAGCATGCCGTGGGCGACCCTGTTGCCGATGTAAACCAAAGAGTCCTTATCGGTCGGTGCCTCGCTGGCTTTGTCGAAGGAGACTTCTAGGAAGTCCTGAATCTCGGCCTTTGGCGAGACCGCGTCCGCGATGTCCTTGTCAGACTTGATCCCCAGCGCCCTCATGACTATCACGAACGGGAGGTCGACGGGGCAGCTCGGGACCTTCACGTTGATAGCGCCATCCTGCTTCAGGGTCAACTCGAGTTTCGACCTGTAACCCACGACCGAGGAGTAGACCCTCGATTTGTAGGTGGTCGCTCCAGAGAGCTTCTCTGAATCAACGAGAATCTTGTTAGGCGAGAGGTCCTCCAAGCCGACGATGACTCTCTCGGCCCCGTGGATTATGAAATAGCCTCCAGGATCGTTCGGGTCTTCGCCCGAACTGATCAGCTGTTCCTTGGTGCGAGTCGAGAGCTGGCACAGTTCCGACTTCACCATAACGGGCAGATCCCCGATGTGCTGGCGTGCCGTATCGCGAGGGAGGCCCTCCTCCTCGATAGTCATCTCGAGCAGGACCGGAGCGGAGTAAGTGAGGTTCCTAAGGCGTGCTTCCATAGGTAGTATGCTGCTGACGGAGCCATCGATTTCGACGACCCTAGGGGATCCCAAGGTGATCCTTCCGAATTTTATCTTGTACGGCGTGCTGACCGTTTCTACCTCGACTTCGCCGATCTCATCGACGATGTTCTGGAGGCCTCTGGAGACGAACTCGTTGTAGCTGTTGAGGTGTTGCTTCGCCACGCCCTCCCTCTCGAGCAGATCACGGAGGACAATCCAGGAATTGGATTTCTGCGTCTGTTTGCTCAAACTTAGCCCTCCACCACGTACCTGAAGTAGGTGCTGGAACCCGCGGTCTCGCTCTTTCTGGATATCCTTACGAGATCGCCAGGCTTGGCCCCGATTTCCTTGGCAATGGGGTCGGTCACGAGGATGTATGGGAACTGGCTGGGAGACGAATGGAACCTTTCACGCACTTGTTGCGACTCTTCTTTCGTCAGAAGTTCGTGCCTGGGAATTAGGAAATGGGTACTGACCTTGAAGGGCGGGACCTCGTCTTCCACCGGCTTCCGTTTTGCTGTCCTCTTGGTGGTGGATTTGGTCGCTGTTAAGTCGATTTACCCCCATTCATAATCAATAGTAACTCACGTGCACAATACAATGCGCAGGGCCCAATGAGAGGCGGCTTTGAGCGCGTATTTAGATTTTTCCAATGCCTCAGTCCTAGGTGAAGGAGTCACTCGTTCCGTATTGATACGTCGGTTTCTTTCCAGGTCAAGAGGGTAGTGTCGATACACAGGTGCGTCCCCCCTTGTGAGAAGCGACGTGGTCTCAACTACGCTAGTCCTAGGTCTTACCCAAAGTCAAGGAATGGCAGCGAGAAAAGGTTGATTTACGAGCTGCGAAGTCTCGCGAAGACTTGTCCCGGAAGCCCAACTTCCTGATCAACGAGAAGAGCCCCTACCTCAAGGAGCACGCGTTCAACCCGGTCGAATGGAGGCCGTGGGGAGATGAAGCGCTCAGAAAGGCGAAGAATGATGGAAAACCCATCTTCCTAAGCATCGGGTATTCAACATGCCACTGGTGTCATCAGATGGGCCGCGAATCGTTCGAGGACGAAGCAATCGCCGCAATAATCAACAAGAGCTTCATTCCAATCAAGGTCGACAGGGAAGAGAGGCCTGAGCTGGACGCCTACTACATGAAGGCCGTCCAAGCTATGACTGGAGGAGGGGGGTGGCCTCTGTCAGTCTTCCTCACACCCGACCTCAAGCCCTTCTACGGAGGAACTTACTTCCCGCCTGAACCGCGATACGATATGCCCAGTTTCAAGCAAGTGCTGGAGTTCGTCGCGGAAGTCTGGAAGGACAAGAAACCAGAGATGCTGGAGAATGCCGAACAGGTCGCTAAGGCAATCTCTGATGGCATCTCTCATTCGGAGAGGTCAGGGCTGCCCCCCAGGCTGCTTGACGATGGGTACACTGCGCTTGTCTTCTCATTCGACCCGGAGCACGGGGGCTTCGGAACCTCACCGAAGTTCCCCTTGCCGCTATCGTCCGCTTTCCTCCTGCGACACCACTACAGGACGGGGAGGGAACTAGCGCTGAAGAGCGTGGTCAAGACGCTGGACCGGATCATGGCAGGAGGAATCAGGGATCACGTCGGCGGGGGGTTCCACAGATATTCGACTGACAGGGCCTGGCTGATCCCGCATTTCGAAAAGATGCTCTACGACAACGCGCAGCTGGCCAAGATCTACACTGAGGCCTTTCAGGTGACCGGGAAGCAGGAGTACGCGGCGACCGCTAAGGAGACGCTCGCGTGGATGCTAGGGGAGATGAGAGAGAATGGCGGGGGATTCTACTCAGCTCAGGACGCTGATACGAAAGAGGGTGAAGGCATCTACTACACGTGGACGCCCCCGGAAGTGCAGAAGGCGCTCGGAAAAACGGACGGTGTGAAGTTCTCGGAGATGTTTGGGATAACGAACAACGGGAACTTTGAAGGAAGATCGATTCTGCACAGAACCGCCGCGGTGTCGGACGGTTCTGTAGATGAAATGGTAGTCGCCCAGTGGAAGTCCAAGCTCTATCGGGAGAGGATGAAAAGGCCGAGGCCAAATATAGACACGAAGGTACTGACGTCTTGGAACGGGCTCGCGATCTCTGCTCTAGCCTTTGCCAGCGCCGTGATGGGGAATGAAGAATACGGCACAGCTGCAGAGGAAGCCGCGGAATTCATTCTGAAGAGAAGTGCAAGGAATGGGAGACTCTTGCGGAGGTTTGCCGGAGGTGAAGCGGCACTTGAAGGGACCCTCGAAGACTACGCCTTCTTCGTGCAGGGGCTCCTGGATCTCTTCGAGGCGACGGCGAAACCGAGGTGGCTGGCAGAGGCGCTGAGGTTGGCTGACCTCATGATCAACGAGTTTGGGGACAAGGAGCATGGGGGGTTCTTCCTGACGATCGACGACCAGCCGGCACGGCTCAAGGAAGGGTACGACGGAGTAATGCCCTCTGGGAACTCAGTGGCGGCAGTCAGCCTGATTCGTTTGGCAGAGCTCACCGGGAAGGAAGAGATGAGAAGGGCAGGTGAAGGGGTCTTGAAGTCCTTCGGCGAAGACATCGAAGAGCAACCATCGGGCCACGTAAACATGCTCACCGCCTTGGACATGCTCTTGAACGGAATGACGGAGATTGTGATAACGTCGAGGGATCGAGACAGCGCCGCCGATTTGACCAAAGAAGTCTGGCGAAACTTCCTCCCGAATAAGGTCGTGCTGTCGGCAGACTCTGAGACCTATGGGCAGCTGTCAGGAATGACCACGCTGCTGGAAGGGAGAAGACCCAGGGCAAACCCGAAGGCCTATGTCTGCAGGAACTTCGCCTGCCGGCTCCCAGCCGAAAACGTCGAATCACTGAGAGCCCAACTGTCTGAGGGGAGCTAGCCCTTAAAACGGTCGGCCTGAAGTGGCAGGTTCATGGCAAAAGCATGGGAGCTTCGTGGAATCTTCGGGAACGAGTTTGCCATGGAACAGGCTATCGAGGAGCTCAAGAAGAACACGGGCTTTGAATGGACAGCATTGGACAGGAGGAACCTGTCGGTCAGATTCGTGAAGAGAAACGCTGAAACGGAGGAGATTGTGAAACGGACGTTCGAGATACACCACGGCTTTGTCGAACACGAGGGACCTCTGGGACAGTACGACAAGATCAAACAAGAGAAACAGGATAAGAAGCGAGAGAGAGACGAAAAGAAGCGGAAGCGCCGAGAAAAGCGCTAGCAGGGAACTTCAGGGGCATTAGACTCCCGGAAGAGTGGCTCCCTGTGGGCAGACATCACTATGGCCTGGGCGTTCCTCTCCTCGGCGGTCACAGCGCGCGCGCTGGCTCAGAACCCGCTCAGACGGGTCCTAGGAAACCATTATAGTTTCACACAGGGGCCGTTGGCTCACTGCGGGGGTCGCCCAGCCTGGTCAACGGCGCGAGGCTTAGGACCTCGTCCCTCAGGGGTTCGTGGGTTCGAATCCCACCCCCCGCATCTTGTTATGTGCGGAGGTTCTCTCAGCCTGTAGATGGGCATATCTTCCTTCACTAGAGGCGAACCTCGCTTCAATTTTGGCAAACCTTCCTGCACCAGAAGACTCGTAACTCTGCAAGTATCAGCTCTCCTAGGTTCATCTACGCAGCCCAAGAATCTCATTCGCGAACCCAAAGGATAGCGAGTCCGGTGGGGCCCGTTCGGAGCACCCTTCGTCTTCGGGGGCTCAGACCCGTGACATCAAAAGTTTCCTTCAGGTTTGGATTGGAAGGACCTAGACCTATCATGGGTTCGAATCGGTTCTGGCAGGTTACCGGTCGAACTACCATTTGTTAAGAGCGGTTGATTGGCTCACTTGCGTCGAATCCCAATCGATACCGGAGCGAGGCCGAATAGGAAGCCCCAGAGGGCAGGGCTGAAGAGCCCGGTCCAGCCGACAGCGAGGAAGTTCACCAAGGCGATGAACATGAAAAAGACTCCGCCGATGACCCAGAGATTCACCTTCATTCGGATAGCCTTACCTCGACCCACTGCCTTTGAGCGAGTAGGTAGTTAGTCGCTTCCACCTGCTTCCCTTCACCAAGACATTCGATTATTGGTTGGTTATTGATGTCGCGTATTGTTCGCCATTCTTGATATGGAAGAACGTGACGGTGAACTCCGCATCATTCTCCCATTTTGGCAACGCTCTCGCCTTGCTTGACTTTCTGCATTGAGAGTAGCCGCTCGTTCTCCTCCATGGTTGACTTACCAAGACTTTCGAGCGATATAGTCACATTGTGGGTTGGTTCCAACGAAGAGGTTCTATTTAGGAATCACGGCAATTGAGTTCGCGTCGTAGGAGGCGCCATTGGCCGTCCTGAGGTCATATACTAAGAAGCTCCCGTTCAAGACCGTCAAGTTGGTGACCGGCACCCAGGCGCTCGGAAGCGGTTTAGAGATTAGCATCCCCACCTTCAATTGCTCGATCACTATTCCTCTGAGCATCATTTTGCATTAGGATGTGAATTAGCTGATCGTTGAGGCCGCTTAGGCATAGCATGCCATTGTTGATGTCGAGCACTCGGTCAACAGGAAATAGGACCACTGTTGCTGGACAGGGTGGTTGGGACCAATTGTCCTGTGTTCATGTCATTGGAGAGAGTCTCGTTAACAAGGGCATTTGACATCCCAGTGAGCACACATCCACCTCCGGTTTCGCCAACGTACAGCACTTCGCAGGGGCCTGTTGCTCCTTTGTTGTTCGAGTCTCCAGAATAGACAGCCCACCAGTAATAGAAGCCTGTATTGGGAAAGGTGGTCGAGTTAGAGGGGGGGACTAAGCCGTTGGTTACCGTGACTGTATTCACGACAACTGGATTGTTGCTGTTGCACGAAGGATTACCGGAGGTGTATGAATAAGTGACTGTCCCGCCGGCGTTGCCAGTTTCTCCCGAGAGCGTAGCGGTATCATATACCGACCCCCCCGGAAGGATGACGTTTGTAGAGAGAGCTGTTGACAATGAAGGATTGGCTTTGGTCACAGTTAGGGATTCACATTGACTGGTAGCTCCATTGTTGACGCTGTCACCACTGTAGACAGCCTGCCAGCTGTAGGAGCCCGCAGTGTTGAAGGTATGCGATTTAGAGGGGGGAACAACGCCGTTTGTCACAGTCACATTGGATACTGTTGTACTAGTTCCTGAGCATGAGCTTCCTGAATAGAAGGCGTACTTCACGCTGCCGCTCGCGTGAGCCTTTTGGTTTGACAAATTGGCGGTGTCATGCGCAGAACCTCCTGCCGTAATGCTTGACGAAGAAAGTTGGGTTGAAATCGAAACCAAAGGCCATGTGACGCTAGTTCCAGCCGATGCCAGGACGTCACTGGAACACGATTCATAGTACGCAACGCACGCAATGTAAGTCTGAGTCGTAGAACCCGATTCGCTGACCGATCCTGTACAGGTAGTCCCCGAGGTGCAGGACGTGACCAAAGTGCTGGTTGTTTGGTCGAAGATGTTGATTGCGTAATCCCAGCTACTCACATCTGCGCTCGCCGTGGCCGTAAGAATCGCGACGGATGAACTCTGTCTCATGGATGATAGAGAGATCGACCATGCGGCGCCGGCGAATCCCAAGATCGACATATAATCGGTCCCGGTCTCACATAATCCGGTAGGGTCATTGGGGTCGAACCATGAGCAGGCTGAATATCCCGTGGCTGAAGACGCGTATGAAGCCATGCCTCCTCCTACCCACAGTGAACTGGGAGGGTTGCCGCTAACCGCGTACTCAAACGTGCACGTTCCAGGGCAACTTAAGACAACGCTCCCCCCATCTTGGTCCAAATCTGCGAGAGTCCCGAAATAATTCACTGTCTGGTTACTTTGTGTTTGGGAATTGTAGTATGTGTAGGACCACATTACCTTCAAGTAGGACTCTGCGCTGTAATAGCCCCCGGAGTAGGCATAGTACCCGCTGACGGGGCCATAGTAACTTGCAGAAGTGGCCATCGAAATCGTAGTGTAGATTGGAGGTTGAAGGGACACACCGTCATTTGCGCTCTGGTCGAAGTACACGTACTCACTGTTCTGGTCGGAGGAATCTCCCGCTTGAACCGCGGAGTAGTCGCCAAGGTTTGCCTGCCCATTCGATTCGGAAGCAGTAACGCAGTAATAACCAGCCGGAAATGGCGGGTCCCCTGTCCACTGGGCCATGCAAATGTTATTCTGCGAGCCAGTGGACATGTCGCCGTAAGGAGGAGTCACTGATCCAGAAACGGCCCCGAAAACGATGCTAGACAATGGCATGACGCTTAAGAGCGTCAAGAGAGTTGCTAGTCTGATTGCGTCCTTTAGCGTAATCAATCTAATCAACCGTTAGGACAAACGGAAATGTGGTCTCCGCCACCACCAAGGGAGTCTGCTGCTGGAAGACAACGAGTTCGAGCGGGATTGTGCCTGCCGGGGCTGCCGTAATAGAAATACTCATAGATACAGTCACTTCGGTCGCATTTATCGCACTACCTACGCTCTTCCCCCCGGGAAACTCGACGCTGACATAGGTAGGCAGCGCATAACCGACAGGCTGCGCTTGACTTACGTTCGCTGGAGGGACTATGAGTGTCCCTTGACTCGCCACAGCAAACTCGAAGGTTCCTGCAATACCAGAATTGACCAGGAATTGGAGTTGAAGGATTCCGGTCGGAGGAGCCATGGTCGGTAGGACTTGAGATTGTATTGCGAGGATGCCCCCGACACCAAAGTTTTCTCCGGTCATAGTCACTGTTCTTCTAACAGGAACCGAAGGTGACCCGTTTCCACCGGCAACAACGGTTCCAACTATCGCTACGAGCAAAATGACGAAAACCGCCAGAAGGGCAATGCGAGTTTTGCGATTTTTCAATAACTTGTTATGCTTCCTTTAGTATATTAGGTGAGACCATCATTCTCATTTGTGAGAACGTAGGGTCATTCCCCTAACACCTCAGGGAAACAGCACAGACTTGCCCGAAACCTCGTCAACGCTGCGCTATCCGCACGTTGGGAACGCGCTTGGCGCAGGTCGTCTTCAAAGCCAATCAGAAACTTAGGATTCTCAAGGGCAGGAGGAATGGCTCAAAGAGGAGGTAATCTACAGGTGCGGGTTTGACAAATGTGAAATCGAGGACAAGGCAACTTTCGCACAATAATACTTTGAAGGTGAGATTTGCGCAAGTTCGGGGGATTAGACTAGGGCACGACGGAATCATTTTGGACGAACTTGTCAAGAAAACCACATCGTACAATTTGCCCCAATTCCTAAGTAACCATGTCTTTCCTACCATGGGATCTGACTTCGCATGAACACGAAGAACTTGATGCTGAGCATCTTTGTGCTCACTACCATACTCTTCGCTTCACTTGCATTCATCGAGCACAGTCAAGCAGGCACTGTGACTACGACGACCGCGACTTCAGAAACCACCATACTGCACACAATCACCCTCTACACAAACTCAACTATGACCTCCACCACGTGCACCAACACAGGGGGCAGCGGCTGCCCTCAACTCATCAACTATACCTTTACAATCTCGGTAAGCTATGCGGGCCCCTGGGGGTTGAGCTACCAAGGCTACGTTGGACTCACAGAATCGGAGAAGAATCTCGTGGGCTCTGGGAGCTTCTACGGCCACGGCCCCACGAATGAATCTGTTATGATAGGAGGGACAAGTACCACTGGTACTTCTCTCTGCGCCGAAGCTCAGAAACTAGATGCGTCGAACTCGACTCTGATTCTGAGGATTGTGTCAGCACTGAACATTACGAATCAGACGTCACTCGCCTACGGAACGGTCAAGACTTGTCATAGCGTCATCAACTTTGGCATCGGAACCAATTCAGATTGGAGTTAGCAATTCGTCCACTGAGCTGCATGCCCCAGCATCGAAAAGCCTAAGACACTTAAACTCAGCGAAGACCCTCCACAGACTGCTAGTCGATGCACCTCGGACTCTCAGATGAGCAATAAGAGGACGGTTCATTCTGCGGGACGACAATGCGGACGACAAGGTTAACTTCTAGCTACGCAGAATAGTATCGAAGGTCACTAGGTGAAAGGAACCCAAGACCAAGAACCTGGAAGAGCTGCAGGTGGTAGCACCTGAAATCTCATAGCAACACCGAATCGAGATGAGCACTTGGGCTTCCTAATCATTCTCTCTTGAAGCTGGGTGAACAGCAGATCCGAGATTTGGGGGCCAGGCAGACGAGTAAGGATACCTATTCGCATCAGACTCCGATTTATGGCAAGTCCCTAGCAAGTCCCAAAGATTGTGAAATTCACCTGCCCTCTCTGCGGTCCCAATTCGATAGACTACTGGTCGGAAGAGTGGTGGTGCGGCACTTGCGGAGTAATCTACTCATGCCCAGAATATTGACGCGGCACCCGACGATTAGGGCAGGGAAGAGCAGAGCGACACGTGTTCGATAGCTTCTGGTAGTGATTTCGCCCTAACAACAGCAATCAATCACTGCCCCTATAGCAGCTCGAGGTTCCCTGTGATTCTATCCAGGTCTGTCTCGGGCCACGCATCGCGGGGGTTGCTCAAGCGCCCTCAGCTCCGCACTCAAGGAGCGCGCGCAACAAGTCGCTGAGGTCAGCCTGTCTGAGCACGACCGCTATTGCTCCGTTCATGGATACGACGCCAAGTGCTCTGGAATCGAGGCAGCACTAGCGTACTCGAAATGGAAGATGGTTGGTTAGGGTCGGGTGTGCTTCCGGAGTTGACGCAGATAGGCGTCTATTCCATTGTCTACGCAGTTCATCCCTCAATCTCGTCCACATCAAACCAGAAAAGGGGATCGACTCCTCTCGCGCCCCAGAAGGATGCAACATGAACCTAAAGTTCAGTGCGCACCCCCCGCATCCTTACGGCCGCAAGGATTCAGACATACACTGATATCCTCCGGGGACGATGCAAAAGGACTGGTGAAGGGAGATTACCTACCATGGGATTCAGTTTGTGGGTATAGCTATCGTAGTCGCCAGCCTGGCGTTGGGTGCAAGCCAGACGTACTACAACTCAACCACCTTTGCGGGATTCTTCGCCTACACCCCCAATGCGTTCGTAGCGATAGTCGGCGTGATAGTTGTAGTCCTCGGGGCTGTAGTCGACCCAATGATAGAGACTAGCCTCCGGCGGCGCCGAGAATCAAACTAGTAGGCTGCGTCAAGAATCTGATTCAACAGGCAGTATTCCCGCCCAACATGCTGGGTTGAAGTTCCACCCCCGCACCAATTCCAAATGAAACGGACTGAGAATTGGACATCAGAGGTGATTTGAACCCAGAGTTATTCGCTGCAAAAGCGATTCTTTCCCTCCAACTCTTGCTAGAAGGCCAGATGTTCTCTCATTTCCCGAGCCTTCCTTCAGCCCACTCGAACGTCTCTGCGAGACCGTCAGAGAGTGAGGTCGTTGGACTCCAGTCGAGAACGCTCTTTATTCTATTCAGGTTCGGCGTCCTGTTCAGAGCGCCCTTGGGCTTGGAGTTGTCGAACTTCAACGGGATGTCCTTCTTCGAGATGAGGACAACAAGTTCGGCGAGGTCGCGGATGGTCGTTTCTTCAGTTGACCCCACGTTGACCGTGAGGCTGCCTCGTTTTCTGACATGCTTTTCCAGCCGCACGAGCGCATCGAGCGCGTCGTCTATGTAGACGAAGCAGCGTCTCTGGTTCCCGTCTCCCCAGACGATGAAGTCCTCGTCAGGATATCTGACCGCCTTTCTGATCAGAGAAGCGATTACCTGGCTCCGGTCAGGGTTCAGGTAGATGTTCTTGCCATAAGCATGGAAGATTCGAGCCACACCGTAGGAGATGTCAGGCAATAGCGAAAGCTGTTTCTCCGCGACATATTTCGCCCAACCGTATCCCCCCTCTGGGTTCACCCTGCGCTCAGAATCCTCTTCTCTGAATTGAACGTGAGAACCGAGCTGTTTGTCAAAGGGGTAGACCGAAACGCTCGAGGCGAAAATCACCGTCCGGACGCCATCCTCGAGGCAAGCCTTGAACACGTTGGCGTCGATGACAAGGTTGGATTGCAGCGCAGCTAGCTCCCGTGCGTTCGAGCCATGAAGGTAACTTACGCTCCCGACTTCCGCGGCGAAATGGAAGACCGTCTCGGCCTTCCGAAGAGACTCTTTCGCGAACGGATAGTTGCGTAGATCGCCCCGGGAGCACTTTTGTCTGATCCCCAAATCCAGTAGGTTCCGAACTGAACCAGACGAAAAGTCGTCTATAATTGAAACGTCACGACCATCGTCCATGAGCCTCTTTACGATGTGACTGCCGAGGAAGCCAGCCCCGCCTGTGACTGCGACTTTTGACATTCTGGTGACCAGGTACTTTGTCCTATCTTTCCTGCCGACCGACCTCTCGCAGAGTCCACTTGGCAGTCAGTCTTATCGCTTCAGCGGGAGATAGCTTCGGCTTCCAACCGAGCCCCCGAATCTTCTCCGTTGACAGGTAAACCACAGGGTTGTCCCCTACCCATCCCCGCACACCGCCCGTGTATTTCTTTCTCACATTCGAAAGCCCCATCTCCTCAATCACCAGGTCCGCAAGTTCATTGACAGTGGTCTGTTCTTGGAGACCAAGGTTGAAGATATTCACCCTGTCTGAACTCCTCTCGTAGCCGAGCATGACCCCGTCGATGCAATCTTTCACGGACATGTAGTCCTTGCTCTGCTTTCCATTGCCAAGTACCTCCAGTTCAGAAGGGTTCTCGAGTAGCTTGTGAGTGAAGTCCCAAATCGCCCCCCTCCTGCATCTTTCTCCGAGGACCGTTCCGAACCTGAAAGCCCAGACCCTTATGGGGCTGAACTCCGCGAACGCGGAAGCATACCCCTCTCCTGCGAGTTTAGCGGCCCCGTACAGGGACGTCTGGATGCCGGAGTATGTCTCAGGGGTTGGGGTGACCTCTGCTTCGCCGTAGAGGGCGGAAGTCGAAGCGAAGACGAAGTCTTTAACGTTGTTCGCGACCATGCTTTCAAGGACATTCAGAGTGCCAACAATGTTATGCTCGAGGTCTGCTCGATGATCGCGGAGGCTGACTCGCATCAGTGCGTGAGCAGCGAAGTGAAAGACTGCGTCGCACCCTCGCGAGCACTTCGAAACGGTTTCGAGGTTCCTGAGGTCCCCCCGAATCACCTTCAGACGCGGGTTGCCCTTCTGATGGCCCAAGTTGGAGCGATGACCCGTATGAAGATTATCGAGGACTACTACTTGCCATTCATCTTGGAGCAGTCGGTCGACAAGGTGACTCCCGATGAATCCCAACCCACCTGTGACGAATGCCCTCTTCATACTCTCATGTGACCTCTAGGGCTGGGGTGTACGAATCAGCTGATTGCGCGATCATCCTGGTCATCCGACTCCGCTCGGCGTCGAGCTAAGCGCCATCTTCGGGCGAACGATGGGGCTGGGCCCGGACCTGATGCGAAGCAAAAGGAGCATCTGACAGCTTGTTCTTCTCAGCGTGGCTCCCGATCGCCTTCACTTGTTGGTCTCACTCTTTCTCATCGCGAGGAAGTCCTGCCACGCCTTGTCGAATTCCTCGATCGTCTCCTCGGTCCGTTTGTTGAGTGGCATCTGTGTCAGAATACTCGCGGGTATAGTAATGACGTGGGCGCCTGCTGCTACAGCGAGGGCAACGTCATCCGGAGTTCTGATGCTCCCGACTATCAGTCTCGCTGAGAGATTACTTTCCTTTGCGACCGCCACATATTCCCTGATTATCTGCATCGGGTTCTGGCCAGCCTCCTTCGACCTGTTATAGAAGAGGGAAACATACGTCGCGCCCGCCTTCGCAGCGAGGATCAACTGGTTGAAGGTCATCATGACAGTCATGTTCGTCTTGATCTTCTCCTTCACGAGTTGTCGCACAACCTGCAACCCTCTACCATCACCGTGCATGGCGACCTTGACGACCACGTTCTCGTGCCACGAGGAGTATTCCTTCGCCTCTGCCAGAATCTCTGACACGGTGCTCTTCGTAGTTTCCACGCTAACAGGCCCGTTGACGAGAGAACAGATCTCAAGAATGCGCTTCTTGAAATCGACCCCTCCTTCGGACAGAAAGATCTTCTGGTTTGTTGTGACACCATCCGCTATCCCCCAGCGAGCGAACTTCCTGATCTCCTTCAATGAAGCAGTATCTAGGAAGAATTGGACCATGCGAGTAAGCCTAATTGCGGGCTTTCATACAGAGGACTATAAGAATTTGCTATGCATACATTCAAACGACGAGTGTGACTGCCACGTCGACCGTGACCTCCATCAGCGCAGTCCCGCAGTCGGCGCTCGTGATAATCGCGGACGCCTACAACAGCACGACTTACACTTTCACGTTCCAAGTACACAATAACGAGAACTACACCATCTACGCGCAGATTAGTGCGGCGCTCTCCGGGGTTTATGTCGGAGGCAACTGCAATAGCAATAATGTTGGGTCGTTCATCTCGCAGGTGTACACGTTCAGCCCAAGAACTACGACTCAGACCTCGATGAATCTGGTTCTAGGTTCCTACACTGGATGTGCCAATCCAAGCACAAACGCGGTGACTAGTTTCACGATGAGCCTCGTCGTGCCGCCCTCCACTTCCGTAAGCCCTACGTACAATTTCAACGTCGTACCGAGTTACAGTATTTCGTAGACCTTTGCGCGTTGCGCGCCGGGCGCGGTCGGAAGAACAGTTAATACGTAGAATCGTGTTCGACTTGCAAGATGGAGCGTAAACCAGCATGACGATTTGTGTGTCAGGCATCTGTGAGGACAAGTATGTTGTAGTCGTCACCGACAGAATGGTTACGGTAATCCCCCCCGAACATTGAATTTGAGGCACCTTTTCCGAAAGCAAGAGCCATAGCCCCGAATTGCATGATTGCGACCGCGGGGTCAGCAATCGCTCACATGCCCATCGTTCAGGATGTCACCATAGAAATTCTAAAGGAAGGAACCAAGGACATCGACAAGATTGCAGAGTTCACCCGAAACGCCTACCTTAAGGCTCGAAACAAGAAACTCGAAGAGGAAGTCCTTTTTCCATTCGGTATGAACCTTCAGACCTATTACCAATTGCAGGGTGGACTCGACCAAACTCTGACCAACGTTATCGTCCAGAACATGGCGAAATACAATTACCAACTGTGGATGATACTCGCCGGGGTTGACGAGAAGGGCGGTCACATCTATCGGCTCGAGAGCCCGGGAAAAGTCTTCAACTTCGACTCGATTGGATATCATGCCATTGGCTCAGGAGAACTTCATGCGATGACTACATTCATTGCCAACAATTTCCACTCGGGTGTCCTCCTCAAGAACGGTCTAGCCATTGCGTTCGAGGCAAAAAAGAGGAGTGAAAAGGCTCAAGGAGTAGGCCCAGAAACAGACATGTATATCGTGACGAAGGAAAAGGTGATTCACCTTCCAACACAAGCGGTTACTGACTTGGATGCCATGTACCAGACGAGGCTTGCCCAAGAACGGAAGGTAGTATCAGAAGTCGAGAAGATGATTACTGAACTCGACATGATGAAATACATCGATAGCGGCCCGGAGAAGCCGCCGGAACAACCAAAAAGTTCTTAAAAATCATCGAAAACAAAGAGTGAGCGAGTGACATGTCAATGTCAGACATTCAACCATCGGAGTCAGAACCCTTCGTTCTTGACCTTTCGTATCTAACTGGCATTCCCCCATTGGTTGGCCTTCTTTCGCCTGAACTGCCTGACGAAGAATAGCACCGTTCTTCTCCACCTCACTGTTCTTGTCCGACACCATCAAAATTCGCTAGGCCGTTCTAGAGAGTAGGTGTATATCCAACCTAGGGGGAATGAATGATATGAAACGAGGAATCAAGGTAGCCGTCATTGGCATCGTCTTCTTCCTCGTGTTCTTCTTTGCCCCCTTCATCCCTATGACGACGGCGAACTTCGGCGGGGGGCCTGACTACAACGCCCTAGTATCACCATCATTCTCTCTCTTTCAGTGCGGAGATTTCATAGGCCACGTTGGCATCCAAGTGCCCAACGGGGCGACTGTCAACCCCTACAAGCCCTATTCATCATTCTGGAACTGCGATTATCCTCGCCTCAATTGGTAGTCCAACACCATCAAAATCGCTGGTTCTGTTCCTGTCTACAAAGAGATTGAATCAGCAACGGAATTGGAATGTTTGAGAATAGGTGATGTTAGTCTCTCCGCTTGGGATGCCCAGTGTCACGCAGGTGACCCTTTCGGGAAGTGCCGATACTACCACGGAATACGTGTAGCCATCGACAGACAGATAGTATTGCCCCACCTCCCCGCCGAATGTGATAAACCCTGTGCTGTTTGTCATCGTTGTGCTCAAGGTGGTGGTCGTGTCGACATTTGGAGGACACTCTGGGGCTAGGAATTGGGCATGGACTGGTGCTGACCCAATTGGTTTCCCACTTGTGCTGTTCAAGACCTGTAAGATTACTTCACCTTCGGCTGAAATAGAGCACACTTCTGAAATGCTCGAACTGGTGGTCGTAGTAGAAGTGTTGCTCCCTCTGAGAATAAGTGTCGATGAACCAAGGCCCGCTACAAATGCCAACACTGTGACTGTGACCATGATTGCCGCAACGGTCTCGTTCTTCATCGCAGTCTTCCAGTCATTGGCCACTCAAAAGGCTATCAATTAGAATACCAATCGCAACAACAATCCGTGAGTGAAGTAACCGCGTCCAACACCATCAGAATCGCTGGTTCAAATCTGACCGACCCGCTCACTGCCTCGCCTCGCGGTTTGACTGGAACGGGACGACAGATGGCACATGAGAGGAGGTTTTTTGTCAACCCCAGTGGAAGTCGCTCAATTATCGAGAGGCGCGGGAGGGGAGTAGGTCGCGAGCCGAAGGCGAGCGACCATGCGCGATTTAGTTAGAGGGGTTGACGCCGCGCCTCTCTTGCATGCATAAGAATTTGTTAGGCTATTGTCTATTCAGGTGCCAAGATAAGGTGCGCTTGGTTGTATCGGGTCGCAAAAGAGATAAAGTCTCAAGAGAGTGGACAAATCAACGACGATTCGACCAGGCTCAGGACACATGAAATGAGAAAGAACAGAGCAGTATTCCTCGATCGTGACGGCGTTCTGAACGACTTGGAGTACAATCCGGAAGAGGGACGGATTGGGAGCCCCCTGACTGCGAAGCAGCTCAGGATTTTCCCATACGCAGGCGAGTCAGTAAGGAGAATCAGGGAGCTCGGTTTCAAAGCAATACTAGTCTCCAACCAGCCCGGGGTGGCCAAGCGCCAATTCACGCATTCTGAACTCGGAAGGATGAAGGAGAAGGTCAGGAAGGAGCTCGCAAAACACAATTGTTCGCTTGACGCAGAATACTACTGTCTCCACCATCCCGATGCTCTTATTCGCAAGTACAGGCTGGACTGCGATTGCAGGAAGCCGAAGCCGGGACTGCTCCTCCGAGCGGCGAAGGACCACGATCTTGACCTAGGCAATTCGTTCTTCGTCGGCGACGCGCTGGTTGACGTGAAGGCAGGGAGATCTGCGGGTTGCCGGACAATCCTACTCGGACACTCGACGACCTTCCTCATGACGATGATTGAAAGAGAAGACGCAAGACCAGACTTCATGCTGCCGTCTCTCAAGCAGGTCCCGAACCTTTTGCGAGGCTTGAAACCTGAAGGCACAAGGGCAGGGAAAAAGGCCCGAGACTAGCGGCGAGCTATTGCATAAGCAAGCAAATACGAAAGTGCCCCAGGCCTTATCTTGTCCCGCGTCTGAGGACTGTTTGCCCTCGCCCAAGACATGAAGCCAATAGGTCGCAGGCTTTAGTTCTCTTCCCTAGGTTGAGATGAGGCCCTTCAGCTGTTCGCACATAAGGTGTGTCAGGACCAAATGCATCCCTTCGACGTGAGGGGTGGAATTCGCCGGGACAACGATACACGCGTCTGAGGCTGTCTTCAACACCCCGCCGTCGAATCCACACAGCCCGACGACCTTCCCACCGTTGTCCTTTGCGTATTTCACGGCCTTAAGGAGATTCTGGGACCAGGGACCGGCTTTGTCGTTCCCAGAGCCCCCGTGGACGCTTATGGCCACGAGCACGTCTCCCCTCCTGAAGAAATTCCTGAGCTGTTCATAGTAAACGTCACCCCATCCATTGTCGTTTGTCAGGGCGCTCACGAAAGGGATGTTGTCTACGAGGGAGAAGGCGCGGAACTTCCTATCCGCCTCGTCCGACACCCATTTGTTAAGGTCGCAGGCGAGATGGGTCGCAGTAGAAGCCGAGCCTCCGTTGCCAACGGTGAAGACCTGGTTGTCGTTCTTCCAAGCCTCGTAGAGGATTCCAACAGCTTTGTCTATTGACCCTCTGTCAAGCTTTTTCACAATCTGAGTGACTTCCTCAAGGTACTCGTGTGTTCGGGGCAAGTCAGTGGACTTCAATCCCGATTGCGTCTAATTAAATCTGTCAGTTCCACGGCTGTCCTCAATGCCCGGCACGAGACGAAGGGTCAGTTCTCCTCTAGAGATTAGTTAAATATTGAGGCGACAGTGTGGCATTGGAGCGTCCTCAGCTTCCTTGATTGTCTCAAGAACCCCTTTCAGACTGTCGCTCGGAGGGGGCGGAACAGACCTTCCTGCGTATTTCACCAAGTATGGCGGCTTCTTCGTTTCTGGGGCCGTAGACAAGTACATGCACATAGTTGTGAACGACAGGTTCGAGCCGGGGATAAGGCTGAGCTACAGCCGGACGGAGATCGTCGATTCGCCTGATTTCATACGCCACCCGTCGGTGAGAGAGGCGCTCAAGCTTCTGAACCTGAGAGACAAGATCGAGATAGTATCGCTTGCGGACATCCCGGCAGCGACTGGGCTTGGGTCTTCGGGGAGCTTCACCGTCGGATTGCTCAATGCGCTGTATGCACACCAGAGAGTAGTCAAGACACCCGAACAGATAGCGGAGATAGCCTGTGACATCGCCCTGAACCGACTACACGAGCCCTCGGGAAAGCAGGACGAATACACGGCCAGTCTTGGGGGCATCAGGGCATACGAGATAGACACACGAGGGAATGTCACGTCCAAAGAGCTCAATATTTCGGACCACACGCTGTCCGAGCTGGAGTACGTGATAATGATGTTCTACACGGGGATTACCCGAAACGCAGGGGAGATCCTTGGGAGGCAGCAGGGGAGGGTCTCCGATGGCGATGGCGAGACGGTCGAGAAGATGCACGCAATAAAAGCGATCGGCTTGGAGAGCAAGAAGGCCCTCGAAGCCGGCGACCTGAGGAGATTCGGAGAGCTGTTGCACGAACACTGGACGGTGAAGCGTGGCATCACAGCCAGCATGACTACTGACTACATCGATTCATGGTATTCCCTCGCGAGAGAGAACGGGGCAATCGGCGGGAAGCTCGTCGGAGCGGGGGGAGGAGGCTTCCTCATGCTCTACTGCGAGGAGGGAAGGGAGAAAGTCAGAGCCGCCCTTGCCAGCCAGGGGCTAACAGAAGTGAGGTTCAGGTTCGACTTCGAAGGAAGCAAGGTAATCTACAATGTCTAGAACCGCCGGGTGAGCGGCCAAGAGGTCCACGTGGGTTGCAAGCCGCCATATTGGCCGGAGGCCTGGGGACACGACTCGGGCGTTTGACGCAAACTGTTCCAAAACCTATGATTCCGGTAAACGGAAAACCATTCCTTGAGCACGAAATAGGCCTGCTGAAGCGAAGCGGCATAACCGATTTCGTGCTGTGCATCGGCCACCTAGGCGAGCAAGTGGAAGACTACTTTGGGAATGGCAGTAAATGGGGAGTCAGAATCAGGTACAGCTACGATGGGCCGAAATTGATGGGGCCAGCAGGCGCGCTGAAGGGGGCCCAACCGCTTCTCAAGGAATGCTTCTTCGTTACCTACGGCGACGCCTACCTGCGGACCGACTATCGGGGCGTCATGAGGGCTCTTCTAGATTCTGGGAGACTTGGACTAATGACCGTGTATGAGAACCACAACAGGTACGGTAGGAGCGACGTCGTCGTGAGGGGGGGTTATGTGGTGCGCTATGACAAGAAGGGTCGGGGCAGGGGTATGGATTGGGTGAATTTTGGCGTCTCCGCGCTCAGAAAGGGCGCTCTGTCTCTCGTTCCAGCGGGGAGAGAATGCAACGAAGAAGAGTTCTACGGGGAATTGATCAAGCGTAATGAACTCCTAGCATTCCCAGTGGAAGAAAGGTTCTACGAGATAGGAAGTCCTGGGGCTCTGAGAGAATTCGAACGATCCATCTCTAGCCAACGCTGAGGCAATGCCCAGGAATGGGAAGGCGACGTGAATCACCTCACCAACGGACCGCTATGCGTACGAGTTTATGATTTCGACGCACTTCTCAATCCCATTGTACTTCTTCGACACGAGCCCCATAGCCTCAACGTTTTTCCTGTACTTCGGGTCCTGCACACAAGAATCTATGGAACATACTATTCTCTGAGCGTCCAGGGCCTCTGAAGGAACTGCAATCCCGAGTCCGAGTCTTTGGAACCTGTCGGCGTTTGCCAGCTGCTCTGAGTGATTGTGTATCGGGACCAGGACCGCTGGCTTCCCTGCGTCAATGCACTGCCCTATTGTTCTGTGACCCGACCTCGCGACCAGCACGTCCGAGAGCATGAACAACTCGTCCTTGATCGGGCACCAATCGTAGAGCAGGGTCCCGTCGGCTAGCCTTCTGGGCTCCCCTGAACCACCTAGATAGCCCATTGACACGACGACCTTGTACCTGCTGGAGAGCACACCAGCCGACTTTAGGGCTGTGTCGATGAACATCTTCTTCGTCGCGTCTGGTCCGCTTATCTGGAAGAAGACGAGCGGCCGTCCGTCAGACCCGAGCAATTCTCTCGCCTTCTGAAGCCTACTCTCGCCCACCTCCAAGCTCGGGGATGTGAATCCCACGTATCTGACTATGTTTGACAGGTCTGTCCCCGCGACGTTGGCTTCCCCGATTGTGTACGGAGGAGGGAGGTCTGTCAGCAACACCTGCTTGCTCAAGGACCACATCAGACCCAGAGCATCCCCGGCGATCCTCTCGTAGAATCGGCCGATCGCATCCCCCCTAAATCTCGGAGGCAGAATCACCTTGAATTGGTTCAGCATGGTGATGACAGGATAGGATTTCGATTTGGCCGCGAGGACGGCCGAGAGCCTTGAATCGGACACTACGACCTTGGGACCGAACTTCGCAACGCTCTCTGCCTCGAATGTGGCCTGTCTAAAGAAGGAACGAAGCATGAAGGGAAAGTGCAGCAGAAAGTCCTTCCCAGAGAAGCCGCCCTCCTCAGTCCACTCCACATCGAACGGAGGGCACTCTATTGCGTCCGCCTCAGGCTTGTGCACCCTGATGTACTCCAGACCCTGGGCCGAACACGAGTAGCGGAATCTGTTCCCGATGGGTCCGAGGCGCTCGGCGATGTCGAGAATCCGGGTCGCGTGACCCAGTCCTGATCCGAAGACGGCGAAGTAGACACTATTCAAGACCGTCGTCTGTTCGTCCGGTGTTAGGCGCGCCTATTTATCCGCGGGCAGGGCAGGAAAACTGGTTCTGAAAAGGTCTGAACCTCCGAACGTCTTAAGTGATTCCTGCCGTCCCAAAATCCACATCGTTGGTCCTGGAAGTTCTGTTCGCGCGAGCTGGAGCAGCCGGAGTTGAGTGATGGCTATTCTACGGCTAACTCCTTCCGGACGTAGTCTGCCACTACTTCTGACGCTTCCTTGGTTATGGGAAGCCCATGCCCGGGAAGCAGGGCGGCGTACTGATAGGTGGAAATCTTCCTAACCGACTCCTTCGCCTGCTCCATGTTGGCAGTCATGGAGCCGGATGGCAGACGAGGCATTCCCCTGGAGTCAGTCCTCAAGGCGTCTCCGACGAAGATCGCTTCCTTTTCCCTGTACAGACTTATGCTTCCGTCCGTGTGCCCGGGCGTGTGGATCACCGTACAGTCGAGTATCCTGTCAGAATCTCTGAGGAGCACGTCTGGTTCTACGGGCGTGAAGCGGATGAATGGACTCATCGCAGCGAAGAGCACACCCGTAGCACCCTTGACCTCCTTCAGTCTCTTCTCGCCGGCGAGTCTGGGCGCGTCCGCTTCGTGAATGGCCACCTTTGCGTCGGTCAGACCCTTCAGTTTTGCAACGCTTCCGGAGTGGTCTATGTCTGGATGAGTAAGGACGATATAGCCGAGCCTTTTCGGTTCTATCCCCGCTCCTCGGATGTACTCGAGTATCCTATTCTCATTCCCTGGCATCCCAGTATCAACGATGGCAGATCCTGTGTCTGTGAAGACCAGATAGGAGTTGGCGCCGCGCACGCCTTCAATCCTGTGTATGCCCCGAGCGATTTCCATGCCTAGTGGATTGCGCCACGAACCATATACGCGTTCCTTGTGCCGGTTTGACAAGTGACACGAGTCTACGTCCGTGGACTCGGCGTATTGTCGCCAGCACTGGTCCGAATCAACCGGGGACTTGCCCTAAACCCGTGAGACAGCTTTTTATGAAGGAGGAAACGGGATGAGAATGATGAACTGTCCACAGTGCGGGGCTCAGCTTCCAGACGAGGCATCGTTTTGCTACAAGTGCGGAACATGGATTGGCGCCGTGTCGAGTGGCGGTCAGGGAGCAGGTGGCTCCAATGTGTCGCAACCAGGCGCCGCACCTGCCGCTTCTTCCAATAATCCGCCCGCGCAGATTATTGCTCCCACTGGAGCGACGTCGATAAGTTGTCCGAATTGCGGTGCCCCCATTTCTCCGAAGTTTGGCGAGATGGTGATAACCTGTGAGTATTGTGGCAGCGGGGTAGTCCTGGGGAACCAAGGATGGACCAACATACAGAAGCATACGATGCTTCCGTTGAAGATTGCCAGCGTTGACCAAGTTAACGGCATCATAACTCCGCTCATGGACAAGGGTCTCCTGCACAGACATCTTCAGCAGGATTCTAAACAGGAGGAGATGAACCTGTCATATGTGCCTTACTGGATTGTAACCGTCGCTGCGCGGACGTCAGTTGTGGCCGCCAACGTGGCAGCCCAAGTCGGGCAGACCGCCACGACTGCGGCACTGATGGGCATCATACTTGGTGGAATGGGAGGAGGCGGAGGTCGCGGCGGCGGCTTCGGGGGCGGAGGTCGCAGGCGCGCTTTCTCGGGCCTGGGATGGGAGGCGAGCGCCCTGTTCCAGAGCGCATTTGCGTTGGCGCCGATCAGGGCCTT
>JBEKJM010000022.1:0-22606 GCA_050011215.1 Nitrososphaerales archaeon
GATGCTGTGGTAGACGGCCTCGCTCTCGTAGATCGCGCCCACCCCTGAGAGGAACTTTTTCTCTGCCTCGCTTATTCCCAACCTGTCGTAGGTGTTCTTGATGTACTCGGGAAGCTGGTCCCAGGAGCTCGCGGCTTGCTTCGTGGGGCTCGCGTAGTAGTAGAAGCTCTGGTAGTCGATGTCAGCCAGTTCAGGAGCCCAAGAAGGCGCTTTCCTGTCCAGGAAGTGCCTGAGCGCCTTCATCCTGATCTGCTCCATCCAGGCGGGCTCGTCGTGAACTCGCACTATCTCTTGGACGACCTTCTCGCTGAGGCCCTTTACGCCCCGTACCGCGTAGGAGTCGATGGGGTCGCTGAAACCGTACTTCTCCTTGTAGTCGTCTGTAGCCACGTCTGCCTTTGAAGCCATCATCTCGCCGACGAATATAACATAAGTTGTTTTCTCCGCTAAAAGGGTTATGGGGCCGGCTGGGCCACTTCCTCCTCGCCGCCATAGCCGTTGATCCATGTGTAGCCCTTCTCTTCGAGCAGCCTGGAAAGGTCCTCCCCGCCAGATTCGATGATCCTCCCCTGGTGCATCACGTGCACGAACTGAGGCTTCACGTACTTCAGTATCCTCTGATAGTGGGTTATCAGGAGAGTTCCCATGTTGGGGCCCGAGACCTGGTTGATGCCTTCTGCCACTATCCGAAGCGCGTCGATGTCGAGGCCTGAATCGGTCTCGTCGAGAACTGCGAACTTCGGCTGCATCAGCGCCATCTGCAGGATCTCGGCCCTCTTCTTCTCTCCTCCCGAGAAGCCCTCGTTGAGGTACCGGGTCAGAAAAGCCTCATCCATGCTCAGCATCTTGAGCTTCTCGGCGACGACCTCTCTGAACTCGAAGACGGTTGGGGGGTCGGTGCCCGGAGGCCTAGAATTGTTGTACGCGGCTCTAAGAAATGAGAACATGCTCACTCCCTGTACACTCACTGGATACTGGAACGCCAGAAAGAGCCCCTTCTTGACCCGCTTGTCGGGCGTAAGGCCGACGATGCTCTCTCCGTCGATCAGCGCCTGGCCGGAGGTGACCTGGTACTTTGGATGTCCCATCAGGGTGTAGGCCAGGGTGCTCTTCCCAGAGCCGTTCGGACCCATCAGAGCGTGGGTCTCACCCTGTGCGACTGTGAGGTTAACCCCCTTCAGAATCTCTTTTCCTTCCACGGAGGCGTGGAGATCCTTGATTTCTAGCTTCAAGAGTTGGAGAGACGAACCTCCTCCAAGTCTATTTAAGGATATAACATAAGTTATAGACAGTTTCCTAGGGAGACCAGCGGTCGCTCACTTTTTTCGCCAACGCCTCAAGGAACTCCCTGTCTAGAGACGAGAAGGCATCCAGCTGGTCGCTGTCGATGTCAATCTCTCCTATGACCGCTCCCTCTTTGAATACAGGGACCACAATCTCCGCCTTTGTAGAAGGGAAGCACTGGAGGTACCGTGGGTCCCTGCTGACGTCGGAGACGATTTCAGTTCTGCCGGCCTTCGCAGCGAAGCCGCAGATTCCCTTTCCAATCGGGATGCGTGCGTGTTCTGTGACGGCGGGCCCAGACCAAGCGTCTAGGACTAGGTCCCTCCCGTCCACCGCGTAGATGCCCACCCAAGAATAGGTCGGCACGTTGGAATTGAGCGCCTTGACCAAGATGTCTCGTGAGTCTTTCCCTCTTGTCGTCCCAATCGCAGAATCGATCTTGGCGAGGAGTTCCCTTGCGTGCTCCCTGGTCAACCTGAGCGGCGATGCTTTCAACGGCTCTTTGCGCCATCCTGCTGCTGTATTTATCTCCAACCCCTACCACCGCTTGCTGTCAAGGAAGGATCTGTAGATCAGACATGCCCGGAAGGCGCCGAGAATGAAGCCGATCCTTGAGATGAACCACTAATCTCCTTCTAGTCTCGATGAACCTAGAACGAACCGTCTGTACCAAGTACACCTGCCGAATCGCTCCCAATCTTTCCAACGAGGAAGTTTTTTAACCAACAGACACGTGACAACTAATGGTAATATCACGAAGAAGAATAGCAAACGCGTTATGAAGGACAGACATCTTACAACGAATCAAGGCGTTCCTGTCTCCGACAACCAGAATTCGCTCGCTGTGGGCGAACGTGGGCCTGGGCTGTTTCAAGATGTGCAACTGGTCGAAAAACTCGCACACTTCGATCGTGAGCGCATACCAGAGCGCGTAGTGCACGCCAAAGGCGCTGGTGCATACGGCTACTTCCAAGTGTACAAGAGCATGGCAAAATACACCCATGCAAAGTTCCTTCAGGACCCAAAGAAGAAGACGCCTGTCGTTGTTCGGTTCTCCACCGTAGTTGGCGCGAGAGGGTCAGCGGACACGGCTCGTGATCCCAGAGGTTTTGCCGTCAAGTTCTACACCGAAGACGGAAACTACGACCTGGTAGGGAACAACCTGCCAGTCTTCTTCATACGAGACGCCCTGAAATTCCCAGACATGGTGCACGCGTTCAAACCCGCTCCCGACACTGGCTACCCCACGAGCTCGTCAGCAAATAGTCGCTTCTGGGACTTCATCTCGCTGACTCCCGAGTCTACTCACATGATCACTTGGCTCTTTTCAGACCGAGGAACAGTCAAGAGTTACAGGAAGATGGAAGGATTTGGCGTCAACACCTACAAGTGGGTGAATGCCGAGGGCGAAGCGGTCTATGTCAAGTATCACTGGAAACCAGTAGAGGGGGTAGAGGCCATTGACCGACATGAGGCCACTCGCCTAGCCGGCGAGGATCCTGACATCGCCACTCGTGACTTGCATGACACAATCGTTTCAGGTAAGACGGTAGAATATGAACTGAAAGTCCAAGTCATGGAGATCGCCGATGAGTTGAAGCAGAGTTTCGACCCGCTTGATGCTACAAAGACCTGGCCTGAGGACAAGTTTCCGCTCATGCCCGTAGGCAAGATGGTGCTCAACCGCAACCCTGAGAACTACTTCGCAGAAGTGGAACAGTCTGCCTTTGCGCCAGCCTCAATAGTTCCAGGAATCGAGTTCTCTGCTGACAAGCTCCTGCAGGGTAGGATCTTCTCATACCCAGACACGCAGCGGCATCGACTCGGCGCCAATTATCTACAACTTCCAGTCAATCGGCCGATGGCATCGGTCGACAACAACCAACGCGATGGAGCCATGCAGTATGCACCCTACGGTGGAGGAACAGTCAACTACGAGCCCAACACCTTGGCAGGCGGGATGCCACGCGAAGCACCAGCCATCGCCACTACTCACGATCACCTCGAGGGGGACATGTCGCGTCGGAAGATCAGCAAGACGAATGACTTCGAACAGGCAGGAAGGCGCTATCGCTCACTCAGCAAGATGGATCGGGTCCATCTGATTGACAACGTGGCCGATTCGCTGGGAAAAGCAGACAAGCCAATTCAGCGGCGTATGGTCGAGAACCTTTCCCAGGCTGATCCTGAGCTTGGAAGGCGAGTGGCAAGAGCGCTGAAGCTCCCGTGACCGAGGGAGAAACGTCAACCTAACGCCCTCTGCAGAGGATGTCGGAGGCGGGCACGACAATTCTTATATACAAACAGAAGTTGTGAACCTCCATGAGTCAGATGTCAGCAACAGGTCAACCAGTGATAATACTGAAGGAAGGATCCAGCGAGTCGAGAGGAAGGGAAACGCAACGCAACAACATCGCTGCGGCAAAGCTCATCGCGGAGGTTGTGCGGACATCGCTCGGACCACGTGGGATGGACAAGATGCTCGTTGATTCAATGGGCGACGTTACTGTAACAAACGACGGGGCCACCATGTTGAAGGAGCTGGACATCCAGCACCCAGCAGCGAAGATGATGGTCGAGATCAGTAAGGCGACGGACAATCAAGTAGGAGACGGCACGACCTCGGCCGTGGTCGTCGCGGGCGCACTTCTCCAAAAGGCAGAGGACCTAATCGACAAAGAGGTCCATCCAGTGGTGATAGTAGATGGTTACCTTAGGGCAGCCGAGAAGGCGCAGAAGATTCTCGAAGACATCGCGGAGAAAATCGACCCGACAAGCAGGTCGGACCTCCTGAACATAGCCAACACGAGCATGGTTACGAAGCTCGTGACCGAGGATTCGCCCCATCTGGCACGGGTCGTCGTTGATGCCATAATGCTGATCACAGAGAAGACCGAAAAGGGCCTGAAGGCAGACATAGACAACGTAAAGGTCGAGAAGAAGCCGGGAGGGTCGATCACCGACACCCAGCTCATCAGCGGGATGGTCCTGGACAAGGAGGTCGTTCATTCAGGCATGCCGAAGAGGATTGCGGAGGCGAAGATAGCTCTCATCAACTCGGCGCTTGAAATCGAGAAGACCGAAATCTCAGCGGAGATCAGGATCAATGACCCCGCACAGATGCAGCAGTTCATGGACGAGGAGAGCAACATCCTGAAGGGAATGGTCGAGAAGATCAAGGAGGCCGGAGCAAACGTAGTCATATGCCAGAAGGGAATCGACGACCTCGCGCAACACTTCCTTTCAAAGGCGGGCGTGCTCACCGTGAGGCGCGTGAAGGAGAGCGACATGTCCAAACTCGCGAAAGCCACGGGTGCACGAATGGTCACGAACCTCGACGACCTTACGGGTAAGGACCTGGGATACGCAAAGCTCGTCGAAGAGAGGAAGCTGGAGGACGACAAATGGGTCTTCATTGAAGGGTGCAAGAACCCGAAGGCTGTGACCATCCTTGTGAGGGGTGGAACGCAGCGCATAGTCGACGAGGCCGAAAGGGCCCTGCATGACGCTCTGATGGTAACAAAGGACGTCGTGGAGCTGCCTGCGATAGTCGCAGGAGGAGGAGCCCCGGAGGAAGAAGTTTCATGCCAGCTCAGGACATGGGCGCAGAAGCTGTACGGAAGAGAGCAGCTGGCTGCCCTAAAGTTCGCCGATGCGATGGAGTCGATACCCATGACGCTCGCCGAAAACGCCGGCATGGACCCCATCGACACACAGGTCGATCTCAGGGCAAGACACGGGAAAGAGGGGAAGTGGTTCGGGGTAGACGCGATGAACGGGAAGGTCGTGGACATGTACGCAAAGTCAATCGTAGAACCCCTGGCTGTCAAGCTCCAGATCCTCCAGGCGGCCACCGAGGCGGCGTGTATGATCCTGAGGATAGATGACGTGATCGCATCGAGCAAGATGAAGGCGCCCCCGATGCCTTCGGGCGGAGGGGGGATGGGCGGCATGGGCGGAATGCCCCCCATGGGTTAGACCCAGAGGCTACGCTAGTTCAAGCGTCGTGCCTGGAAAACCGCCACCCTTCAGGGCTTTCAATGCCTCTTTCGGAGAGTATCAGTGTCAACGAGCCTATGGCTCTTCTTTGACTTCCTCGGTCTCGGACTTGCCCCATCTACCTACCTTGGGCGGCGGCTTGGTCCTGAACAGGGTCATCCCCTGCTGGTAGCGCTGGAGTTCTACCTCCAAGAACCTGATGTCCGACATGAGGCCCGCGATCTCCTTGTCCTTGCCCTGCTTGCCTGTCAGTTTGGTCACTATGGCCTTCTTCTCGCTGACCATCCCTGACAGGAGCTGCTCGTATTCAGTGGTCAAGAGAAACCCGCGGCCTGCGAATTGTCGAAAGTATAAAGGCGTTATCGGGAAGCGGGGGTCTGGTGTGGTTCGCCAGCTTCTCCATGCCTGAGAGCCCCGGACCCGTGAAGCCTCTCGTGGAGTTCAGGTTCTGCGCATTCAGCCCAACGTCGGTGCCAACCATCTCTGAGAGGCGCCCGCACCGCAACGTCCCGCAACCGAAGGAGGGCGCCTAGCCTGAGTAGGCAGCAAGGAACCCCCATTCCGAAGACGGCCTCGGCTGTAGAGCGCATCAGATTCCACGGGCACCCTATGGTGAAATCTCTCCACCCGACCACAATCGAAATCACTACTGAGGAACACCTGACCGAGAAAGGAGACTGCATCATTGGGGTAGGAGCGGCCAAGGGATGTGGTCAGCTCAGCGAAACGCTCAAGACCGCCCTCAGGTCTGAGAAGGCCAGGGTCACGATCAGAATATTGGTCGGCGATGAATGCTTTGAGCTTTCTGCCGAGGGCAACAGAGGGCTGGAGCTCTGGCATCCTCACGACATCGTGATTCGGAGGAGCAGATTCATGAGTGGCCGGACCCTAGCAGTCGGTGCAAGCGCAGCCGCCAGAGACATTCCGAGGTCAATCGTTTCGAAGCTGAAGAACCCCGAGACTGTGGGAACCCTAGAAATCGAGGTCCACGGCGCTTGACAGTCACCAGAGCTGTAGCATATACGATGCAGGCCCTCGTCAAGTACCACGGGCTGAAGAACTGGGACCTCAGGCTCCCGTACCATGACAGCATCTCTGTCAACACTACGTGCATGAAGACGGAGGCACAGTTTGATGGGATGAGGAGGGGAGGCGTGTTCATTCGAGGAAGGCGGAGCGACTCGGCCAACGAGAGACTCAAGGCAGTCGCGTCTAGCCTCAGACCCGGGATAGATGTCACCGATTTCAGGATTGATAGTAGGAACGTGCCGTCCAGCAAGGCGAAAGGAATCGGCTACTCGTCCTCGGCCGGAGCGGCCCTCACGTTGCTGATGCACAACAGGCTGGTCGGAGGACGGCCTGACCTGCTCTCCCTTTCGAGAACGGCGAGGCTGTTCGCCGCCTCCGCTTCGCGGTCACTTGTCGGCGGCTTCTCGAGACTGTATGCGGGAGTTGACGACGCCGGAACCTATGCGAAGAGGTTCGCCGACCAGCGTGACATGGACCTCCGAATGGTAATCGTTCCCCTCCCTTCCAAGGTGAGGAGCGAGGACGCCCACAGAGAGGTCCTGACGTCCCCATTCTTCAAGGCCCGCATCGAATCAGCTCAGAAGCGGTGCGACGAGATGGAGAGGGCAATCCTCGGGAATGACCTTGATGCACTGGGAATCCTCGCCGAGAGGGACACGCTTGAGCTCCACAGCCTGACGATGACGGGCGAGAACAGGCTGATCATAATGACCGAGGACACTTTGAGAATCATCAGGCGGGTAAAGGAGCTGAGGGAGGGCGGGGCAAAGGCCTACTTTTCCATGCAGACCGGCCCCTCAGTATTCATCAACACATCAGAGAAGCACGAGCAGACCGTGCTTCGGGCAATTCAGAAGCTGGGATACAAGGCCTATCTCTCGGGGGTCGGCGGAGAAGCCGCAATTCTATAAGAAGCAGGAACGATTAGCATTCGTTCCTGCTCCTCGACGACCCTTGGCTTTGATGCCCCAGAACATCATCGAGCGCCTAGAGGGGCTCGAGAAGAACAGGGACGACAAGCCCGACAATGTCAAAGTTGGGATTGAGGATCATCTAGACCCATGGAGAAGAAGACCCGAAAAAGGCATGGCCCTGCAATCGGAGAGATCAGCGACACTCCCGCGCGGGTCGAGGAGAAGGACGGGCTCCACAGGGCTGCAGAGTACTAGAGCAGAGATCGAGCTGGCGAGGACGTCAATGTAGGACCTCGCCTCCGTCCAGCACGACCGCCTGACCGGTGATGAAGCTGGATTCGTCGCTCGCCAGGAAGAGGGCGAGTTTCGCCGCATCGATAGGTCTGCCGAGTCTTCCCATCGGGATAGCCCCCTTGTATTCCTCGAGTTGCTTCTCGTCCAGCCAGTCCACCCAAGTGGTCCTTATCGAGCCTAAGACCATGCAGTTGACCCTGACCCTCGGGGCCAGGGCCTTTGCGAGCATCTTGGTCATGGAAATGACTGCGCCTTTCGCTGAGGCGTAGACCAGGCCTTCGCTATCCCCGGAGAGTGCTGGAGTCGAAGCTACATTGACGACCGAACCACGCTTCATCAAACGGAGCGCCCCCTGCGTGCACAGGAATGTACCGAAGGTGTCTACTGCGAAGACCCTCCTCCACATATCAAGAGTTATTCTTGGAACAGTGATGTTCCAGATGTGACTGTCGGAAAGACCGGCAGTGTTGACAAGTATGTCGAGACCCCCGAGTTCGCGTTCGATCCTTACAAACATGGCGGAGACGCTCGCTGGGTCCGCGACGTCGCAGTGAGCGACGAACGCCTTCCCTCCAGAGCGGCGGATGGCCCTGACAACGTGGTCTGCATGCGCTGCAGAGGGTCTGTGGTTGACCACAACGTGCGCACCCTCCTTCGCGAAGAGTTTCGCGACCTCAGCGCCAATGCCCTGAGAGGAGCCAGTGACCAAGGCGCGCTTGCCGGCGAGCATCATTCGGGTGGGCTGCATCGGTCAGTCTGTCTTAAGGGTTAGAGGCAGGAGTGAGGCGCTCTGTTCTCTGCAATGGAACTCCTAGAGCGGCTCTTTGGACGTACTCTCCTCTCTTGAAGAGTCGAGCGGGCCCCGTAGGTTTCGCCCGTAAACGCCGTCGGGATAGTTCCAACCTGATTGTGAGTTCGAATTAGAACACTAATTAGGCACTTGGACTTCCTGTCCCCCATGAAGCGGGAGGCATGATGAAGGTCGGCAATACCCCTCTAATCAAACTGGACAACATTTACGCGAAGCTCGAGTGCATCAACCCGACCGGAAGCATCAAGGATCGTATGATAAAGTTCATCATAGACGAGAGCGAGAAGCGCGGGCTCTTGGGGAAAGGGATGACGATCGTAGAAGCAACCAGCGGCAACACTGGCATAGCTCTCAGCTACTATGCCAAGCAGAAGGGCTACGATGCCACAATCATCATGCCCGAAAACGTAACCGAAGAGAGGAAAGAGCTTGTCCGAAGGTTCGGCGCGAAGCTCATCCTGTGCTCTTCTGAGGGTAGCTTCTCGGAAGCAGTCCGAATCAGAGATGAGATGGTACAGGATGAACACTACTTCAGTACGGATCAGTTCTCAAACCAGCTGAATGTTGAATGCCACCGCTTGACCACTGGAAGGGAGATTATCCAACAGTTGAGAGAGAGGTCGCTCGTAGCTGACGCGTTCGCAGCCGGAGTTGGAACCGGAGGGACGCTCATAGGCGTCGCCAAAGCCCTACGCGAGGTCAATCCGAACGTTCACATCTCAGCGGTCGAACCGGCGGAATCTCCTGTCATGAGCGGTGGCGCCGCCGGATTGCATGGCATCCCAGGCATCGGCGACGGTTTCATCCCTGCTATAGTCAAGAGCGAGAACGGAGGCCTCAACCCGATGATCGATGAGCTCGTCTCGATTAGAAGCAGCGATGCAAGAGAGGCATCCATTTCCATTGCCGAGAATTGCGGCTACTGTGTAGGCGTTTCGTCGGGTGCCAACTACCTCGCCGCAAGGGAACTATCACGCAGTTATGATGTGGTGGTGACAGTTTTCCCAGATGGATTCACTCGATACCTGTCGATGGGTTTGAGTTCTTCTGGCAGGTGTAACTACAATGGTAGATCGTGTCGAGAATATCTAGCGCGGCTGTCGAAGTCTGAGGCTAGTGTATCCCCTCCGTCGCCCTCCTAGGCAATTGGTGACTACACTCCCAACTGCGTGCTGTCGGCCGGGGCCGCGTGGCCGCCCGCGCCGTCACCTACCGATCGGAGTTTGCGTTGCGGCCAAGACGGAAACCACGGTCAAAAACAGGCAAAATACGGCGTGAAGATACACACCCCACTCAAGATGGTTTGAAAGCCAGGCTTCGCAGAAGTTGCTTCGAGTGCGCCGTGCTACGCCGGGACAGGCTTGCGCGGAGAGCGGACCCGCATGAATCCGGCCAGGGCCAAGATGCCGATGGCCGCAATTGCCAAACCAGAGCCTAGCGGGAACTGAGGGACACCAACGGGCGGAGGAACGATGCTGGATGAGGATGAGACCGTGGTCAAGCACTCGGTTATGCTCGACACTTCCGTGGTCGTCGTCGTCACAGGCACGACCGTCGTGGTCGTGAATGTCTCCGTTGAAGTCGCCGTGACCGTCTGCGTGCCCGTGGATGTCGTATAGTACGTCGACGTTGTTGTTTCAGTAGTCGGTGAGAGGATGGTCGAAGTCTGAGTGACTGTGACCTCCGGATCATAGCAAGTTCCGCTAAATGTCGTGGTCGTGCTCTTGACCGTGGACGTCACATAGCTGGTTGACGTGGCTGTACCGGTTGTTGACGTGGCTGTACCGGTTGTTGACGCAAGGCTGGTGGCGGTCGTGGTGGTGGTGGTGGCTGTGGCTGTGGAGGTCGTCGAAGCTGTCTGAGTGGTCGTGGTCGGCGAAGTGACCGTGGTGGTGGTTGTCGTTGTCGTCGTGGGCGCTGCCACATCGAAGCATTCGTTGGTCGTGGTCGTGGACGATGAGCCCGTGAAGGCTGCGGTGTCAGGGGTATAGACAGCCGACCAGCAATAGAAGCCGGCCGCCGTAGGTCCTTCGGATTCAGGTGACTCGGCTGAACCCGCTGACAGGGTCACTGGTGCCCCGAATAGGTGCGCTGGTGAGATAGCGCAAGGCGTGGCTGTATCGGTTGGACCACAGAAGTAGAACTGGACGCTGCCGGTCGGTGCACCGGCCGTTGATGAGACGGCCGCTACGGTAGCAGTGTCAGTTACCAAGGTGCCAGGCGCTACGGTTCCGGTGGAGCTTGACGTCGTTGTGGTTGTCGTAAGGGGACCGCTATACTCCAGAACCCTGTTGTAGCGAAAATCAGCCACCCACAGGTTCCCCGATTTGTCTAAGACTACGGCAGACGGACTGTACATCCCGCTCGCATTGGGTAGGGTTAGGCGTGGATCGGTCAAGCCCAACTGGCCTATCACCAGCGATGCGTTCATGCCATTGGAGAACGGGTAAGTGAACTCGAGGACCCTGCTGTTGTACTCATCAGCCACCCACAGGTTCCCCGATGAGTCGAAGGCTAGGCCCCACGGATACCACAGCCCGCTCGCAGTGGGAATCCACAGAGGGTTGTAGAATTTGTCTGCTACTGTGCTTACGGTGAAGTTTGGTTGGCCTATCACCAGCGATGCGTCCATGCCATTGGAGAACGGATAGGTGTACTCGAGGACCCTGTTGTTGTACTCATCAGACACCCACAGGTTCCCCGATTTGTCGAAGGCTACGTTCAACGGGGAATACAGCCCGCTCTGAGTTGTTGCATACCCGGCTGTGGTGAAGCTCGACTGGCCTATCACTAGTGATGCGTTCATGCCGTCGCAGAACTGGCCGCTCGGGCACCCACTGGTGCCTGGCACGAACTCGAGGACCCTGTTGTCGTCCGTATCGGCCACCCACAGGTTCCCCGATGAGTCGAAGGCAACGCCCCTCGGATACTGCAGCCCGCTCGCAGTTGTTGGAGGGCGGGGGTAGCCTGTTGGTTTGTTTGCGGTGAAGTTTGGTTGGCCTATCACCAGCGACGCGTCCATGCCATTGGAGAATGGATAGGTGTACTCGAGCACCCTGCTGTTGTACTCATCAGCTACCCACAGGTTCCCCGATTTGTCGAAGGCTGCGCCTGCCGCACAATTTAGCGTGCTCACATTGGCTGGAAGTCCTTCCGAACAGATGCCTGTGCCGGGTACGGCGAAGCTCCTCTGGCCTATCTCTAGGCTAGCCGCTTGGTCGCTAGAGAACGCGAAGGCGTGCGGCACGAAGGCAAACAGAAAGACGAACAGCAGACCGAGAAGAGCCATCTTCATCGGCTTCAAGCGTGGCACTTTCACGGCCCACTCACCTCTGGCGTCCCTATGTACGGCGTATTAACACCTCGGATGGTGAAATTCATGCACAGGGACTCCAAATTCACCTAATAATCTCACATCGGTTAGGGTCTGTTTGCCACTGCTTCAAGACCGGTGAAGAGCGTCCCGTCGGATTCGGACCTAGGCTTCGACCAGTGATGATTTGGGCAGAAAGCTTGGCGGTCCCACGATGGACTCACGGTTGCGGATATTGTCTTTGACCATGTCCAAACACAGAAGAGTCCCCATGCCCAAGCAGCATTGTTGGCTCTCAGCAGTTTGGGCATTGCCTGCTTACTATCACGGCGACAGACTAGAGCGCGAAGGGAAAGGGCATCGCACTTTAGGTTCAACTCCCCGGCTTTCTGGGGTTCAAATCCCCGATTTGAAATTCGTCTCATGAAACGGCTTGCCCCGGGGGAGCATCCAACTATAGGTCCAAATCCCTCCAGGCCCGCAGAAATAGCGTCAGAACGACTCTCTCGCCATCCAAAAAGGCCCAAATCCAGGCCAGACTTCCAGAAGAGACTTGATTCCACCCCAGACGTCAGGGATTTGGACCCCTATTCGACTACAGTGCGAGGATTCGGGAGCTGCCCAAACCGTGCAGCCTCTAAAGTGTGCGCGCGCTAACTGGTTCCTGTTCGCTTACTTCGTTCTCTGATGCTGGCTCCACGTCGATTAAGAAGAATGCTATGGGCACTTTCCTCTCAAGTCCCTTTCTCAGTTTGGAATTTCTTCGACAGATCTTGTGCCATTGGCCAACAATCCGAATGGGAATTCAGGCACTCCCTCCGGCACGAAGCTCATAGAGCTCTCTTGGCAATTCCCTCTGGTCTTCCAACACAGGGATGGTTCCGATTACCGCCCCTTTCTTGCTGCTCAGTTCTTGAGACGACTCTTGCCATCGAATACGGCGCGTCGGGAAACGAGCAAGAGATAGAGCAACCCGAGAACAACGAAGATGCCCAGCCCAGCGAATTGCGGAAACTCCGGAACGGCGCTGCCTACACTGCTCGAAATCGAAAGACTTCCGACCGAGCCAACCATAAGTCCCATGCTCAGAGGCGCACCCTGGACCACACTACCGAAGTAGTTGGTTGCCCCCAGCTGATTTCCGTGGGAGTCAGCCAGCGTGAACGTGATCGTAAATGAGCTGCTGGAGCCTACCGAGAAAATCTGTATGTCATAGTAGCTGGCAATTGGCGATGGAATCGTGGTCTTCTCCGTTCCTCCCGAACATGGAGTAAGAGCAGAAGGATTCGTGTTTGCCACTGTTGCACCAGGAATTGTGTCGACTACGATGCCGGTGGCGTTGCAACCTGCTTGGAATCCGGTAGTAGGATCGGTCAGCAGGACGTAGGCAGGATCTGTTACTTCGTTCACATCACAACCAGAGTCGGGCGCGTCACATGGATTACCGGACTCTGAAGATGTTGTTTCGCTTCCAGACTCGGTGCTGGTTGCTCCAACGTTCAAGTTCCACCCAGCGGAGCTCGGAGCATTATTGGAATCTCCCATATAGTTCGCCATGATTGTTGAGTTTGTAGTTCCAACGTCCGAGATTGTGAACATACATGATGGCGCCTGGCAGGTGGGAAGGATGGTGGGGAGTCCCCCTATGAGTTCATTCCAATCGAAAGTTATATCGCCAGTGGGATTGTTTCCTCCGCTCACAGTCACCGTGCATTCGGTGCTGGAGTCTGGATCGGTTGGGGTGCAGCTTATGTAAGTTTCTGTTGGAGCCTTGTTCGATTCAGTAGTAGTTTCAGTCACAGCGATAGCAGCGATCGTAGTGGAACCTGAGCTCGCCGAGTTGTGCGTGTCTCCTTGATATTCTCCTGTGATTGTTATCTGTCCAGAGACGCTGGGAGTGAAGATCACTGGACAAGACGCGGAGCCGTCGGGAGGAGTATCGGCGAAGAGTACGCATGGGTTCGGTGAGAAGTCGCCTTGACCTTCCGGATCGGTATACCAGTTCACATCTCCAGAGGGTGGGACGCTGGGGTTGTTGCCCGTCACCGTAGCCGCGCACGTGAAAGTGTTATCGGAGTTGAGAGTGCAGTTGATCACTGTGTGAGATGAATTGGGGAGGTTGACTGTGATCTGGAATGTACCCTGGCTGTTTTCGAAGTTCGAACCTTCGGTTGCATTATAATTGGCAGTTATCGTCACCTGAGGGGAGGTGCCGCTGGCCGTGTACATCACCGAACAAGATCCAGAGGAAAGAACGCAGGAATCCCCAATCTCGCCGTCGGTTGCATACCAGTCGATGGATCCAGGCGGATATGATCCGCCCCCGGACGTCTCAGTCACCGTGGCCGTGCAAAATGTGTTTGAATCCCGGTCGAGTGTGCTATCGTCGCATTTGACTGTTACTTTCGTTGGAATGGTACCGGATTCGCTCGAAGTGCTTGTGGTAGTAGTGGTTGTAGTGGTTGTAGTGGCTCCCTGCGTGCACTGAGGGCTGGCAAAGCTGCTCAGACTCATCCCAGTGAGCTCAACTATGTAGTTTCCACTAGCGTCCTTGTCCGTCGAGGCTGAGAAAGGAGTGCCGATTATGCTGACCGACTCGTACACTGAGCTGGCAGCCCACGTTTCGTAGAAATTGACTGTGCCCAGATTTGAACCGAACGAGGCCGTCTGATCAGAGACCATGAAGAGATCACTGCACGGACTGAACTGGATCGTCGGCAACGGCGTGGTGGGCGAGGAGGTTGTCACCAAGTATTGGCCGCTGCTTGCGACCCAGAGGTGGACCTGCACATTAGAATAATCGACATCGTCGTAGAATAGTGCAAACAACGCGCTGTTCGGGCTGAATCCCCAGCTCCAACTCACGGTTCCGTAGCTCGCTGTGTTGTCCGGGCTCCCTTCAGCCACTGTTCCGAGATCCATCGTTTCTTGAATCGTCGGAGTGGAAGGACTGCTTCCGTCTAGGTCGTAGACATACATCTGGACCTTGTTGCTATCCCAAGAAGATGGATGAATCGCCAAAACAAAGTAGCGGCCATTTGGACTCCATCCCCAAGCAACGGGGTTCAGCTGCGGAGGGATTATTGTGTTAGATCCCTTGGTCACCGCCAGATATAGCGAACCCGAGATAGAAGTGATACTTGCGTTTGTGCTCTTGTCCGGTGACGGATAGGTTCCAACGGCCGGATGGTCGGATGGATTGCTCACTGCTGGGTCTGTGTATGACTTCTCGTCACTGCATCCACAGCTTCCGCTTCCACTGGTTGTCGTAGTGGTCGTGGTTGTAGTGGGGTTCACCTTGAGGGAGAATATCCCCGAACTTGCAAAATTGTTGGCGTCCCCGTTGTAGGCTCCAGTAATCGTAACCGGCGAAGTTGAAGAGGATGGCCTATACGAAACAGAACACGAGCCGGATGATGACAGAGTGCACGAATTGGTTGAAAACGCTCCCCGTCCCGAAGTCGACCAGGACACCGTTCCGGTCGGGGACGTTCCGGTCACAGTCGCCGTGCAAGTTGTTGGACTTCCAGAATAGACAGGAGAGGGAGTGCAGACGACAGAAGTGGAAGTTTTCGAGGCGATTGTAAGCGAAAAAGTGCCAGAACTGGGACCGTAATTTGAATCTCCGCCGTAAGACGCTTCAATGGTGACGCTGCCTATGGTCAGAGCCGTTATCGAGACACTGCACGCACCTTCGGACGAGAGAGCACAAGTCGTGGAGCCAAAAGAAACGCTCCCAGTCCCTCCGCTCTGCGAGAAAGTGATCGTTTCACCCTGAGCGGATGCGGCTGGTTCTATCATAGCGACTGTGTTGTTGAGCCAGTCGGCAACGAAGATGTAACCGTTTGAGTTGTCAATCGCAGTTCCCGACGCCCCGAGGGCAGCCTCCACTTCCCCAGCTTGAGCGTTTGTTCTTCCGTCTATTACTGCAACGTAGCCGTCTTGAGAGGCTGCATAGATATTTCCATTGTTCGAGTCAAATGCAATTCCATCGTAGTACTCGCCGCCAGTCAAACTAGTCGGAACGTACTGTACGATTGTGTTGTCTGAAGTGCTGGCGGGACTTATAACGTAGATGTCTCCGTTCGCCGCGGCTGCGTAAATGAATCCGTTGTCAGGGTCGACAGTGATCGCATTGGTCCCTGATCCGAGCGCTGTACCGTACCAGTCAATCGTCGCAATCAGAGAGTTGTTCGAACCGTCAATCACGGAGATAGTTCCAGGATAAGAGAGTTGATTCGCTACGTAGATGTAGCCGTTCTTTGAGTCGTACGCCACACCCGCGGGGCCGCAGTAGGAGCCTTGCCGTTCAAATCCCGCGCACAGGAGGGGGATGAATCCGAGCGATACGTTTCCATTTATGACGGAAACCGAGTCATCCCAGTAGTTAGCGACGTAAATGTACCCATTGGCGGAATCATATGCAATCCCGTACGGGGCATTTCCAACAGTCACGAATTGGACAAGTGTATTCGTGGATGCATTTATCAGCGCGACGGTGTTGCCCGAACCCGAGCCGCCGTCAGACACATAGATGAGTCCATTCTTTGAGTCGTAGGCTACACCATCAGGGGCGTAACCTGCGTACACGGTTGTGACCAGCGTTCCCGACGCACCGTCTATTACCGAAACCGTGTCACCCCAGCCCTGCGCATACCCATTGCCCTCGTTAGCAACGTAGACGTAGCCGTTTTCAGGATCGTAAGCCGCTGCATATGGCCCATTGTAGCCTGGAAGGTTGAAGCTGCTGGAAACTGCAGCTGTACAAGTAGTGGATTTGGTAGGATTCAACAATGAAGGTACGCAGCTAACATCGGTGGTGGTTGGATTCTTGTTAATTGAAAGCGAGAATGTGTTAGAGCTTCCGAGGCTGTTCGAATCGCCCGGATAGGTCGCAGTTACCGTGACCGCACCTGCGTGGTTTAGCGACCCCTTGAAAGTCACTGAACAGGCGCCGCCGCTCAACGTGCAGGAGGAAGATGAAGGCGTAACCGCACCACCGTTTGAGCTTGAGGTGGTGAACGACACTGTTCCAGTGGGTGCAATCGAAGAGATATAGGAAGCAGTGCACGTAGTTGGAGCGTCTATCTCAACAGACGATGGAGAGCAGCTCAGAGACATTGTGGTTGTTATTTTCGAAACTGCAAGGGAGAAAGCGCCAGTACTTTGTCCGTTCTTTGAGTCTCCTTTGTAACTCACGGTAATATTAACCGGCGATTTAGAAGTGGCTGGAGTATAGTCTACCGAGCACGTGCCGGTTGAAAGTGTGCACGAATATGAATCGAAGGACCCGCTACCCGAGCTGGACCACGACACGACGCCGCTTGGAGAGCTTCCGGTCACAGTAGCGGTGCACTTTGTGGGAGATCCTGCTGTGACTGGTGAAGGAGAGCAGATGATGCCCGTGGAGGTTGTTGCAACAACAAGTATCGTTACGATAAAAGATCCAGAGCTCGGATTGTTGTGAGAGTCTCCACCATATTTTGCTGTGATATTTACACTCCCTGCTGTCGTGTCAGAATAGGTTGCGTAGCAAGAGCCTGATGACAGAGTGCACACGCCGTTCGACGGAACAAAACTCCCTGAACTGCTCGACGAAGAGAAAGTCATCGTCCCGCTTGGAGAATTGCCCTTCACACTTGCGGTGCAGGTTGTGGCCTCGCTCGCCCCGACGGACAAAGGAGAACAGAAGACTGTCACTGGTGAAATAACACTATTGAGAACGAACGAGCCCGAACTGGGGGCATAATTAGAGTCACCCTGATAATACGCTGTGATGGTTGTCGGAGTGGGCGTGGGAATTGTGGAACAAGAAGAGGTGGACAGGGCGCAATTGGGTAGCCACGCAATCGCATACAAATCATCGAGAGTCTGTCCTATGACAGTCATGGCAGCTGTGGTCGTGTTTACGGTAACGAGGTAATTCCCCACTGCGCATTCCAGCACGCCGTATAGCGTGTTTCCGTTGAAGCTCAAGCCTGAGACTTCACTGTCGCTATCATTGCATCCCGACGGGTAGCCCGAGAATTGGGCTACTTGACTGTCTGCAGCAGTTTCTGGACTAACCGTGTATAGCCCATCCGAAGCTGCATAGAGTGTGTTGCTCGGGCTGAAAGCTAGGGCACTCCCGTAATCATAATAATCTATGTATTCTGTTTGTCCGATGATTGTGGCAGTGCCATTACTCGGAGCTAACGTAACAATGCAATTGTCGATCGCCGCGTATAATGTCCCATCAGTGGGGCTCAAGGCAAGACCCAAGTCGGAATTGCAATCATATACTGCACTCTGACGGGGTGTAAGTGACTCTCCTAACAGAGTCGCCGCTCCCGTTGCGACATTGACGGTGAATAGTGCGGGATTCCCATCTTCACCCTCGCCAAAGGCGTACAGCGTTCCGTTTGCGCTGAAAACAAGACCTGAACACCAATTCATTCCCATGGAACCAATAAGCGTCGCTTCTCCCGTTGTCGGGTCTATAGCATAGAGGAACGAAGTATCTTCTGGAGTAGCACAACCGTAAACCAAAGTAGGGGGTGTTGGAGTGTACGTTGCTGAACATGTACCCGATGAGAGGTTGCAATATGGCCCGGCAGCTATCGCAACCAAACCCTCGGATGGTTGTCCAATGACAGTCATGGCTCCCGTGGATGTGTCTATGCTAACGAAGTAGTATTCGGAATTCCCAGAACAATGAAGTACTCCGTATAATTCACCTTCGTTGAAGGTCATTGCCTCCATTGAACATCCCGACGATGGGGAACCTGCGAGTACGACGCCGTGCGTGGTAGAGGCAGTCGTCGGATCTAGTGTGTAGAGAGTGAGAGACGGATAGCCTCCAGCAGAATAAAGTATGTTACTCGGACCGAAAGCTAGAGCACTTCCATAATAGGTACCGTAGTCGGGGGTTCCGATTTCAGTCGCGGCGCCGGTTCTAGGATCTATGGTGACAAGACAGTTGCTGAACGTTGCATATAATGTTCCATTAGACGGGTTTGAGGCAAAGCCTAACAATTCATAGTTGGGGCATCCTGTCGGTGAACTTACAATCGCGATAAGCGTGGCCGCTCCGGTTGAGACATCAACGTTGAAAATCCCAAGGGACTCGTTTGAGGCATATCCATATGCAATCAGATCTCCATTGTTGCTGAATGTCAACCCCAGGCAGCCGTAGACGTACATGGGTCCTATCAGCGTGGTCTCTCCAGTTGTGGAATCTATCGCGTACAGCGAACTCCCCGTGTCGCTGTAGTCGCAGCCGTACATGGTGCTGGAGAACGAACCCTGTTCTGAAGTGGACCAGTTCACGGCTCCCGTTGGTTCTGAAGTGCCGCTTACGGTGGCTGTGCAAAGGGTGGAAGAACCGAAACTGACCGAGGAGGGAACGCAGTTTACCTTAGTGGAAGAAGCGCTCAATGGAGGATCTGCAGAGGATCCTGCGTTACCGGGTTTTGACTCAGGCTTATTAGAGTCACCTGCGCTCGCGGCAGAACCAGGCGAAGTTGTTGTTGGCTGAGTTAGGGCGCTCGGGTGCGCGTTGTTTGTGCTTGTCGTGGATGCGTTAGATACACTAGCGTTTGCAGCGGGGGAAACTTGAGCACCTCTTGTGAGGGCAACAACGGTCAGCAAAATCAAAACTGCTAGGCTTTTGGCTGTTCCTATTTTGGCTGTTCCTACTTTCAAGAGAATCTGCTTCTTTCTTGAGAAATTGAACTTGCTAGAGCCAGCGGGCCCGTTCCAAAGTTCGATACAACTAGACCAAATCTAGTAACAACACTAGCTTCGTGCATGCCTGTATCGTCTTAGGAGCCCACTTGGCGTCAGAATATACGTCGTCCGAAGATGAGATTCAGCGACGTGAATTTCAAATTCACATCATCCGGCGCATTGCGCCCTAAGCGCGCGCGGCAAGATAATCTGAGTCTTGTTTCCGCATTCGGGACACCTCGACCGTATACTGAGTCATTCATGTGGGCTGGATCATGTCCACCGTTTCCTACTGAGCATCCCCCTAACGAGTCTGCATCTGTTGACTACAAATCTTGTACCGGCCGAAGTCGTTATTGGCTGAGGAGGAGGCACCCGTGTTGCGCCTTGGCCGATAGGATTCTGTTCGCCTTCCACCGCGGTTCAGAGTTCGCTGTTCGACTGGAAGACGATACTCGATTCATTTATGAGTCCACATCTAGCGCCAGATATACAGAGGGGACCGCAGCGTGAGGACTCGAACTCTGACGATAGGACTCATCATCCTAGTGGTTGGAATTGCCCTGGCGGCCGTGGGCGGGTACAACCTGAAGAATTCGACCACGAGCATAACGAGCTTCACTCAACCCACTGCGGGAGAGTATGTTTCGGCGGAGCTGGTCCTCAACGACTCCGTGGTCGTCGTTAGGTCCCCCGCAAGTGTCGGCGGGATGGTACCTGCTCAGGATATTAGTGAAGTGAACTCCACCGATATTGGTTCGTATGCAGTTCCCTATAATTCGACTGCTGCTTCGTCTAAGACCTACATTGGACTCCGGGGAGATTTCAACTACGTTGTCTTCTCGTCGGTACAGCCAACCACGAAGATCGTGGTCACGGGCACCCTCTTAGGAACCGTCAGCTCGGGTTTGCTGGTGCTCGCCGGTATCGTTTGCGTGATCGCTGGGATTATCGTCACCATAGTGGGCGCGCTGAGAAAGAATCCCGCGAAAAAAGCGACAAACTCAGAGAACGAATACTACGCGAAGCGTGACAGTACTCCTCAATCATAGAGATAGGTAAGCGGCTCGACCGAGACCCCACACAAGGGGAGCCTACCCTAAGTTCTGCCTAGTTCTTCATTCATTCCCGAAGCGAGCCGCAAGCACTCAAAGATTCTCAGGGAGGCGTCTTGACAGCCTTGGGCTTCCACAGCCAAGCGATGAGGAAGTGTGCCGCGAAGAACGCGAGCGCTATCGTCGAGAGCGCTCCGACAAGCCAATCGTTAGCAGAAAGGACATACAACCGAATCGGGACAAGCGCCAAGGTGATGAGGCCACAGGCGGCGAACCACGTCAAAACTAGCGTCCTTGGTTCTCTCATGACGCTTGGACCACGACTATCCCCTATACGGCTTGCCCCGGGGGGGATTGGGACCACCATATGGATGCCCCTTACCTTTTGAAGCCCCTGTCTTGTCAGGGGTAGGGGCGGACATTGACGGCTGAACACCCCAGCTACTCCACGCTCTTCAGAAACCGTTCCTTCAGTTCGCTCTGGGTGAGTCAGGTGGTGTCGCAGTCGGGGGATGCAGTCTTCGACGTCGCCCTGCTCTGGCTTGTCCTCGTCACGACCGGTTCGACCACGTTGGTGGGAATCACTCAGGCCGCCGTACTCCTGCCCAGCGTATTCGCGAGTCCGATTGCAGGGGTCTACGCCGACAGGCTGAATCGCAGGAATCTGATGATTGCAAGCAACGTTGCGCAGGGGGTCGTCACTGCCGCAGTCTCGCTCCTCTATGTCACGAGTGAGCTGAACTTCTCTCTTTTAGTCCTGATGGTCCTCGTTCTCTACACCGGAACCCAGTTCTTCACGGCTGCGAACACAGCGATAATACCAAGAATCGTAAGCAAGGAGAACCTCGGGGCAGCCAACGGTCTCTTCATGCTGAGCACGTCCGCGAACCAACTTGCAAGCTACACGGCCGGGGGCATAGTGTTGGCTACGGTCGGCGCTGGCGCGTCGATAACCTATGACAGTCTGACCTTCTTCTTCGCGGCCGCCATGTTGACGCTCGTTGCCAAGTCGTACGGTCAGACCAGGGTGGGCGGCGCAGTCCAGGGAAAGCCTCAACAGGGCGAAAGTGGATTCTGGAAGGAGTTCAGAGAAGGGCTGTCCTACGTAAGGCAGACCAGGGTCTTCCTTGAGCTGATTGTGTTCGGGTTCCTGGTCAACTTCTTCAGCGGAGGTGCGACTGTCCTCTTCGCACCCTACGTGAAGGTCTGGATACACGGGGGCGCCTTGATCTACGGACTCACACTCGCAGCGTCCGCTTTGGGCATGATCGCTGGTTCCATCGCAATCGGGAAGGTGAACTTCAGAGGATATGTGGGGAAACTGCTCTTCCTCGGTGTGGCCGTCTTCGGAGTGCTGATGATACTGGCTGGGTTGGTCACCTCGATTCCACCCGCCCTCATCATCGTCTCGCTGATGGGCATCGTGAACGCAGTCATCAATCTCCCAATCCAGGTGCTGATTCAGACACAGGTGCCAGGCGAGATTCTGGGGCGAGCGGGAACCGTGATGAGGTCGTTGCTCTCTGCAGCCCCAGTCATCGCGGCCGTCCTCTTTGGCTTCTTGGCGAGCGTCACTACAATCGGCGTGCTGTTCATAGGGGCCGGGGCGGCTCTGATGTTGGTAACCCTGCTGCTGTACATTCCGTTTTCAAAGCTGAGCCGCGTCAAATACTGAGTACCAGAAGAGCCTGAGTATCGCTCCGATTCGCCAAAGAAGCTGGAGTTTGCCCCGGGGGGCTTTCGACTAGGTGGTGTAATGCCCCTCCCTATCTTGCTTCGTGTTCGGGCTCGGTGGGGCCAGCCCCCAAACAGGTTCTGAAAGTGGATTTCGATCGTGAGCACGGAACACTTGGTCAAAGTGGTGTAGCTCGGCCTGGATTCGCTACTAGAATGGGGTTGGAACCACATCCAGAAGCGTAGCGCGCGCAAAGTGAACGCAGGCTTGGTAGCAACCCGTAAGTTCTCCCCAGTCGTATTCTCTCCCTGATGGCATGACAGGCAAGTACGTTTTGTTCGCCGTTGCTGCACTCCTGGTGCTCTCATCAGCGTCTACCGCATTTGCGGCCACCAAGCCGTTGCTCTCTCCAGGAAGCGTCAAGACCGTCGGTCCTCAGATCAATTCGATAACCTACTTGGTTGCCTCCTCGGACACGACCGCAGTCACCGACATGCAGGCTGGCAACATCAACGCCTACGACCT
>JBEKJM010000023.1:0-22521 GCA_050011215.1 Nitrososphaerales archaeon
CGCATTTTAGTTCCATCACCAATACGCCCTCGACGAGGATGTCTGCAAAGTACTCGCCAACGGGGTGCCCCTTGTAGGTGACAGCCAAGGAAGCTTGTGCCGAGGCCCCGATGCCGCGAAGGGCGAGCTCTCGAAGCAGGGCGTGGTCTTCACCGACACCGTGACGGCTCTCAAGGAGTACCCTGAGATCATGAAGAAGTACTTCGGCACGGTCGTCCCGTATCAGGACAACTACATAGCCGCCCTTCAGACCGCGGTCTGGAGCGCCGGAAGCTTCGTGCACGTCCCCGAAGGGGTCAAGGTCAGCATGCCTCTTCAGGCCTACTTCAGAATCAACGAACGGAACATGGGCCAGTTCGAGAGGACCCTGATCATCGGAGAGCCTTACAGCGAGGTGACCTACATGGAGGGATGCCTGCCTGCCGACGAACTTGTCAGCCAGGGTTATGCGCTAAGACAAATCCAGGAGATCGAGCCGCACGAGACAGTCGTAACTCATACGGGCACAGAGAAAGAGGTCACGAAGAAGTACATACATCCGTATTCAGGACCAATGCTGACGATCGTCGCGCAGTCGAGCGCCAATTCGCTGAGATTGACTCCGGAGCACGCCGTGTTTGCGGTGAAAAGGAGTGTTGTCTCAACCCGGAAGAGCAGAAATGGTTGGTTGCCCGAGGCATCGACTGTGAAACTGCTGAAGGCAGAACCACAGTTCATCGGGGCAGGTCAGCTCGAGGTTGGCGATTTCCTCGTCTATGTTGTTCCAACAGAAGAAAGGGACGACGAGCTGCTTTCCGATTCTCTGCTGAAGATTCTGGGGATCTATTTGGCAGAAGGGTCTGTCTCCTACAACGCAAAGCTCCGGCGCGACGTCCTCCAGTTCAGCTTCGGCGAATCCGAATCCGAACGACAGCTTGCCTACGAGCTTGTCGAGCTGATTCATTCAGTCGGAGAGAAGGCCAGCATCCATCGTTCAAGAGGAAGGTACTACTCTGTCGATTCCTATTCACAGATGCTGATTGAGTCATGCATGTCAAATTGCGGATCAGGAGCTGCTTCGAAGTCCCTCTCCGAGCCTGTCATGGCCCTCCCTCCTCCGCGTCAAATGCTCATGCTTCGGTATTATCTGAAAGGAGACGGCAACAGATACGAGAAGAAGCGGGTCAGCTCAGTAATGATCCGCGCGTCTACTGCAAGCAGGATGCTTGCTTTTCAGTTGCAGGAAATATTGGCAAGGTCAGGTATTTTCGCGAACGTGAACATCCGTGAGAGCTCTGAGGATACGATTATGGGTAGAAAGATCGTGCGCAAGACTCAGTACATTGTCGAGTACACGGTGAGCAAAAGTTGGAGCGAAGTTAGAAGGAGAGGCAACCACTTCTTCGTACCGATAAGGCGGATCTTGTCAGAGCGGTTCAATTCCGAAGTCTACAACCTCGGAGTCGAAGGTGACGAATCCTACCTAGTCAAGGGGTTTGCCGTACACAATTGCTCAGCTCCCGTCTATTCATCGCAGTCGCTTCACTCTGCAGTGGTAGAGATAGTCGCGCAGAAAGGCTCCCTCGTGAAGTACACGACTCTGCAGAACTGGTCGAGGGACGTCCTCAACCTCGTGACCAAGAGGGCGCACGCCTACGAAGACTCGACGGTCTCCTGGGTCGACTTCAACGGCGGCTCGCGGCTGACGAGGAAGTACCCATCGATCTATCTTCTAGGGCCCAGGGCAAAGGCCGACATCATCTCCGTGGCCTACGCAGGCGCGGGCCAGGTCCAGGACACCGGAGGAAAGGCGATTCATCTGGCGAGGGACACCACGTCCAAGATACTTTCAAGGTCCGTCTCCAAGGATGGAGGCCATACGGCCTACAGAGGTCTTCTGTACATCGCAAAGGGGGCGAAGAACGTGAAGTCCAGCGTGCGCTGCGTGAAACCTGACACCATGATTCTCGGAGACAACAAACCAATTGCCGAGTACATTGCAGGCGACCACGCAGTGGGAAGTCACGGCGAAAACACTGTCACGAGAACCTACGTCAATGAATTTGACAGCGACCTGGTGAAGATTCGTGCTGTAGGTCTGTTACCCATCGAAGTTACGCCCGAACATCCAATGCTTGTAGCGCACTCACGAGTCACATATCCATGTGTCATGCGCAACGGCAGACATGCGCATACGTCAAGAATAGAACTTGGCAGACCGGTCTGGAAGCCTGCCTTAGATCTGGCTGCCAAGCGCTCACGGGTTGACGGAGACTATCTTGCGGTACCTCGCATCAAGGGAACAGTAGAAATCACGTCGCTGGACCTGACGCCTTTTGCCAAGGGCGCTAGAGGACTGAACACGATGATAGGCAAAAGGCATCGGAGTATCTTCCTGCTAGATATCGACACGGCTTGGCTCCTTGGCATTTACGTTGCAGAGGGCTATTCAAGTCAGGACAAGATGAAATTCGCACTCAACTCAACAGAGACTGACCTGAGGGACAGAATAGCCTCGACGTTCCAACGCTTGGGATACAAGGTTCGATCCTACCGACGCAAGGAGGAGGAAGGCATGGAGGTTGTGGTGTTCGCTGAGGTTCTATCCAGGGCCTTTTGTGCATGGTGCGGAAAGGGCGCACCGAACAAACACATTCCGGACTTCATCATGCTGCATCGGAACCAAGCGATAGTCGACTCCTTCATGGAGGGATACACCTCAGGAGATGGTACGACCACAACAAACTCTGCCGGCAAGAGGAACGTGGTTCATGTGGTCACGACTTCAAGGCTACTTGCCACGCAGCTCCAGCTACTGGGAGCTCGAAGGGGACAGTTCTTCCGAATCACAAACGCAAGTCGTCCGGATCTCATCCAAGGGAGAAAGGTGAATGTTCACCAAAAGTATGACGTCAGGTCCAACCAGAGTCCGAGGATACAGGCACGAATAGACGACCGATTCGTCTATGTGCCAATAAGAAGGCTGGAGACAACCCGTTACCGGGGCCCAGTCTACAACCTCGAAACGTCCGACCATACCTATCTGATTTCAAACGCGGTGTCGCACAACTGCGACGCGCTCCTCATAGACGAGAAGAGCACGACCGCGACCTACCCCTATATGGAGATCCAGGAAGACGATGCCACCGTGACCCACGAGGCGAGCGTCGGGAAGGTCGGCGAGGAACAGCTCTTCTACCTGATGGCCAGGGGTATCTCCGAGGGAGACGCTCTGAGCATGGTAGTCAACGGATTCCTCGAGCCTTTCGCCAAGGAGTTGCCCATGGCCTACGCCGTAGAGTTCAACCGCCTTATGTCGCTCGAAATGACGAACGCTGTCGGTTGAGGCCCGCGTTCGGAGATTGATGGGGATTGTCCTTGACCAAAGCAAGTTCGTTCGACGAGGACCTCGCCCGGGCTCTCTCCGAGTCGCTGAACGAACCGGAGTGGCTCAGGGACTCCAGGCTGAAAGCCCTGGCTGAATTCTCCTCTCTGCCGCCAGAGAAGAACCCCCTCTATACGAAGTATGCCGGCATCTCCAGTTTTGACCTCTCCAGGTTCGGGATGGTCCCCGGCAAGACCACCGTCGACTTCCGCAGCTTGTTCTCGGGCTTCCTGACGGGCAAGGAGACCAACATCCTCCTCCAGGGAAACGAGACCCAGATTCACGCCGAGCTCGACCAGGAGACCGCCTCGAAAGGCGTGAAGCTGCTGCCTCTGCACGACGCCCTCGAGAGCGACGGAGAGATGGTCAGGCGCCTCTTCGAGGCGCGGCTCGTGGAGTCAGGTGGAGACAAGTTCGCTGCTTTCGTGAAGGCCTTCTTCAACAGCGGGACTCTTGTCTACGTTCCAAAGGGCGTGACCCTCGACAAGCCCCTGCGCAAGATGCTATTGCTCGACTCGCCCAAGTCGAGCGTGATCGACCAGACCTTCGTCTACGCCGACGAGGCTTCCAGGCTCGTCCTTCTGGAGGAGCTCTATTCGAGGGGCTCCCTCGGTCCTTCACTGGTGGCCTCGAACGTAGAGATTCACGCCAGACCCGGTTCTCACGTCGACTTCTCGTCCATCCAGCTGCTCGACGAACAGGCCGTCCATCTTTCCAACCGAGCGATCGAGACCCTGAGCGACTCCAGGGCGACTGCCAGCGTCCTCTCCCTCGGCGCCCAGGTGTCACGCTCCAGGATGAACTTCCTCCTGAACGGCAGGGGTTCTGTGGCCGAAGGGTTCGAAATCTTCTTCACTGACTCAAAGCAGAGATATGACTTCGAGTCGAACCTGATTCACAACGCTCGGGATTCGACCGGTTCGATTCAGGCACGGGGCGTCCTGAAGGGCGAGTCGCAATCGATTTTCAAGGGAATGATCAAGATCGTTAGAGAGGCGAAGAACTCCCGCTCGTACCTTGCCCACCACGCGATGATCCTCGAGCGGGGTGCGAAGTCTGACGCAATCCCTGGGCTCGAGATCGACAACAACGAAGTGAAGGCGACCCATTCTGCTTCAGTTGCGCAGGTCGATGAGGAACAGCTCTTCTATCTCATGGCAAGAGGTCTTCCTCTCGACGAGGCTAGGAAGATGGTCGTCCTGGGCTTCTTCGAACCTGTCCTCTCTCGAATCCCCATCGAACAGACGAGGGAGGGCGCGAGGTTCATGATTGAGGGCAAGTGGCATGGGAAAAAGAGCAGGCTAGTCGACAGGGAGACCCTCCTCGCGGAGACCGGGGAGACCACCCCGGAAGCCAAGCAGTCCGAAGACATCTTCGAGCGGCACTACAAGTACAGATGAGAGTCATGGGAGAGTTCGTCCCGGCGATCAAGGCATCGGAATTGGCGGAAGGGACGATGCTGACACTCGACTTGAAGGGTGTCCACCTTCTCCTCGCAAGGATAGGGGGTGAAGTCTCCGCGCTGAGCGGCACCTGCACCCACGAAGACGCGGACCTGGGACTGGGTTTCATCATCGAGGAAAGAGTCGTCTGCCCTCTTCACCTTTCCCAGTTCGACCTCAGGACAGGCCAGGTCCTCAACCCGCCTGCGATTGCACCTCTGCGAAGTTTCAATCTTAAAATAGAAGGCGAGACGATTTTCGTGGAAGTCTGATAGGAAGTCTCAAAGTTCTTGCCCCAGGCTGAAACTCTCGATGTCGGAAGAATCAGGCAAGACTTCCCAATTCTCCAAAGAAAGGTCCACGGCCGGAGGCTGGTCTACCTCGACAACGCGGCGACGAGCCAGAAGCCCAAGCAGGTAATCGACACTCTCGTAGACTACTATTCGCGCTACAACGCCAACGTCCACCGTACGGTCTATACCTTGGGAGAGGAGGCTACCGAAGCGTACGAGTCCTCGAGGGAGAGGGTGGCTCGGTTCGTGGGGGCCGCTCCCAGGGAGCTCGTCTTCGTCAGGGGGGCGACAGAGGCGTCCAACCTCGTGAGGTTCGCCTGGGGCGAGAAGTCCGTGAGATCCGGAGACACGCTCGTGACGACTATGATGGAGCACCACAGCAACATCGTCCCATGGCAGCTCTTGGCGAAGCAGAAAGGCGCCAAGCTCAGGTTCGTCGGCCTGCTGCCAGACGGGACCCTCGACATGGCACAATTCGAGGAGGCTCTGAAGGAATCACCGCGCCTCGTCGCAGTCACCCATTGCTCCAACGTCCTCGGCACCATCAACGACGTGACAAAGATCTGCTCAAAGGCGAAGAAGGCCGGAGCGACCACCTTCGTCGACGGGGCCCAGGCCGTGCCTCACATGCCGGTCGATATCTCCGCGATCGGCTGCGACTTCTATGCGTTCTCAGGACACAAGATGCTGGGGCCAACCGGGATTGGTGCGTTGGCAGGCCGGAAGGACCTTCTTTCAGAGATGGAGCCCTTTCAGGGAGGAGGGGAAATGATTCGCGAAGTCTTCTTGGACCACTCGACCTGGAACGACGTCCCGCACAAGTTCGAGGCAGGCACTGTCAACATCGCGGACACGATAGGACTGGGGGCTGCGGTGGACTACCTGACGGCTCTGGGGATGGCGCGCGTGAGGAATCACGAGCTGGGGCTCCTGAAGTATGCCATGGAAGCGCTCTCGAAGGTGAAGGGGTTCCAGCACTACGGACCGCAGGATGTGGCCCTCAAGGGGGGAGTGGTCTCCTTCAACCTGGCCGACATCCATCCGCACGACCTCGCGACGATCCTCGACAAAGAGGGCGTGGCGATTCGCTCGGGCCACCAATGCGCCCAGCCCCTGATGAGCTGGCTTGGTGTGGCGGCCACCAGCAGGGCAAGCTTCTACGTCTACAACTCTTACGACGACATCGACGCCCTCTGCGCCGGTCTTCAGAAGGCAAGGAGCATCTTCAAGATATGAGTGCTAGCGACATATACAAGGAACTGATCCTCGACTACTACAGGAACCCGAGGAACTTCGGCAAGCTGGACCAGTTCGACATCAGCTCCCACGATACAAACCCCCTGTGTGGAGACGAAATAGACATACAGATCAAAGTAGGGGACGGAAATAAGATTGAACAGATCAAGTTCTTCGGCAAGGGCTGTGCGATCAGCCAGGCTTCGGCGTCCATGTTGACCGAGCTGGCGAAGGGTAAGGACCTCACTTGGGTTAAGCAACTCGCGAAAGAAGACATACTGAAGTTGCTTGGAAACCCAGACCTCGGTCCCTCCAGGATAAAGTGTGCGCTCTTGGGAATGAAGGTTCTGAAGACGGGCGTCTACGGGTATCTGGGCGCGAAGCTCGAGGACCTGGGAGACTAGGCCATCTTCGTCCTAAGGCCTGCGCCTTCGCCCTTCCTTCTCCATGGTTTCACCGACATTACGTGGCACTTGAGCAACCATGCTGAGAGTGCGGGATCCCCAACAGCACAAGAGCATCCGTAAATCCCCCTCGTCTGGACCCTAGGCGATGGTCGAGGCCATAGACCACGATGTCATCATTGTGGGGAGCGGTCTCGCCGGCCTTAGGGCGGCGGCCGAAGTGCTGTCGCTGTCCGGCGGCTCGGGTCTGAGTCTCGCCGTCATCTCCAAACTCGCCCTCATGCGCAGTCACTCTGTAGGAGCCGAAGGAGGGACGGCCGCCGTCCTCTATCCCGAAGAAGGCGACAGCTTGGAGCTGCATGCCTGGGACACCATCAAGGGGAGCGACTTCTTGGCCGACCAAGATTCCGTGTGGAAGTTCGTCTCACACTGCCCGGAAGAGATGAGGCAGCTGGAAAGGTGGGGGATGCCCTGGTCGAGGAGGGAGGACGGGCGGATAGCCCAGAGACCATTCGGGGGCCATAGCTACGACAGAGCGACCTTCGCTCAAGACAAGGTGGGCTTCTTTGAGATGAGGACTCTCTACGACAAACTCCAGGAGTACGACAATTGGTCTAGGTATGACGAGACCTTCGTGACCTCCGTCGTCGTGGAAGACGGGACCTTCAAGGGCTGCACCGCAATTGAGCTGAAGACGGGGAAGTTCGTCTTCCTCAAGGCAAAGGCGGCCGTAATAGCCACCGGAGGGGCAGGGCAACTCTGGAAGTTCACAGCGACCTCAGCAAGTGTCACCGGGGACGGAATCGGGCTGGCATACCGTGCGGGCCTTCCCATTGAAGACATGGAGTTCATGCAGTTCCATCCGACAGGGTTGATTCCCACCGGCATCCTGATCACCGAGGGAGCGAGGGGAGAGGGAGGGTATCTTGTAAACTCCAAAGGCGAAAGGTTCCTGCAGCGCTACGCCCCCTCGAAGATGGAGCTGGCTCCGAGGGACGTCGTCTCTAGGTCAATCATGAAAGAGATAGGCGAAGGCAGGGGGTTCAAGGACGAGGACTCGGGTCTCTCCTTCGTACACCTCGACCTGAGGCACCTCGGAAGGGAGAAGATAGACGCCAGGCTCCCATTCATCAAAGAGCTGTCCATGAAATTCGCGGGGATCGATCCAGTGGAGGAGCCGATTCCGATAAAGCCCACGGCTCACTACACCATGGGCGGAATCCGAGTCGACGACAACGGAAGGGTCCTCGACGAGCGGTCGCAGGCCGTGAGGGGGTTATGGGCGGCCGGCGAAGCAGCATGTGTAAGCATCCATGGCGCCAACAGGCTAGGTGCGAATTCCACCGCGGAGTGCCTGGTGTTTGGGAGAATAGTGGGTGGAGATATAGTGAGGTACCTGGCTTCGGACAGTGCACACCCTCCGGGGAATGACGGCTCTCTCGTCGCCAGCGAAGAAGACAGAGTCTTCAAGAGCCTTTTCAGAAACGAAACCTCAACCGAGGATGTCTACGTCTTGAAGGCGAGGCTGAGAGAGATAATGGACAAATCAGTCTACGTGTTCAGGGACGAGGCTGGGCTGACCGACGCCGTGCGAGAGGTCAGGGAACTGAAGGAGAAATATCGGGGGGTGCGAGTGACTGATGGTGGCGGGGTGTTCAACTACAACCTTCTGGATACGCTAGAGGTTGGGGTGATGCTCGAGCTGGCCGAGGTCGTGGCACAGGGAGCGCTCAACAGAAGAGAGTCGCGTGGCGGGCACGCCCGTCTTGACTATCCCCAGAGGGATGACGCCAACTGGCTGAAGCACACGCTCGCCCAACGAACGGAGAGTGGTCCATCGTTCAGCTTCGCACCCGTCCGCATCACCATGTGGAAGCCCGTGGAGAGGAAGTATTGAGGTGAGAGTCTGGAGAAGATAACCCTGGAAGTCGCGAGAGCCGGTGGCAGGCTTGTCAGGTACGAGCTCAAGTACAGGAAGGGGATGACCGTCCTGGACGCTCTGACCGAAGTCAGAGAGAAGCAAGACAGCAGCCTCGGGTACAGGCACAGCTGCAGAATGGGAATCTGCGGTTCCTGCGGGATGACTATCGAGGGGGTTCCCAGGCTCGCCTGTCAGACTCAGGTTTCGATCCTGAAGACCGACGTCATCAGGGTCGAGCCGCTGCACAGTATGGGCGTGATAAAGGACTTGGTCGTCGATATCGCTCCATTCATGGCCATGCACAAGTCGGTGAAACCCTACATCATGCGAAGCAACATCGACGAGCGGGACCATTCGGACAGGGAATACAGGGTCCTCTCGGAGGAGGTCCGCAGGTTCCTGCAATTCGATTACTGCATCATGTGCGGTCTCTGTTACTCAGCCTGCCCCACCGTCGCGCTAGACCCGGCATACATAGGGCCTCAGGCCATCGCACAGTCGTACAGGTACATGGCGGACCCAAGAGACGAAGGCTGGGACCAGAGGATAGACTTGTTGGATACATCTCACGGCGTCTGGAGGTGCCACGTGGCGGGTGCTTGCAGCTTCGTCTGCCCGAAGGATGTCGACCCAGCAAAGGCAATACAGATGGCAAGGAAGGAGATCCTGAAAAAGCGTCTCCTCAGAAGAAAGGCCAGGGTCGGGGCACCGCCGGTTCCCCCCATGGTTTCCAAGGAGGTCAAGCAAGGTGCAAAGCCTCCCCCACTTGACTTCGGGGAAGGGAGCGTTAGCGGGAAATGAAGAAGGACCCAAGGTACAAGTCCGGGCTAATTTCCAGCCTGAGTCCATTCGGGTACAACGTGGAGAGGTGGAGCTACACTCTGCACAGGGTTACGGGAGTCGTGTTGATTGGTTACTTGATGGCCCACATCTTCGAGACATTCGAATTGAGTGTCGGCAATGGTGCATGGAATAGCACCATGGCAACACTCCACTCTTTGGGTCCTCTCGAATTGGTCGGCCTGTGGATCGTCGCAGGGTCAGCGCTCTATCATGGAGCGAACGGGATAAGACTCATACTCAACGAGATGTTCGGGAAGCTCATGGGTATGCCAATCCTCCCTGTCTACCCGTATTCCCCCACATCTTTGGGAAGGAACCAGAAGATATTCGTCTGGACAATCACAGGCGTCGTGCTTGTGCTCTGGGTTTGGGCAGGCCTGTACCTTTTGGCAGGTCTGGGGGTCGTCCAATGAAGGAGTCCTGGAACATGATCTTGACGTACATCACCGCCATGGTTCTCATCTTCGTGCTGACCTTCCACTTTCTCCTTCAGGGTCCTCTTGCCGGCAAGTCCTTCGAAGATACGCTCGCTTTCACTTACGCCCAGGGAAACCTAGTCAGCTTTGAGGTCATCTTCGGCCTGCTTCTTTACGCTGCGATTCTTCACGGCCTAAACGGTGTTCGCGTGATCGCACTCGAATGGTTCCACCCTGAAAAGAAAGCTTGGCTCTTGAACCTAATCGTTGTGGCGCTGATGGCCTTTTTCCTTGCGCTAGGCTCTTATACGCTCCTAATGGTTGGTTAGTCTCATCCTAGAAGCGATTCTACGGTCTCCCGAGCCCCCGCTCACATTCCCTTCACACGAACCCCGGAACGCGCGCGTCCATCCAGTGCCAGACGAACCGGCGGAGACGAACGCAAACCTCACCGTGAATCGAGCCTCTCCCATTCGGCGGCGATTTCATCTGATCAGAATCATAGTGGTGAACGCGATTACCCCCGAGTCAGACCTCTTCATGCGACTCTGATTGGGTCTTTGACTCCTTTCATCATGGACACGTTTATAACCGCATCATCAATCGCTGGAGAACTACGAGAGGGGTAAAGTGCCTCACTACGGCTACAGTTTCGAGGGTTTCGACCCAGAAGTGCACGTCAGGGCTAGCGGTAGAGAGGTCAACGTCTCACCAAAGGCAGCCCGTGAGATTGCATTAACGATAAAGGGCATGACGATTGCAAAGGCAATCGACCTTCTTGAACGGGTCGAACAGATGAAGATGCCAATCGCCTTCAGACGCCACAAGCTTAAGGTCGGCCACAGGAGCGAACTCCAGGGTTTCCCCACCGGCTCCTACCCGGTCAAGGCCGCCCGAGCCTACCTCCAGGTTCTGCAGAACCTCCAGGGCATCGCAGAATTCAAGGGGTTAGACCCCGATAGAATCGAGATAATACACGCTGCCGGATATGCAGGCAGAACGATCAAGGACTATGTCCCGAGGGCGATGGGACGGAGCTCGCCGAACTTCCACCAGCTTGTCCACATCGAGCTCATAGGCAAGGAAGTCTAAGCCATGTCTGTCCAGCAACAAACATCTGTCAAGTCTATTCTGACGACCAGCAGGTCGTTCACCGAGCTGGACGAGTTCTTCGAAAAGGAGCTGAAAGACGCGGGGTATGGAGGGTTGGAGATCCAGAAGTCTCCTGTCGGAATCACTTTGAAGGTCTATGTGGCGAGGCCAGGCCTGGCAATCGGGAGGCGTGGAACAGGGATCAAGGACCTGACGGACAAGGTCGCGGCTAGGTTCAAGCTCGCGAACCCCCAGATCGCGGTAACGGAGGTTGAGAATCCTGAGCTCAATGCTAGGATAATGGCAGCGAGAATCGCTCAGATTGCTTCCAGAGGCACTGCATTCAGGAGGGCCGCACAGTGGTCGGTCAACAACATAATGAACGCTGGCGCAGCCGGAGTGGAAATCTCCGTGGCTGGAAAGCTTCGCAGCGACAGGTCTCACGGCGAGAAGTACAGGGCCGGAATCGTCCCAAAGAGCGGGGAGACGGCGGCGAGGTCGGTCACTGAGGCAACCACGGATGTGCTCTTGAAGCTCGGGCTCTATGGCATCAAAGTGAAGATTGCGCTCAAGGACGCCCTTCCACCGGACTTCCAGTTCAAGGAGGACGTGAAGGAAGAGGAGAACAGAGAAAATGACTCAGCTCAAGGCGAAGGAACTCAGGAAGCAAGACGCTGATAAGCTGAAGGAGACGCTCTTCGACCTCAGGTCGGAGTTCTCCAAGCTGAAAGGCGAGGCCGATAGGGGGATCGTCAAGAAGGATGTAGGTAACATCCGGAGGATAAGGAGGAGCATCGCGATGATTCTCACTGTAATGCACGAGAAGGGAATAGTCGAATGAACATCATCGGTGAGAGGTTGACGATACTGAGTTCCACAGACCCTTCGAAGGCGGGGAGGACTGGCACGGTGCTGCTAGACACGGCGAAGACGCTTCTTCTCGATTCTAACGGGACGGTCTTGAGGGTCGAGAAGGCAGGGAGCGTGTTCCGGGTGTTCGGCTCAAACGTAGTCGTAGCTGGGTCCGACATCATGGGCAGGCTTGAGGACAGGTGGGGGCTGCGTTCGAGATGAGCACTGCCGGCCTCGAAGTGGAGCTCCCCAAGAAGCAGTGTCAGGACGAGAGATGCCCCTTCCACGGTAGTCTCAAGGTGAGGGGCAGACTCCTCTCTGGCAGGGCGGTCTCCACTGCTGGCAAGGGCTTCGTCGTGGTTCAGATGGAGTACCTCCACAAGGTCAGCAAGTACAACAGGAGCGAGCGGCGAAAGAGCAGAATCTCAGCACGCGTACCACAGTGCTTGGAGGTCAAGGACGGTGACGTCGTCACGATTGGCGAATGCAGACCTCTATCGAAGACAATCTCCTTCGTGGTCGTCGAATCTAGGAGGAGCTCCTGATGTCGACGAAATCCCGTGCGGTCTCTGCCAAAGGAGTCGAGGAGTTCAAGAACTACATAACTAGGGCGATACCTCTGAACGCAGTCATCACGTGTGCGGACAACACTGGGGCGAAGACCCTCAGGGTCGTGATGGTGACAAAGGCCAAGACCAGGCTCGCTAGGTATCCCGCGGCTTCGGTAGGAGACAGCATCGTCTGCGTCGTCAAGAAGGGTCCTCTGGAGCTCAGGAAGCAGGTCTTCGGCGCTGTCATCATCCGGCAAAAGTACCCGGTAAGGAGGTTGAGCGGTCAGAGGGTAATGTTCGAGGACAACGCAGCAGTCATAGTGACACCCGAGGGAGACCTGAAGGGGACCGACATCAAGGGGCCGGTCGCGAGCGAGGCCGCAGAAAAGTGGCCGAGGATAGCCAACCTGGCTTCCATAATAATCTGAGGTGGATGGATTGAAGTTCGGTTCACGGCTCTCAACGGAACTGCAGGAGAAATACAAGAAGAAGGCCGTCAGACCTCGCGAGGGTGACTCTGTCAAGATTGTCAGGGGAGAGTTCAAGGGCATCGAAGGCAAAGTCACGAAGGTCTTGCCTCGAGAAGGGAGGCTCAACGTGGAAGGAGTCACCAGGGAGAAGCAGAAGGGCGGAACCTCCCCCGTACCAATCCATTCCTCCAACGTCGTGGTGACGACTGTTCTGCTCGACGACAAGACGAGGAAGAACAAGTTGGAGGAAGAGGCGTAGTTGGGGAAGAAGGGAGGGCGGAACAGGCTGAAGAGCATCGCGGCCCCTCGCAGTTGGGACATCTCGCGGAAGGGCGACAGGTTCGTCTACAAGCCGACTCCGGGCCCTTACCCGATCGCCGCATCCTATCCTCTCGGAGTTGTTATCAGAGACCTCGCCGCAATGGCGACCCGCTCGAAAGAGGTCAAGTTCATCGTGAAGTCGGGCAAGGTCCTGATCGACGGAACAGAGAGGCACGCGCCAACCTTCCCGGTCGGGCTGTTCAACGTGGTCAGCGTCCCGATCGAAGGACTCAACTTCAGGCTGGTTCCTTCCCCAAAGGGGCTCGTGCTTGCGAAACTGGGAGCCGATGAGACCAGCAAGAAACTCTGCAGGGTGAGCACAAAGACGAAGGTCAGGGGCGGTCACATTCAATATGGGCTGCACGACGGCCGGTCAATCCTCTCCGATTCGCTGACCCTCAGCCCAGGAGACGCCGTGCTCCTCGAGGTTCCGTCTCAGAAGGTCCTAGGTCAGGTTAAGCTGGCGAAGGGGTCGGTCGGATTGATTCTCTCCGGAGTCAGGGCGGGCCAGACGGGGAAGATAGCAGAGGTCAAGGAGGGGACAATCTCGAGGGAACGAATGGTCAGGATATCGTTGCCGGGAGGCGACGCAGAGATCCCGTCTCGCCTGGTCTTTCCGGTCGGGACGGACGGACCGGTGATAACGATAGGGGCTGTTGCCTGATGAGCCAGACCGCCGTCCACGAGAACCCGATGAGAGTTATCAAGGTCGGGAAGGTCGTGATCAACATAGGCCTCGGAAAGTCCGGTGAGGCCATCGAGAGGGGCAAGCAGGTCCTCGAACAGGTGACGGGTCAGAAGCCGAGCCAGAGGCGCGCCAAGACGTCGATCAGGGATTTTGGCGTCCACAAGGGAGAACCGATAGGCGTCTCCGTCACGGTTAGGGGAGAGGGCGTCACAGGCCTGATCGAGAAGCTCCTTGCGGCCAGAGAGAAGAAGCTGGCAGCGTCCTCATTCGACCCGAGGGGATCTGTTTCCTTCGGGATCAAGGAGCACATCGAAATCCCCGGGATTAAGTACGACCCCGCTATCGGCATCCTCGGGATGAACGTGTCTGTCTTGCTTGAGAGGCCCGGCTACAGTGTCGCCAGGAGGTCCAGGCGAACCGCACGGATCGGCAAGGCCCACCGTGTGTCAAAGGAAGAATCAATGCAGTACTTCAAGGAGAAGTTCGGAGTGGTGATAGTTTGAAAGAACGGCACACTAAACAGCGGAAGTACGGTAAGTCCACTCACTACTGCAGAAGGTGCGGACAGTACGGGGCGGTAATCAGGTCCTATGGATTAGTGCTGTGTAGACAGTGCTTCCGCGAAGTAGCCGAGAAGCTGGGCTTCAGGAAGTACGACTAGGTGATCTGAATGGCAGCCACCAACGTTCTCTCAAACCTCTTCGCGAGCCTGCAGAACGCCGAGATGAGGAACAAGAAGGAGTGCATCATCATCCCTGCTTCGAGTCTGGCGAGCGAGGTTCTGAAGGTCCTCCAGAGGAAGCGGTACATAGGCGAGTTCGAGCACATTGACGACGGCGTCGGCGGGAAGCTTAGGGTCCAGCTACTGGGACGAATCAACAAATGCTGCGTCATATCGCCGAGATTCTCGGTCAAGTCTTCGAAGCTAGTCGACTGGGAGCACAGGTATCTTCCGGCGGTAGGCGTCGGGACTCTGATCGTTTCCACGCCCCAAGGCGTCATGGCCCACGCGGAGGCGCAGGAGAAGAAGATCGGCGGGAGATTGATCGGCTTTGTCTACTGAGCAGGTTCAGCAGCAGGTCGTGGAGCTGCCCCCTGGCGTGACCGCAACCCTGGCAGGCAGGACCCTTTCGGTGAAGGGCAAGCTGGGCGAAGTGAAGAAGCATTTCGACAAGGTCAACGTGAACCTCTCCCTCGAAGGGAACAAGGTCAGCGTCTCTCCCTTCTCCCTGAAGAAGAAGGACAACGTGATAGTGAACACGGTCGTGAGCCTCGTGAACAACATGATTACCGGCGTTACGAAGGGTTACACATACAGGCTCAAGGTCGTATACGCTCACTTTCCGATCTCAGTGAAGACGAAGGGGGATGAGATTCATGTCGAGAACTTCGTGGGAGAAAGGTCGCCGAGGATCGCCAAGATTGTCGGGGCGTGTAAGGTCGCGATTGAGGGCGACGACGTCGTAGTCAAGGGCGTCTCGGTCGAGGACGTCGGCCAGACCGCGGCCAACGTGGAGCTCGCTACGAAGATAAAACGGAAGGACCAGAGAATCTTCTTGGACGGCGTCTATATCTACCAGAAGGAGGAGGGTCCCTAACTTTGCCGAAGGCGAAGGTTTCGGAAGAGAACAGGCTAAAGGCGCTCGTAGCGAAGCGGGGTGAGCTAGCGAAGCACAGGCCAAAGTTCGTGAGACAGGAGAGCTGGAGATATGTGAGGATCCACCCCGAGTGGAGGAAGCCCAAGGGCGTCGACAACAAGGTGAGGCGCCAGGACAAGGGCTGGCCTCCCCTCGTCAGGGTCGGCTACAGGGGGCCAGTCGAATCTAGGGGGCTGCACCCGAGCGGTCACTTCGAGGTCCTCGTGCACAGGCCTGCTGACCTCGACGGCCTAGTGCCCGGCAGAGACGTAGCCAGAATCGGAGGTACGGTGGGTGCCAAGAAGAGGGAGCAGATTCTCAGCAGGGCGACCGAGCTGGGCATAAGGGTCCTAAACCCAACAGGATTGAGGGTGATTGAACCTAAGGAGTAGGAGGAGGCTGGCCGCGTCGGTCCTCGGTGTCGGCGAGGACAGAGTGATCTTCGACGAGGAGTATACGGATTTGATCCAGGACGCCATCACCAGAAGCACCATCAGAGGCCTGGTCGGATTCGGTGCGATCAGGGTGGCTCCGGAGAAGGGCGTCTCCCGCGGCAGGTTCCGGGAGAGGTCGGACAGGCTGAAGCGAGGCAGGGGAGCCGGTTCGACTAAGGGCAGCTCGCACGCGCGGAATCCCAGGAAGGAGATGTGGATGACCAAGGTTCGCGCTCTACGATGGAGGCTCAAGGTTGCCAAGGACAGGAAACAGATCAGCAACGAATCCTACAAGGCTCTCTACAAGCAGGTGAAAGGTGGCCAGGTGCGTGGGGTCAAACACTTACTGGGCCTGATGAAGGAGGCCAAGAAGTGAAGCCCGTCCACGTTCCTCTGCTGCGCAGGCGGAGAGAAGGGGTCACCGACTACAGGTCCAGGAAGCGTGCGATTACCTCGCACCGGGTGCTGCTGGTCGTCCGCGTATCGAACAAGAACGTCACTTCGCAGTTCGTGATTCCAAAGGTGGAAGGAGATTCGGTTGTCGCCTCCGCTCATTCTCGGGAGCTGTTAAAGCTGGGGTGGCACGGTTCGTTGAAGTCGACTCCCGCGTGCTATCTCCTCGGGATGCTGGCTGGCAAGAAGGCTCTCGCCAATGGCATCAAGGAGGCGGTCCTGTACAACGGCCTTGCTCCCTTCGTCAGGGGAGGTCGTGTCGGGGCGCTCGTCAAGGGTGTGGTAGAGGCAGGGGTGGAAGTGCCGGTCGGAGAGGAGGCCTTCCCGTCTGAAGAGAGGCTCACAGGCAAGACAATAGCAGATTACGCTTCGAAACTTTCCTTGGAATCCAAGGACGCTTACGAGAAGGGCTTCGCAGGGCTCCTGAAAGGGGGTTTCAAGCCAGAAGAGTATCCCGCTCAGTTCGAGAAGGTGAAGGCTGCCATAACGGGAGCGAAGAAGTGATGTCTTCCTACGGGAGGCGCGACCGCCGAGAGGAGGAGGAAGTCTGGGTCCCCAGGACCAAGCTCGGGAAGCTCGTAAACGAAGGCAAGATCACTTCGCTCGATGAGATATTCAGGGGAGGCCAGAGGATCCGCGAGTCAGAGATCGTCAAGAAACTGCTGCCCGACCTTCGGAACGAGGTCGTCGGGGTTAGCGTCGTGCAGAAGCAGACCGACGCGGGCGAGCTGACCAGGTTCTCCGCAGTCGTCGCCGTCGGCAACGGGGCAGGCTGGTTCGGCGTCGGCAAGGGCAAGGCGATGCAGACAAGGGAGGCGATAGAAAAGGCCACGAACGCCGCGCTTCTCAACATCATCCCGGTGAAGCTCGGATGCGGCAGCTGGGAGTGCAGGTGCGGCAGGCCCCACTCCGTCCCGTACAGGATCAGGGGCAAGGCTGGGAGCGTGACGATCGAAGTGATACCGGGTCCGAGAGCGCTCGGGTTGGTCGCGGGGCCCGCGCTCAAGAACCTCCTCCAGCTGGCGGGCGTCAAGGACGCCTGGATCAGGACCTTCGGCTCGACGAACACGACGTCCTCATTGGCTAACGCGGCCTACGACGCCTTCAGGATGTCGCACGCGCTAAACGTATGAAGTGATCAAGATTGAGTTTGCTATTGGTTCTCAACCTGCACGGGGCGATAAACTCGTCGGGACCGGTCCGGAAAGCGCTCGAGGAGCTCAAGGTCGTGAGGAGGTTCTCCGCATCCGTGGTGCCGGGAGATCCCTCTACACTGGGCACGCTGAAGCTCTGCAAAGACCACGTTGCATGGGCGCCAATCGACGTTGACCTGCTGGCCACCCTCCTGAAGAAGCGTGGGATGGTTAGCGCCACGAAGGCGCTGGACTCTGCTTCACTGAAGAAGATGGGCTACAAAGACCACGAAGACTTGGCTGCGAAGATGGTCAAGGGGGACATCCGCCTATCGGCCGTCGAGGGCCTCAGGCCCTTCTTCAGGCTGGCACCCCCAAGGGGTGGCTTCAAGCGATCGATGCGAAGGGCGTCCTCGGAAGAGGGACTGCTCGGGAGCAATCCAAAGCTCAGCGAGCTCGTTGGGAGGATGCTCTAGGTTGCCGACCCGCTCCAGAAAGAGTAGGAAATACAGGGGGAGCAGGACCCACGGTTACGGGCAGATAGGTCAACACCGGCACTCCGGTTCGAGAGGCGGACACGGCAACGCCGGTCTCCACAAGCACAAATGGAGCTGGCTAGTCAAGTACGACCCCGACCACTTTGGGAGGGACCCCTTCAGACCTCTTGGCCGCCCGAAACCGAGGACCTGGATGAACGTAGGCGACCTGGACAATCTGATGAAGGGAAAGTCCGTAGACTTGACGTCGATGGGAATCCAGAAGCTGCTCGGCTCGGGCACGGTCGGAGCGCCATACGAGGTCAGGGTGGGCCTCTTCACGAAACGGGCTCAGGCTAAAATAGAGGCTGCGGGCGGAAAGATAGTAGTCAAGGAGTAGGCCTCTTCCATTGGCTTCGATGCGTGATTTCATAAAGGATGTAGGGACGGTTCTTCCTGAGGTACCGAAGCCAGAAAAGAAACCGACCCTAAACGAGCGGTTCATCTGGACGGGCCTCGCCCTTGTACTTTACCTCGTAATGGCTACGACGCCGCTCTACGGGTTTGGAGGAGCGGGGGAGCAGCAGGACCAGCTGGCCTTCCTGAGGGTCGTCTTTGCGTCCGCCCAAGGGACACTCATGGAGCTCGGCATTGGGCCTATCGTGACGTCGGGCCTGATACTGCAGCTGTTGGTCGGAAGCGACATTATCAAGCTCAACATGAGCGACTCCGACGACAGGGCCATCTTCGGGATCGCAACCAAACTTCTCACGATGATCGTGATCGTGGGCGAGTCCGCGGCCTACATCTTGGGCGGAGCCCTCGGTAGCTTCTGCTCGTCGACGGTCACGAGCAACTGTTTTCATGGCACGGGCGGCGAAGTAGTGATCTTCGCGCAGCTCTTCGCAGCGGGCGTCCTGGTCCTCATGCTCGATGAAATGATCCAGAAAGGGTGGGGGCTCGGCAGCGGCGTCAGTCTATTCATCCTCGCGGGAGTCTGCCAGACCGTGATGTGGTACACCTTCTCCCCGGTGACGTTCTCGCCCGCAACAGGGGTCACACAGTTCTTCGGTTTCGTTCCCGCCACGATTAGCGCGTTCTTCACGAACACCCTGCCAAGCATGGTCGTCCGGTCATACCAGTATCCTAGCCTGATGACGTTCGTGCTGACAGTGGTGATGCTGCTCGTCATAGTCTACATCGAGGGCATTAGGGTAGAGCTTCCGATCACTTCCATAAAGTACAGGGGTTTCCAGGGAGTCTACCCCATCAAACTGCTCTACGTTTCGAACATCCCGGTCATCCTGGTCTCTGCACTGGCCGCCAACATCACCTTCTTCACTAGGATTCTCTACAACTTCTCGGGAACCGGCCACAGCTGGTGGCTTCCGTACATCGGGCAGTGGAAGGTCGCGAACTCCTCCTATCCTACGGGAGGCGCGGTCTACTACATGACTGCCCCGCAGAGCGTCTACCAGACGATCTCGGACCCCATCCATTCGGCCATCTTCCTGTGTTTCATAGTCGGGATGTCCGTGGTCTTCGCCAAGCTATGGGTAGAGATCGGCGGATTGAACGCAAAGCAGGTGGCGAAGAACCTGATGGACGCAAACGTCCAAGTACCCGGTTTCAGGAGGACTGGCCTCTCGATAGAGCAGGTCCTGAATCGGTACATCCCTGTGCTCACAATAATAGGCGGCGTCTTAATCGGACTGATCGCAGGCGTCGCGGACCTCTTCGGAGTCTTCGGCACGGGCATAGGCATACTCCTGATGATCGACATCATCCTGCAGTACTACCAGATGCTTCTGAAGGAGCAGGTGGAAGAAATCTCTCCCGCTCTCGCAGGCCTCTTAGGAGCTAGCTAATCCTATGAAACTAAGGGTCGTCGTAGTGGGGATTCCTGGCGTAGGCAAGACTACGGTCGTCGAGAGGCTGAAGTCAAGGCTCGAAGGCGCGAAGCTGGTGACCTTCGGAACCGTGATGTTCGAGGAAGCGACGAGGCGCAGGTGGGTCAAGGACAGGGACCAGATGAGGACACTCCCTGTCGGAAGGCAGAAGAAGCTCCAGGCCATCGCAGCGGCCAGGATCTCTAGGATGGCCGACCAGATCGTCCTTGTCGACACCCACCTATTCATCAGGACCAAGGAAGGGTTTTGGCCCGGGCTTCCTTTTGAGGTAGTCAGGGCCTTGAACCCGACGCACCTGATTCTGGTCGAAGCCAGCCCAGATGAGGTCTGGGCGCGAAGGGCGTCAGATGCGGCCAGGTCGCGCGACTCGGTGACCAAGGAGGAGCTGGAGAAGGAGATGGAGCTCGGGCGGGGATTTCTTGCCGTTTCATCGACACTGACCGGCGCTCCGATGCTTATAGTCAAGAACGCGGAGGGAAAGGCGGACGCTACGGCCGAGGCCCTGGCTGCCGTCATCAAGGAAGCCGCGCGATGAACACAGCAAAGAGAGCAAGAGAAGCGCAGCGCCCCTGGGTCGAAGGCGGGCGATGTCTCCTGGTCGCTTTCACTGTCGCGGTAGTTCTGGCTGGCCTGACGATGGCCTTGCCGGCCCTTGCCCAGAGCACCACCAGTACTTCCACGAGCACGGGTGCAGTCACGGTCACGGTCACCAGTACGCTCACGATCACGAGTACAACCCGGAGCACGAGCACAACCCAGAGCACGAGCGCCTCCACGAGCACAACCCAGTCCACTTCATGTCCATCCACGGTAAGCGCTACGGTCTGTCTCAATCACCCTTCTGGAGGTCCCGGCGAGAGGATAATCATCACCGCGTCAGGCCTTGTTGCTGACCACAGCGTCAACGCGACGCTCAACGACACGCTACTGTCTTTGAGCGGGACCTGCGTCACGAACTCGGCAGGAGAACTGAGCGGCTGTTCCTTCTTGGTGCCTAATCACGCCTCGGGTTCTTACATCATCGCGATCTCCGACGGGACCAACAGCCCGACAATCGCCTTCAAGATTCCTTCGATTACAATCCCAGAATCAACCCTGCTGATCACCATGACAGCAATCGGCCTGAGTCTGGTGACCCAACTGGTCACCAGGAAGGTGGTGAACCTGGACGCTGAGAGACGGATGAAGGCCGAGGTCTCGGCCTTCAACAAAGAAAAGAGGGCGGCTACGCTCGCAAAGGACCAGGCCAAACTAGAGAAGCTCAAGAAGAGGGAACTCCCGATGAGGCAGGAGCAGGCCAAGGTCTCTTCTGCCAGGTTGAAGGTCACAGCAATCACCTTCGTACCTCTGCTGCTGGTGTACTACCTGATGGCGTCCTTCCTGGGCGGATTCAGCGTCGTGGTCGCAAACTCGTCGATTCCGATTCCTTACCTTGTGGGCGCGGGTGGAACGATGGCCCTCTTCTGGTGGTACATGCTTAGCTCGTTTACATTCTCCACCCTGTTGTCCAAGCTGCTGCATACTACGACCTAGTGAGCGCTCGACAATGGACGCGATCATAATCTCCGGAATGCCAGCGGTAGGGAAGACCACAGTGTCCAAGGCGATCTCCGAAGCGCTTGGCATCCCAATTGTGGGAGGAGGCGACGTGCTAAAGGAGATGGCGGTCGAGGAAGGATACTTGTCTGGAGGCGGCGACTGGTGGGACACCAAGGACGGAATGAGCTTCTTGAATGAAAGGAAAAAGTCGTCGGGGTTCGACAAGGACGTCGATTCGAGGCTGCTGCAGAAAGCAGAGAGAGGAGGCGTCGTGATAACCAGCTATCCTCTCCCGTGGCTCGCGGAGAAGGGGCTGAAGGTCTGGCTGTCGGGAAGCGCCAAGAGCCGGGCGAAGAGGATGGCCAAGAGGGACGGAATGAAAGTATCACAGTGCCTCAAGGTCCTCTCCGTACGCGACAGTGAAAACTACAAACTCTACAAGAAGATCTACGGAATCGAGTTCGGGAAAGACCTGAAACCCTTCGACTTGGTCGTCGACACCGATTCAATCGACGAATCAAGGGTCGCCGAGATCGTCCTGCACTACATCGGGAACAGGCCTGACTAGATTGCAGTCCCAGAAGATGGTGGTCGTAGACGAAGAACCTGCGGACCCGGAGCACGGGTGGGACCCTCGGGCTCGGCCAGTGGAAGTGATGCTGGACTACGGCCTGATTGCTCTTGACAAGCCGAGGGGTCCGACGAGCCACGAAGTCGTGGCGTGGGTGAGGAAGATGCTGGGGGTTGATCGGGCGGGCCACAGCGGCACGCTGGACCCTCCGGTCTCGGGCCTTCTCCCGATTGGCCTCGGCCAGGGCACCAAGGCGCTGAGTCTCCTCCTGCTCTTCCCGAAGGAGTACCGAGGAGTGATGAGGGTCCACGCTTCTGTCCCGGCCAAGCAGCTGGAGGCGGTGGTCGCGGAGTTCACCGGAGCGATATTCCAGAGGCCTCCTCAGAGGTCATCTGTCAGCCGCCAGGTTAGGAGCAGGACGATCTACGAGCTGGACCTCAACGAGGCCAGGGGTAACCTGCATCTCTTCAGGTGC
>JBEKJM010000024.1:0-21470 GCA_050011215.1 Nitrososphaerales archaeon
TCTCCTCCTCGCTTCGACGACGGCCTTCTCTCCCATCCAGACCGTAAGGACTGGTTTCCGTCTGTCCTTCGAGGACTTGATCACGGCGTCGGCGAGCTCGGTGGATGGGGTGACTCCCGTGGGGGTGAAGATCGCGAGGAGGCCGTCGACGTTCGGGTCGGAGAGACAAACGTCGAGGGTAGTCGCGTACCTGGCTACGTCTGTGTCCCCCAGCACGTCCACAGGGTTGCCACGGCTCCAGAACGGAGGGAGGTGCTCGTTCAGGGTCCGCATCGACTCGTCCGAAAGCTTCGCCAGCTCTCCGCCGTGGTCGGCGACCGCGTCGGACGCCACGACTCCGGGACCCCCCGCGTTTGTGACTATGGCCAGCCTGGGCCCCGCGGGCAGGTGCCTCGAGTCCAGGACGCTGGCGCAGTTGAAGAGGTCGCCGATTTCGTCGACCCTGACGACACCGACCCGCTTGAAGGCCGCGTCGTAGACCTCGAAGTCTCCGGCGAGCGCCCCTGTGTGAGATCGGACGGCCTTGGCCCCAGTCTTGTGCTTTCCCGCCTTCAGGACGATGATGGGCTTGGTGCGGGCGAAGCCTCTCGCCGCGCTCATGAACTTCTTCGCGTGCCCGATCCCCTCCACGTAGAGTATGATGCTCCTCGTCGACGGGTCGCTCCCCAGGAAGTCTATCAGGTCGCCGAAGTCGAGGTCCAGCATCGACCCCAGCGAGGCGAATAGGCTGAAGCCGACGTGGGAGGTCATGGCCCAGTCCAGTATCGCTGAACCCAGGGCCCCGCTCTGAGAGATGAACGCGATCGAGCCCGGCTCGGGGTTGTCCCTGAGGAAGGTCGCGTTGAGGTGGGCCGAGGGCCTGGCGAAGCCGACGCAGTTCGGGCCGAGCAGCCTGAAGCCGTACTTCGACCTGATCCGCTTGATCTCCTCCTCGAGCTTAGCGCCCGCTTCTCCCACCTCCCGGAAGCCCGCTGAGATGATCACTACGCCGTCGACCCCGGCCTTCCCGCACTCCTCCACGACCGCGGGGACGGTGATTGCGGGCGTGGCGACCACGGCGAGGTTGACGCGCTCCGGGATCGCTGAGAGGGCGGGATAGCACTTGAGGCCCATCAGGCTCTCGTGCTTCGGGTTGACGGGGAAGATCGAGCGCTTCTCCTTTCCGATCAGGAGGTTCTTGAGCGTCGCCTCGCCGACCGTCCCCTCCTTGTCCGTGGCCCCAATCAGGGCGACGGTCTTCGGGTTGAACATCTTCTCGATGTCGGCCAACGCTCTCAGAGGTTCCGGCATAGGCAAGGTATTACTGTGTTTCGCCGCAAATGTGAGACAAGACCGCGGGGCAGAGTCATACCGATCAGAGCCCCAGTGGTGACGAATAAGTGGTCTTGATTAGACGGGTGATACTCTCGAAGTGCCGTCCACCTTCTCGACGAGCATCAATTTGTCGGCCATCGACTCGAGCTCCCTTTCATGGGAGACGAGGATCACTTGTTTCGAATGCAACTCTTCGATGACGTCGCGCATCTTCTGGATCTGCTCCTTGCTAAACCCATCCGTCGGCTCGTCCAGGATGACGAGGTCGCCCGTCCCCGACCCTATGTCCTCCTGAACGATCACGTTCAGGGCGAACCTGTAGGCCAGCGCGATGCTGGTCCGCTCCCCACCGCTGAGGGCGTCGAACTCCTGGGAGTATCCCTGCCTCTCGAAGACGGGAGAGAAGTCTTCCATCACCCGCACACGAAGGTCGGGGTCTTCGACTAGAGAGGAGAAGAAGCGTTGGAAGTGTTCGCTGAACCTCGCGTTGGTCTGGACCATCACCTGTCTCTCTATCAGTTCCACGGTGGGCTTGAAGAACGCGTCGAGCCAGGAGGCGTACGATTTGAGGCGTTGCTCTTTGGCTCTCTTCATCTTCTTTTCCTCAATCTGGGACGTTAGCCTCTTCAGCGACTCGGTTCCCTCGCTCCGCTTTGTGATCGATTCAACGAGTTCTCTGCTGGCGGATTCTTTCCGTTCCTGCGACCTCCCGAGAGCGCCCGCAATGGCGTCTATTCTGGCCGTGAGCTCCGACAGGCGGGCTTCCTCGGCTTCCGACCTGGAGAGTTCGTCTTCGAGGCGTGCCATCTCTCGGCGCGACTCAGATATGTGGTTTCTTCCGTCCGCGATCTCGGTTTCCATCTCTGCCTTCCGTTTGAAATTCCGGCGATACTCCCTCTCGTCTTCCGCATAAAGAAGCGTCTTCTTCACCAAGTCGTCCAGCCGTGAGATCTCGTCTTCAAGCGCTGAGACCTCTTCAGTCAGCCCTTCCAGTTCTCTTTCCAGGTGCGCAGACTGGTCTCTGAAGTCATCCGGTATCCGCTGCCCGCAGCGCGGGCAGACTCTGCCCTTGACGAGCTCTCTCGCCTCTTTGAGCTGTTCCGCCAGCAGCGCCGATGACTCGCGCTTCCCGTCCAGGGCCTTCTGCCTGGACTTCAGACTCGCCTCGAGGACTGCGGCGTCCCTCTCCGACGGAGGCGCCTTGGTCTGGAAGGACTTGATCGAAGGGAGATACTCCTGCTCGAGTCTGCGCTCGAGGTCGGAGACTCGCTTCTCGTCCTCCATGATGTCGGAGCGCAGGCGCGCAATGCTTCTCCTGAGCTCAGGAATCCGCCCCGCGGCCGCGCCGACCTTCTCGCGTTCGTCTCTTGCATCCTCCCACTGCTTCGCGAGCGAGCCAAGCTCGGCCTTCGCTGTGGCTTCCTCTTCTTGGAGCTTAGGGATGCGGGAGTTCAGTTCCTTGACTCTCGACTGCTGTAGTGCGGCCTCCGCCTCGGTCTCTTCGAGGTCCTCGGTCGCAGCCTCAATTGCCCTGGCCTCGTTTCGCAGGCGCCTGTGGAGGAGGTCCGAATTCTCGGCGGCCACCTGGTAGCTCTGGATGCCGAGGACGCGCCTGATCACGAGGAGCCTTTCATCCGGGTTGCGCTGGATTATCTCCTTCATCTGCTCTTGAGGAGTGAAGACGGCATACCTGAAGACGAGGCTCTCCGCACGCGGATGCGACGGCTCGTTGAACCCGAGCAGGCTGATCACGCGCTGCTTCAGGTCCGCAGGCGAAAGCTCCGTCCTGGTTCCATCCTCCGAGATGTAGCAGTTCTCTTGGACGACGTTCTCACCGGTTCTTCTGAGCCCCCGATAGACCTCCAGGTTCCTTCCACCCTGGGTGACCCTCACCTTGGCGTGGCCTGAATTCGTACCTTCGCTCAGGAGGTAGCTGCCGCTCATGTCTCCCAGGCCGAAGAGGGCGAATTCCACGGCGTACAGGATTGTGGACTTGCCCGAGCCGACGTCTCCTTCGAAGAGGACCGTCCCTTCGGGAAGGTCGATGTTAACTTCCGAACCGTCATTGAAGCTCCGGATGTTCTTCAACGAGAGATGCGTGAGCAGCGTCACAGGTCACCTGCCAAACCGAGAACGCCGATTCCCGCCTTTTCCGTCCTCGCCTGATAGTCGGCCTTCGTCTCGTCCTCCTTCCTTTCTTCCTTGAGGCTCCTCAGGAGTTCGACTGAGAGTTCCGCCCCGCTCTCTCCGTTCAGCCTCGGTTCGGAGGACTTCACGGAAGCGATGCGTTGAGAGAAGAACTCCCGCTCTGTCTGATGCTGTGCCTTCGGAGGCCCGGGCCGAACGGCCAGGTCTCTCGAGGTGAGCTGGCTGAAGTTCGGGAGGACGCAGATCGGGCCCCTCGATGCCAGTTCCTTCCGAATCGAAGGGAAACCGATGTCGGACATTGATCCCTCGGATAGCTCTCCCTGCACCCTGAGGAGGACGACCTTGCCCTTGACATCCGAGGATCGAGTCAAGTCCGACAGCTCGAGCCTGGTCCGCCTGGCGTCCTTTCCGTGGGCGGAGTACTCTAGCCCGAGCACATCGCACACCCTTGTCGGAGTGAAGGTGACCTTGCTTACCTCCTTTTCGAAGTCCACGATGTAGAATCCGCTTTCCGCGCCCTTCGCCAGCGGCTCCAGGTCCCTAAAGTCTGTCGCGAAGAGGGGGCCGGGATAGACTACGTTCCTCCTTCCAGGAAGGTCCTGCGAGCTGTGACTGTGGAGGTGGCCTCCGGCATAGTAGTCGAAGCCTGCCGGGAGGTAGGAGGCCGGCATGCTTTCCATGGCGGAAAGGGACTGGGGCTTCAGCTCGTCGATCGCTCCGTGGAACACGAAGACCTTGAAGCCTGGCTCGGATTCCAGCTTCTGCCTGTCGAGCGACGCGTATTCGGCCCTGTCGAGGGAGAGCTTCTTGCCAGAGATACCGCAGATCTTCGCCCCTGTCTCGTCAACGATGAAATCCAGTTCGAGCTTGCCGTCTTTCACCTTCTCCCGGTCGACCTTGGTGAAGAGACCCGCGCTTTCGAGCACGTCGACAATGGAGGCGTGGTTGGGACTGTAGTCGTGGCTGCCGTAGACTACGTAGAATCTGATGCCTCTTTCCCTGGCCTCCCTTATCATGCCGGTAGCCTTCCTGACTGAGGAAAGGTCTGGGATGTTCGAGTCGAAAATGTCGCCTGACATTATTACGAAGTCGACGTCTTCGTCGATGCACTTTCCAATCGCCTGGTCGAAGGCCCTCGTCACGAGGTCTTTGAGCTCAGGCTGCCTGAAGGCGCCGATGTGAATGTCTGACATGTGAGCGAAGCGAGGCAACCACTTCGGCGTGGGAGCGGCATCCTATTTAGCAATAGGCGCGAGCAGTTTCAGTTTGGAGTCCCGCCGAGGAGCTTAAGAGGAAAGGGCGGCGAAATCGGCATTCGGTTGCCCAAGAAGATAGAGTGGCTCTCGAGCGTGATGCCTTCGAGCGTCACCGGACTCGAGGAGGACGTCGCCCGGTCAATCGAGGTGGTGGAGAGCCCTCCCGCCTGGATGTGCCTGCAGTGCAGGGGAGCGAAACTGCTCTGCGGCAAGCCGACGTGCCCGATTATCGTCAAGGCGCAGTCGATGGCGAGGCAGAGCGCCTCCATGGCGACCAACGAGATTGACGGGTCGTCTCCCCCGGGGGTCTTCGTCGGCAGGCTCGGCTACCCCAGGGTCTCCATCGGCCCCATGGTGCCGGCCCAGTTCGGGGACACCGCGATCCTCGACACGCCAGAGGACTGGCTCGGCAGGCCCATAGACCAGATTGTGGACTACCGGTTCTCCCTGGTGAGAGGCAACTCGAGGATGAAGGTGGAGGCGGCGGCGAACCCGGGCAAGCTCCTGTCCACCCTCCAGGAGCTCGCCATGGCCGCCAGGCCCGTCGACACCGAGCTCAGGCTGACGAGGCCGCCCAGGAGGATCCTGACGCTCAGCGAGGACACCCAGCCCTTCGGGCCCTCGGCGCCGCTCGACAAGTTCAGCATCAGCAACCCGTCGGCGGACAGGAGGATCGAAACGGCGCACTACGACCGCGACCTGAAGGCGGCGGACGCCATCGGGGAGCTCTACTCGAAGGGGGTCCTGGTGACGAGGATCCAGAAGTCCTTCTCTCTCGGGATGTTCGGGAACGGCGCGAGGAGGAGGATCGTCCCCACGCGGTGGAGCATCACCGCCGTGGACAGCTCCATCAGCCTGAGCCTGCTGGAGAAGGTCAAGCACAACCCGACCATCGACGAGTTCCGCGTCTACGGCTTCAGGGTCTACGACAACCAGTACGTGGCGATACTCCTCCCCGAGCCCTGGAGGTTTGAGTGGATCGAGGCTTGGTTCCCGAACACGACCTGGAACCAGTTCTCGAACTCCCCCTACACGATCGGGGACTACGAGGAGTACTTCGGCAGGACGCGGTACGCCAGGGTCGGGGGCTGCTACTACTCGACCAGGCTGGCGGTCGCGGAGGCGCTCCAAAGGGAGGGCAGGCAGGCCGCCGCCGTCGTCTTGAGGGAGACCTACCCCGGATTCATCATGCCGCTGGGAGTCTGGAATATACGGGAGAGCGTCCGCCGGATGATGAAGGAGCCCTTCGAGAGGCACGAGACATTCCAGGGGGCGATGGACTCGGCCCTCTCCAAGCTGGTGATACCCAGAACGAAGTGGGTGCGGGAGAGCGTGCTGATCTCCAGGGAACTCACGCAGACCAAAATCACGAGCTACTGAAGCCTGTCAATGTTATAGAGCGCGTCCCTCGACCTCGCGTCGTTGACCCGGCGCCTCTTCTGGGAGGACATGTACATGAAGACCTTCGACGCCAAGGTCGTCTTCTCGCAGGACGACAGGGTGGTCCTGGACCAGACGGCCTTCAACCCCAGGGGCGGGGGGCTGGTCTCCGACCGGGGCACGGTCAACGGATCGAACCTGATAGAGGCGGTGAAAGAGGGAGAGGAGATCGTCCATGTGATGGGATCACCCCCAGGCTTCAAGCCTGGCGAAGCGGTCCACTGCGTCCTTGACTGGGAGAGGAGGTACAGGATAATGAGGATGCACACAGCCGCCCACATACTGAGCGCGGTGGTGAACGGAGAGACTGGCGCGCTGATCACGGGGAACCAGATCGCCCCAGACGAATCGAGGGTGGACCTGAGCCTCGAACAGTTCGACAGGGAGAAGCTGGCCCACTACGTCGGGAGGGTCAACGAGGTCGTCCGACTCGCGGTGGATGTCAGGACCTTCTTCATGAAGAGGGAGGAGGCGCTGGCTACGCCGGGCCTGGTCAAGCTCGCCAACGCGATGCCGCCTTCCCTGGAGATGCTGAGGATCGTGCAGATAGGCGACGTCGACACGCAGGCGGACGGGGGAGTGCACGTGAGGAACACCAGGGAGATTGGAATGGTCACCGGCCTGAAGTCAGACAACAAGGGGAAGAACAACCGGCGCATCTACTTCACCGTGGACTGAACCCATTAGAGCGGGAGCTGCCGCATAGAATCCGATGCCTCACTCTGGTTTCGCAGACGCCCTCTCGCGAGAAAACGAGATTCAGCTCGAACTCGTCAGCCCGAAGTGCGAATCTGGGAAAGCGTGAAGTGCGACCCACCTCGGAAGTAACGCTGGAGATCAGCCTTTGGGGACTACCTTCGACGGGCTACCCAGACCGGCATCCTCTTTGCGGTGCAGTTGCCGCAGAAGGCCTTCATAGTACGCGTCTTTTCGTCGAAGATCGTAGTTGAATGCGACATGCAGACCTTTTGACCGCAATCGGAACATGAAGTCACGGCGTGACCCTTGCAAACCGAGCATCTTGCCATTCACTTCACCCCCAATTTTCTCTTGTCCAACAGACACAGGTCCTGCCTCGTCGAGCCTTTCGATGTCGTCGGAGGGGCGAGCCGTGCTGAGTTGGCGCAAAGAAAACGGAACTGGCTCCCGTTAATAAAGGCGCGTTCTAGATGATTCTGTCAACTTATCTGTGCGACCAAGTGGTCACGGATTCTTCTGCGGATTCAGCTTCAAGTGCGTAACCTTCACAATTTGATAGAGGGGTATCAAAAGGTCGATGCCCTTCGGGTCCCAACAATCACTGAGAGTAGGCGACCTAACTGCTTTCGGCTCGAAGGTAGCCATCCCCTCGTTGAAGCTAACCTCATCTGTATAGTAAGTAAGTCCGAAACTCGTCGTTATCTCAAACTTGAATTTCTTCTCAGGGTGTGCTTCGAGTTGTCCGCTCATGTCGGAGTGACCTCATCAGAAGCCACTTGAGCCGCGTCTAATAGTCCTTTAGCGAACGTACCTCTGGTGCACGGTTAACTTGCGTTAACTTCCTAACGCGCATAGTAGAGTACCCCCGCCATGGTCCTGTTCCGTTCTGAGGGTGGTTCAACTGGCATCTACAAGGTTCTGGACTAACAGGTTGCCCCTGTCTTCTCCCGCGAGGGAATCCCTGTCAGCCGCGAGATTCTCCGTCGTCTATTCTCGGGGTGGTCTGCCGAGCGCACCACCCCAGAGTGGGACCTCGAGCTTCACCACCCTAAGCATGGGACATAACCAGATTGGGAACTTGTTTTCGCCTTCGAACCTGGCGAGCCCCTTCGGTTCGAGCTTAAGAGCCGCGCTCTGAACAGACCAGCACATGAAGATGGATGTCGAAGTCTCCGCCGACTCCCTCGCGGGCCTCTGTATGTTGTCGAAGCGGGCAGAAGAGTACGGTTTCGATTGCCTGTGGGTCAACGAGACCAAGCACGACCCCTTCGTGCAGTTGGCCCTCGTGACAGCGGAGACAAGGAGCATCAGTGTCGGGACCTCGATCGCGCTCGCGTTCACCAGAAGCCCCACGACGCTCGCCTACGCGGCCTGGGACCTCCAGCGGCTCTCCTCGGGAAGGCTGATTCTGGGGCTGGGGAGCCAAGTGAAGGGCCACATCGAGAGGAGGTTCGGCATGAAGTGGGAGCCCGCCGTTCCGAAGATGAGGGACGTCGTCCTGGCCATCAGGTCGGTCTGGGAGAGCTGGCAGACCGGAAGACCGCTCGATTACAGGGGGACGCACTTCAAGCTGGACCTGATGACCCCGTTCTTCAGTCCGGGCCCTATAGAGAGTCCAAGGATCCCAATCTACATCGCAGGAGTCAACGGACTGATGTGCAAGCTGTCTGGAGAACTGGCAGACGGGCTCCACGTCCACCCTCTGCACACCGTCAGGTATCTCCGGGAGGTCGTCCGCCCAGCCCTCGCGAAGGGGCTCGAGAAGGGCAAGCGGAAGAAGGAGGAGGTGAGCGTAGCCGCGTCGGTCTTCGCCGCGGTCGGAGACACCCAGGAAGAGATACACAGCGTGAGGGAAGCCTACAGGGGGCAGATAGCGTTCTACGCCTCGACGAGGACATACCGAGGGTTGATGGAACGGCAGGGATGGGGGGACATCAGCGACAGGCTGCACGGCCTCTCGGTGGCGGGGGAATGGAGCAAGATGGCAGGAGAAGTGACGGACGACATGCTGGACGAGTTCGTCGTGGAGGGCCTGTGGGACGAAATCGGGCAGGAACTGAAGAGCAGGTACGACGGCTTGGTGGACAGGGTGAGGTTGTATCTCCCGTTCGACGGAGCCGAGAGGTGGCGCGCCGCGCTGACCGGCTTCAGGGCTTGACGCTGGTCTCTGGCGTATCAGTCAATCCACAACTTCGTGAGGCCGCACGACGCCCTGAAGGGAGCGACACCTGCCGAGAAGTGCGGAGTCAAGATTGAAGGCGAGAACAAGTGGCTTACGCTCATCAAGAACGCCTCCAAGAAAGACTAAAAGCGAATCGCCCTTGTTCTCAGGAAGAGACGAAGTGGCTGAAGAGGAACTTACAGTTCTCAAAGATACAAGAGAAATCAGGCCCAGCGTGCGAAGCTGGAGCAAGATTGTCTACCAACCTCTGAACTTGCACATCACGACGAGCAGAATTTTTGCCTCGGTGAGGGATGAATCATCGGAAAGAGACCGTTCATGGATTAAGCGGCTGTCGATTTCATATGTTGATGTCCGTAGGATTGTCCTATCCGATAAGAATTCTCAGTTCATGCTCTATCTCAATCGCTACTCAGGAGCCCACCACTTTTGGAGTATTTCCGTGCCAGTATTCCTCCTCACTCGACAGCAATTCGACGAATTACGGGTTCTCCTTCCCACCATCTCAGCCCTAAAGGACAAAGTGGAACTACCTGCATGAGAGTCTCTATCAACCGACTTTTTACAACGCCCTGAACTCGGCTAATCAACCGCAGACTTTACAGAACCAAATCGAGGCAATCTTTTATAGTGGAAACGAGCCGTTTGGAAAGAAGGACATGTCTGTGGAAGAGGTGGACATCAGGGAGGTTCAGAAGCAGATTTCGAAGGTGGTTGACCCGGAGATAGGGATGCCTATTGTCGAGATGAACCTGATTGACAAGCTGGACGTCAAGGACGGGAACGTGGACGTCGAGTATCACGCCACGACCCAGTTCTGTCCTCCGGTCTTTGCGCTCAAGATTTCACAGGACATACGCGACAGCCTGACCCAGGTGAAGGGAGTGAAGAACGTGAAGGTGGTGGTCACCGGATATTACTTTGCGGACGCGATCAACAGGCAGGTCAACAAGCCTGCCGGCGGCGATACGCCCCAGCCTACCGAGCAGCCCCAGAATCAGTAGCTACGACCAGAGCAAGCCAAACTGCTCTCCATGAGAACTCGCCTCCGATGAAGCAGGGCATCCGGATACTCAGTGCATAATGAAGTAGAGAGCCGACTAACCGTGCGCACGGACGGTGCTGGAAGGAGTGCGCTTCTAACCGACTGAGAAGAGAGTGGGCGGACCCCTGAAGCGGCCGGGTCGCGGACCAGCCAGTCTAACGTGTCTACGTCTGCTCATCAGGCGCTACAAAGCACAAGGCGCAGTTGAACCGGGGAATCAACGAATCCTGACCATTAGCTCAAAGGACGTGTGCCGCTCCAAGACCTTAAGTGGGCAGGGGCTCCCGAATCACCTCGTTGAAAGGCTCCGAAGAAGAGATGAAGGCCTCGGTAGTGGCCATGATTCTCGACTCACGGCCTGAGGACGCGCTGGACCTGCTGAGCAAGTGGTACGGGATCGAAAGGCCGAGGCTTGGGGTCGGGGTCGTCGAAGGTCGAACCAAGAGAGTCGCAGCAGTCTACTCGCTCCGAAGGAAGGAGATACTCGCAGCGAAGAGAGAATACCTCTACAACCCGTTCGTCATGATTCACGAATTCTACCACCACCTGAGGTCGAGAAGCGGGCGCCACAGGGGCACAGAAAAGGAGGCGGACAGGTTCGCGCTCGACTTCATAAGAGTCTACCAGAGGTTGGCCCTCGGGGGTTCACGCACCACCCAAGTGTGATAGGCCGTCGCCCGAAATCCTGCTACAGGCCTACCGCCGACCAGATGTCATCGTCATTCTCGAGCTCGGTGAACCCGCACCTGTCGCATCTGGTCCCCTTGATCGTCACCGTCTTCCCGCCGCCCCCCATCTGGCGCTGGTACTCCACGAGCTGGCCCGCATGACACCTTTCGCAGATCAACTTCGACGATCAAGCTTGTTCCTGTATTAATGTCAGTCGCAGGGCAAAGGTTTAGGGGATTCCGCGCGCAGGACGCAGGCGCGAACGTCTTGAAGCGGATAGCATTCAGCTCGCCGAACGCGCCGGCGGAGGAGTGCGTCTTCTGCAGGATACTGTCCAGAAAGGTGCCCGCGCACATCGTCTACGAAGACGCCAGGTACTTCGCGTTCCTCGACGCCTCCCCCTTCTCCAGGGGCCACACGCTCGTCTGCCCGAAGGAGCACGGCGAGACCATCTGGGACATGAAGGAGATCGACATCGCTGGGCTCTTTCAGGTTGCCTCGAGGGTCTCCAAGGCAGTAGTCGCCGCGGCGGGCGCCGATGGGTTCCGGTTCGTGCAGAACAACGGCGAGGCTGCGAACCAGGTGGTCGCCCACGTGCACGTCCACGTAATCCCGATCAAGCTGGAAGACAGGGAGAAGTTCACGGGCAGGAGGCGTTTCTCACCCGAGGAGATGCAGGCCACCGCCCAGGCCATCAGGACTGAGATGGGGCGCAGCTAGGTTCGGCGTCAGTCCACGAAGACAGAGATGGAAGTGATGGCTGATGACGTGTCGTTGCCGGTAATCAGGTATACGGTGTAGACGCCGGCGCCACAGAGCTGGATGAAATCGTGCAGGGAGAAGGTCACGGTGACCAGGCTGGGGGTGAGCGTCCACGTGTCGGCGTAGACGGTTGTCCCCTTGTCGAAGGTCTGATCTCTATCGTATGGGGGGAGGACGCCTCCCACTAGCGATCCCACTCCGTATTCGTGTGGGCCGTTGTTGAGCTGCGCCGGTGTTTCGGGCGAAGGAGTGCTGTCGTAGGCAATCCAGACGGCGTTGGGGGAGGGCCCCACCTCTACAGGGGCGCCTGTCATCGTGACGTAGTAGGAACTGGAGACCGAGAAGTTGAGGTCGATGTAGTAGTTCTCGAAGTCCTCGACGAAGAAGACCTTGGTGCTGTCGTACGCCACTCCCACGGAGACCTGGTTGTGAAGACTCGACAGTATGTTGTATCTGTGCCCGTTGTTGCAGCACTGGGAGTCGTTGTACATCATCGTATGCTCGAGAGACTTCAGGGCTTCCTCGATGGACGCCAGAGAGGTGAAGTACGGCAGCCTGGTGTAGCTGGTGGCTATGTTCTCCTCGACCGCGCCCCTTCCTCCGAGAAGCGTGTACCGCAGGTAAGGCTTGAAGCCCTGAGTGTCGTTGTGGCTGAAGTAGCCGTATCGGAGCATGGAGTCTGCGTGCTGTTGGGCGACGTCGCCGTCGCTCAACGTGACTGCGCCCACACTGTTATTGGCCCTGTCGATGTTGACCAGGTCCAGGACGTAGGCCGAGAGAACGCCGTAGTTCGACGGATAGGAGATGTTTGCAGCCCCGTTCTGGATCAGCGGCGAGTAGATCGTGTAATTGAGACCGTCCGTTGAATTAGTCCCTGTCGTTCCGTCCAGGGACGATGCCAGCCGGGAGATCAGGTCCGAGCCGTCCTTCATGAGCGCGGGCACCCGTGGCACCGCCACGATGAAGGCCCCGACTAAAACGAGCGCTGCAAGGAGAAGGGCCCCAGTCCCGTGAGAAGTGGTCGCAGGCTCCGCCGCCGGCCCCTCGTTGGGAACCGACTTCCGGCCGCTCTCGTCGATCTTCATCTGTGGTTCGCCTGGGCCTCCTCAGATATTTCAATCCCATAGAACGGGAATCTGGACTCCTGTTCAGAATTAGGTTCAACCAGACGCCTGGCTCCTCGGCCACCTTCCCGCACTCCCAGACAGCTCAGTCTAGGACTTCCGCCGCGTGGCCCAATCAGCCGTAGGGTCGTGCTTGGTCAGCAGCACCTTGTCAAGGTCGCAGGGACCGCTGCGCTCGCGAGCGGAGTGGCTGTGGCCTCCTAGGGCCACGGCCATCTCCTGTTCGTCCGAATTTGTCTGGACCTCTACGCGCTCAGGTCTTCCTGTTGGCGCTGACTGAGGACGCCCGCGGGGATTTCTGGGAAGCTCTCCACCATCCTCTGTTCCGCGACCGCGGCAGCCTCCTCCATCACCTTCTGCGCGTCCTCGTTCGCTGCGTCGAAGTTGAGCGAGAGCCCGCCTGTGGCGCTTGCGTCGACGAGGACACTGCTGAGCAGTCCCGAGATCTCTCCGATTTCCCTGTCTGCCTCCGGAAGCGCCGTCTTCAGGCTGTCCTTCATGCCCCTGATGACCGCGACAGCCGGTGCGAGCGTCGTGGCGATCTCGCCGAGGTCAGTGATGGTTCCTAGTCTTAGCGAAATCTGTTCCAGCGCGAGCTGGGCCTGCGTCACCATCTTACCCATCTTCCTGACTTCGGTCAGCTCGTTGGCGTAGACCGCTGCGTGCTGCGTGTCGTGCTTCGCAAGTGATGTGACCACGCCCTTGAAAATGGTGGAATCGCGTTGCCTGATCCTGTCGACCGCGCTGTCGAGCTGCGAAATCAACACGCGGATTTGCCTGTTGGCCTGCTCGATCTGTGATTTCAGCGGCTTCGGGGTGCGCACCGTGCCGCGGAACCTGTCCATCAAGCCCGGACCCTGCTGATTACTCTTCTCCCACTTCTCTGCAAAACTCATGCCAGGACGAGAGTAACCCTAGGTTTCTATATCCCTCGGGCTCTAATCCGGATGCTAGTTTGAACAAAATTAGTTGACGCCGGGGAAAAGGCGTGCTCAAACGTCGGTGGTCAGGGCTAAGTTGGCTCAGAGAAGATCCTCAGACTGAAATAGATTGTCCGCGGACAAGGTGTGGCCTTGATTCTTCAGAATGGTCTGGCCTACCTGACGTCCGAGGAGATGGGGGAGGCTGATCGGGAAGCCATCAATGGATTCGGAATCGACGTCCTCTCGCTGATGGAGAACGCAGGGACGGCGGTCGCCGCCCTCACTAGAGTTCTCCTAAAGGGAAGCGTGGCCGAGAGGAGGATAGGCGTGCTCGTGGGGAAGGGTAACAACGGAGGAGACGGTCTCGTGGCTGCGAGGCACTTACACGACTGGAGAGCCGATGTCAGGGTAGTGTTGAGTGACAGGGAGTCACTCGGTCAAGTCCCTTCAAGGCAGTTGACGGCCGTCGAGAAGGCCGGCGTGCCAATCCACGGCACAGGAGGAGCGCTTGCCGATTGCGACCTCTTGATCGATTCATTGTTGGGGTACAACTCGAAAGGCAACCCGCGGGGGCCGGTCCGTGACGTTATCCTGAATGCCAATGCCTCTGGAGTCCCCATACTTGCGGTCGACATCCCGTCCGGCCTCGATGCGACGACCGGAGAGCCCAACGACCCGTGCGTTACAGCGAGGGCCACGCTTACCCTTGGGTTCCCTAAGACTGGCTTTCTCGACCCAAGGTGCAGACCGTATGTAGGCCGACTGTACCTCGGGGACGTCTCTTTGCCGCTCGAGGTCTACAGGAAGCATTCTCAGAGCGCGACGATCTTCGAGAAGGAATCGGTCGTCAGAATCTGGTAAAGCGCCCAGGGACATCAGCACGGCGGGCCCTGTGCGTCGTAGAAGACCTCAATGCACGCTTAAAGCCCGCGTCGTGGACGAGTGGGCGAATTGATGAGGAGGGAGCCCATCCGGGACGAAATGAAGTGCCCGAAGTGTGGCAGGCTGGAATTGAAAGAGACCGGAGAAGGTGTGAGATGCAGGATATGCGGCTACACCCTCTCTCCGGGCGAGGGAGACAAATTCAGGCTCTTCAAGCTCCTCAAGGATGAAGCGAAGAGGAACAAGTGAGGACACCACCGGCGCAGACAGTCGGAGGGAGCAAATGGGGACCTTACGCAGATCCTGACCGAAGTGGAAGATTCAGACCACAAACAAGGAAGACCGTCCTAGTGGTGCAACAGACGCAGCAGAATTCGGTTCCCGCAATCGTTTAATTGGGCAGACCGAATCCTGGGCTGAAGTGTCAGTAAGGGTTAGCCCGATTTCGCGCCTTGTGTCGCTGTTGATAGTCGCGATTGGAGTCTTCACCCTGATAGGCGGATTGGTGACGGGAATCCTCGCAGACCTCATAGCAGGAATCGCGATCATTATCCTTGGAATCGTTCTCTATGGTCTGCTGTACAGGTTCGGCAGGAAGCCCAACGGCCGCTAAGAGGACGCGCCTTGGCCGATGGGCGGCGGGACCGACTGGAACCTGACTTTCAGATTCCTCCCTCATAGCCTGGCCGAGACGAGCCTTGCGTGAGCGCAACCAACGATTGTCAGTTTATACGGCCACCCCAAAACGGGTTGAGGACAGAAGGTGTTCGACGAGTACAAGGGGATTCCGCGGGAGGCCAGGCTTCTGGTCTACCTCAGTTTCCCTCCTGGCCTGGCGGTAGGCTTCATCTACACAGACCTGTCCTACTTCCTTCCAAAGGTTCAGGGGCTCCTTCCATTCTGGACCGGAGTCACAATCACCACCATGGGGGTGACAGTCGCGGCGACTTGCATCCCGCTCGGGATTCTGGCAGACAGATACGGAAGGAGGAAGATGCTGATTCTTGGCAATCTCTGCGCAGGCACAAGTCTCCTCGGCTTCGCGCTCACGAAGAGCCTGCCGCTGATCCTGCTGACCGCAGTCGTCGAGGGCTTGGGAGAAGCCTCGTTCGCCGTGTCGTTCAACGCGCTGCTCGCCGACAGGGCGGGGGACGAGAAGAGGACAGCGTCCTTTTCACTGGGGGCTCTTCTCAGCTGGATTTCCGGGGCGATTGGCGCCTTCGCGATTTCTTCGGTGGTCCTCATCCAGAAGCTGGGCCTGAGCGTCGGTCAGGCCCACGTCGCCCTGTACCTAGTGGTGGCCCTCCTCAGCCTTTCGATTACTCCTTTTGTCCTGAAGGTCCACGAGACCCAGATACCCGCCCTCGGGCAGCGCAGATCGATCCTGCCGCGCAAGTCCAGCAGGGTCATCATGAGGTACACCATATACAGCCTGGCGATCGCGCTGGGCGCAGGCCTCTTCGTGCCTCTGATGGCCTACTGGTTCTCCGCGGCATATGGAATTCCTGACACGGTGAGCGGGCCGCTCCTCGGTCTGTCGAGCATCCTGACCGCGCTCGCTGTGCTTCTAGCGCCCCGCCTCGCCAAGAGGCTGGGGCACGTCAGGGCAATTGTCACGACGCAGGCGTTGTCCACTTTCTTCATGGTCGCGGTCCCGTTGTCACCGACATTCGCGATTGCGGTCTCGCTCTACACGGTGAGGGTCTTCCTGATGAACCTCTCGAACCCCCTGGGGCAATCGCTCCTGATGGGGCTGGTTTCGCCCGATGAAAGGGGAATGGCTTCTGGTGTAACCGCTGCCCTATGGAGGCTGCCGAATTCGCTCAGCACCACCATAGGCTATGTCCTGATCGGGGACCACCTTCTGGCCCTGCCCTTCTACATAGCCACAGTGTTCTACGTCTTCTCGATCACGGCCTTCTGGTTCATGTTCAAGAACGCGAGGCTGCCCGAGGAGGCCGTCGCGCCTGCTCAGGTCCTGACCCAGTCGTCCAGCCTCGCTGGCTCCGAAGAGATGCGCTGAAGGTCCGACACGCGCACGCCTACAAGCCTAAAGGCCCGCCCCGTCGCCTCGAATTCGTCGAGGAGCGCTCCGACGATCTCGCGGAGGGCCTCTTCGCTGTCCGTGTGGCTGACGAGGGTCTTCTCCCGAGTGTGAGTCTCGAAGCCCTGGAACCTGATCTTGATGCCTGCGACCCTGTAGGCGAGCCTCGCGGCCTTCACCCTCCGCGCGAGCTCCGAAGCGGCGTCCGCAGCCTCCCGCTTCACAGTCGGAAAGTCGCTGACGTCGTCCTTGAAGGTCCTCTCGACGCTGAGGGACTTCGGCATCTCCTGCTGCCTCACCTCAACGCTCTCCTCTCCGTGTATCACCCCCCAGAGCCAGACCCCGTTCCTTCCGAACCAGGAAAGGAGCTGCTTTCCGTCGAGCTTCTGGAGCTCCCCTATCGTCTGGACGCCCTTCCCCTTCAGGAACTCCTGAGTCTTGGGCCCTATTCCCGGAACAACACCGACCGCGAACGGAGCCAGGTAGGCTGCAATGCCATCAAACGGGACTACCGTGAGGCCGTCTGGCTTGTTCCTGTCAGAGGCGATCTTCGCCGCAGACTTGTTGGGAGCAACACCTACCGAGCACGTGAGCCCGTGCACATCCTTGACTGCCCTCTTGACCTCCAGAGCGACCCGCTTCGCTGAATCAGCGTCCGGCGCCTTGCTCGAGACATCTAGGAAGGCCTCGTCGATGCTCGCCTGCTCGAACCTGTCGGCAAAGGCCTTCAGGGTCGCCATGACTTCCTCTGACACGCGCTCATAGAGACCCCAGTTCGGCCGCAGGTAGTTGGCATTCGGGCAGAGCCTGTAAGCTTGGGAGATCGGCATCCCGGACCTCAGACCGAACTTCCTCGCTTCGTATGAGCACGCTACTACGACACCTCTGCCCCTTCCGTCCTCGGGGTCGGCGCCTACGACCACAGGAAGGCCTCTCAGCCTCGGGTCCTCCCTGACCTCGGCCGAAACATAGAACGCGTCCAGGTCGACGTGGAGGATGGACCTGCGCTCGTTCGACATGGGTCAGCTAAGCCCCGAAGAGCGTCCGCTGCTCGCTACCCTGGGCCTTCCAGTCGAGTTCCATCAGGCCGAGCAGCCTGCGAAACTCGTTGCTCGACTCCGGGCCGAAGCCGGCGAAGTGATTGTTGAAGAAGACATAACCGGATTCGAACTTCCCAGATGTCTCCCGGACGACGGAGGCCCAGCGCTTCACGTCCTCGGACCGATCCTTCTGGATGCCCTTGAACTCGGTCAGCTCCCTGTCGCCGACCATCCTGAGGTAGATGAAGTCGGCAGTCACTTCCGGCGGGGTCTCCAGGTACTGGTTGAGGGACCAGACCATTGCGATGTTGTTTCCCCTCAGGAAGGCGTAGACCTCGGGAGCGAACCAGGACTTGTGCCTGAATTCAATCGCGTGCCTGAACTCTGGGCTCAGCTCGGAGACAAATTCCTTCATGACCTCCATGTGCGATTCAAGCTTGACCGAGGGAGGGAGCTGTATCGCGATTGGGCCGAGCTTCTCCTTGAGCTTGCTGACGATGCTGTAGAAGTAGAGCAGGGTCGAGCCTGAGTCCTTCAGCTTGTTCTCGTGCGTGATCTTCTTCGGGAGCTTGGGCGAGAAGAGGAAGCCTTCCGGGGTGCTGCTCCTCCACTGGTTGATCATCGAGGCGCTTGGAATCCGGTAGAAGCTGGAATCAACCTCGACGCAGTCGAAGACCTTTGAGTAGAACTTGAGGTACTCCTTGGCCGCCATGTCCCTGGGGTAGAAGGGCCCCAGCCAGTCTTTGTAGGACCAGCCGCTGCAACCGACCCTTAGCTCATTCAGGTCCAATGGACGGGAAACCGCCCCCAAGGTCGATAAACGTTGCCAATCCTTATATCAATGCAAGCGGGTCGATGGATTGAAGAGTCTTGTCTCAAGGTAACCCAGACATCAGGCAGCAGGTCGAGGCCAACAGGGGCGCCATGAAGAAGCTGGAGCTCCTGATACCGGGTCTCAGAGGCTACCGCACGAAGGAGGACATCAGGGTATCAGATGAACTCCTGAGGAACCAGGTCGCAGACAGGCTTGACAAGGTGAAGGTAAACCTGGAGCAGTTGAGGAAGCAGATGGCCACAGGCAGCGACTTCACAAACATGACAGCGGTTGGCTCTCTGATTTCGCAGGTGCAGACTCTCAGCGGAGAGATCAGGCACGCGGCTCAGGGATACGCCGGGTGGGTCGCGCCGATAACGATCAACGAGGACAAGTTGAACAAGCTCTACGAATACGATTACGCATTCGTGACCGCAGTCTTCCAGCTCGACGAGACGACGGCCGGGGAGAACCTGAGCTACGACAGCACGGCGCCGAGTCCGATTCAGATGTCGCTAGGGCAGCTTTCGAAGTCGTTGGCTGACGTGAAACAGAAGTGGTCTATGAGGATGGAGACGATCGAGGGGATCGCCCTCCAATAGAGAGAGGTGCGAGTGAAACTTGTTCGGAAAGAAATCGGACGCAGTCCCGGCAACGGGAGGCAGCGTCTTCGGCTCCACAACGATTGCGTGGGACGACCAGTACAAGCAGGGTAGTGCCCTGTGGAAGGTGCCGAGGAACATCAGGCTCAACGACAACATCGTCGTGAGGGAAGACGAGATTGCGGTCTTCTATAGGGACGGAAAGGTGCTCACCTACTTCGACCAGCCCAACAGGTACGCGCTGACCGACTTCAACGCGCCGGTTGTCGGGAAGCTCCTGAAGTTCTTCCAAGGCGTCGTGCAAGAGGCCGAGGTGTTCTACGTCCCGAAGAGGTATATGGACGGCAAGTTCGGGAGCACACAGCCGTACCAGTTCACAGACCCGACCTTCGGCATCGTCAGCCTGAGGGTCTTCGGGGAGTACAGATGGAAGATCTCCTCACCAGAGCTCTTCATCAACCAGTTCGTGGGCACGTTCAATGCGGAGTCCACCGACGACGTGGAAGGGAGGATAAAGGAGCAGATGGTGATCCTCGTTTACAGCGCGCTCGGCAAGATGAAGGCGCAGGGACTCAAGGTCACCGACCTGGCCGCGAACCTGCCCAACATCGAGCAGATGGTCCTCGCACAGGGGGCGGACAACCTGGGACAGTACGGGATGGAAATCAACAAGATCTCGGGGCTCACGATCAGCCTCCCAGATGAAGTCCAGAAGGCGATTGAAACCCGGTCCGAGATGCAGGTCCTCGGGGTAAACTTCATGCAATACCAGACCGGCAAGGCGATCGACGACGCCGCCAAGAACCCGTCGGGAGGAGCGGGCGTCTTTGCTGGGCTCGGTGCCGGCATCGGGGCCGGATCCGCAATCGGAGGCCAGATGGCTCAGGGGATGACCCAGGGACAGATGAAGAGCTGCCCCAACTGCGCGTCTATGATACCGGTGAATGTGAAGTTCTGCCCGAGCTGCGGGGCGACCCAGGTGGTCGCACAGGCGCCTCCGCCGCCCGCGGGCGCCGCGAAGTTCTGCCCGAGCTGCGGAACTGCGGTTGTAGGAGACTCGAAGTTCTGCAACAACTGCGGCAAGCAGCTGTAGACCGAGCGTCATTTTATGTCTGAAGTGCAGGGCTCAGCTCCCTGACGACGCGGGTTTCTGCCTCAGGCGCGGGAATTCCAGAGTAATCAACAGCGCTGGGCTCTGAGACACAGTCGGAAGACACGGTCTTCAACCCAGAAATACAGACGTCGTCCCAGACTCTGCCATGGCTACGAGCAAGCAGGGGGTCCCCGTGACAATACCTTCGGAGGTCTGGCAGCACCTGATGGAGGTGAGGGCGCAGCTGGACTCGCAGTGTCCGGGCGCGCCTACGCCAATCGAGGAGATGCTGAGAGAGGTGGTCGACCACTACAAGCACTGCAGCAAGGCCATGGAAGAGGCGGGCGACTTCTGCAAGAGGGCGCAAGCCTGGAAGAAGGGCGCGTAAGCAAGGACAAATAGCGGCTGGACTCTTCGGGGCCTGAAATTGCCTAGCATCGACGTTGGCGGAGTCGACCTGTACTGCGAGGAGAAGGTTCCGAAGGCCGAGGCGGTCAGGGTCCCCCGAGCGAGACACTTCCCCCACATGGAGAACCCGGAGTTCTTCAGCGAAAAGGTACTGGCATCGTGGAGGGAACGGGATGACTGAAACGAAGTTCGAAGCAATCAGGCAGAAGGTCCTGATCGAAGCCGGCCCCGAGGAGGTCTACGACGCCTACGTGAACCTCGAGAGGCACGCAGAGTTCACCGGTTCACCCGCGATCGGGACGCCGAGGGTAGGCGGCAGGTTCACGGCGTGGGATGGGTACATCTTGGGGAAGTTCCTTGTGCTGGAGAGTGGGAAGAGGGTGGTTCACGAATGGAAGACGACCGAGTGGCCCGCGGGGTACCCGCCGTCGCTCGTCGAGCTGACGCTCAAAGAGAAGGGGAAGAAGACCGAGCTGACCATGGTCCACTCCAGGGTTCCGGCCGAGCAGGCGGAGGAATACGCACAGGGATGGAAGGACTACTACTGGGAGCCGCTGAAGGAATACTTCAGGAAAGACGAGTAGAAGGGCCTCAGGTTAGCTTCTTGAACTCGAAGTCGCATTTCACGCAACGCCGCATCCCGGGAGTGTCGGTGATCACCTGCTTGGTTCCGCATCTTGGGCACTCTACGGTAGCGTGGGTCGACTTGATCGAGTCGGAGTGCTGTGAGCGGACCTTCTCGATCGCGTCCCCGTAGCTGCCCCTCTTGAAGCCTGGGCTCATGCTGGTAAGGATGACTGCAAGGGCCAGGACAAAAGCTTGTCCTAGGTGATTTCTTCAAGCGTGAAGGTGAAGCGGGCTCCAGCGAACTCGCCCGTGCTGACCCTCTCCCAGGTGACATTGTAGGTCTTGGTCACGTTTGCACCTATGATGCTGATCTTGGTGGGTACCTCCGAGAAGAGCTTCTCAACCTTGGCTGGGTCCTTCGTGAAGATTAGGCTCCGCCTGCGCTTCATCAGGTACTT
>JBEKJM010000025.1:0-18914 GCA_050011215.1 Nitrososphaerales archaeon
CCGGAGGCGGTGGGCAGGGTCGCTCTCCACCTTGGCAGGACGCTCAGGTCGACGGGCAGGGTCGCTAGGGGCCTGGGGACGATCAGGCAGGACCTGAACGTGTCAGTGGAGGGCGGCAGGGTCGTCGAAGTGAAGGGGGTCCAGAAGCTCAATCTGCTGCCCAAGGTCGTGGCGTACGAGGTCGCGAGACAGCTCGGGCTACTCCTGGTCTCTTCTAGGCTGAAGGAGAATGGGGTAAGGACCGTCGAATGCGATTCGCGCGATGTCAGCGGGGTGCTGCTGAACACCGGGTCCAAGGTCATTCAGGCCAAGCTCAGGGAGGGAGGGAGGGTCCTGTGCATCAGCGCGGGCGGGCTGCATGGCCTGATGGGGTGGGAGCCATCACCGGGAATCAGGCTCGGGAAGGAGGTCGCGGAGGTAGCGAGGGTCAACGGCCTGGGAGGGATTATCCATTCTGACGAGTTCGCGAAGCAAGGCATCTCGAAGGCTGACGAGGAGGCGCTCCGCAGGGAGTGCGAAGCAGGGAAGGACGCAGCCCTGGTCCTGCTCGCTGGCCCGGCGTCAAAGGTTGAGAGGGCGGCTCTGCCAGTCATCCTGAGGCTGAAGCAGGCCACGGAGGGCGTCCCGGCAGAGACTCGGTCTGCCACTGAGGAGGGCGAGTCGAGGTTCATGAGGCCCAGGCCCGGCGCTCAGAGGATGTATCCGGAGACCGACGTCCCCGAAGTGGTGATCGGGGCTGACCGCCTGAACGCCCTGATGAGGTTGGTTCCGGAACCTTGGGAGAATACGGTCAGCAGATACGAAAGGAAGTACTTGTTGAGCAGAGACCTCGCCGTTAAGCTGCTCGACTCCGATTTCCCTGACCTCTTCGAACGGCTCGCGTCCCAGCTCAAGCTCGAACCCTCGTTGGTGGCCTCGATGCTCGTCGACCTCCCCGTAAGGCTGACGAGAGAGGGCATCCCTGAGGAAGCTCTCGGTCAGGAGACCGTCGTGGAGGTCCTCCGAGCGATAGACTCGGGGAGGGTCGCCAAGGAGGCGGCCCCCGACGTCCTAAGGTTGATGGGCAGGGGCGAGTCCAAGAGCGTGTGGGAAGCAGTCGAGAAACTGGGATTGGGTTCCATCGACGTGGGCCGACTCTCCGAGATCATCGATTCGGTCGTCCAGGGCAACCGGGCCCTGATTGAAGCGAAAGGAGATGGCGCCTTCTCTCCTCTGATGGGGAAAGTGATGGCACAGGCCAGGGGGAAGGCCGACGGGAGGCTGGTGAGCAGGCTCCTCAAGGAGAAACTCGTCTCGATCGCCGGCGGCGGGAAAAGCGAGTAGTCTGTATCAGGCGTGAAGAAAGACATGAGGTGTCCGCCTTCTACGGGGCGGCCACCCTCCACGTCCTCGGTCTCATGAACAGCCCGAAGATGCACAGCGCCGCTGCTCTGGCTACCTCGACCGAGGCGACAGGCCTGTCGTGCTTAGCGAGGGGAGCGACTGTCGAATCGGTCGGAAAGGGAAGAAACCCGGCGGCGTTGTCACCAGGGGTCCTCTTCAGGAGGCTGGGGGTGTTTCTTAGGTCCCGCGCAACTGCGTAAAGCTGCAAGAGCTTCGTTCTATCTGCACTGACTATCTTCTGATCGCCAAACATTAGATGACAATGTTCCAACCATCGATGAAATTCATGTGTATTCTAAGACAAGTCATGCGTGGCACATTGTCGGACACTCTAAATACTCGCCGTCGTGCCGTGTGCGGTGAAAATGAATCTGAATTCTATAAATCGAAATTCAATAGATCGAAACTCAACAAGCATAAACAAAACTTCTGTTCTAGCTCTGTTTCTCGTTTCTGTCTTTGTCGTCTCTGGCCTAGCTGGCGTCCTCGGCGTCATCCCGATAGCACACGCTTCGTCTGTGACATGTACCACCACCTATACACCTGCCAGTCCTGAGATTGGCCAACAGTGGACAATATCGAGCTCGGGAACTTACTGCCTTACCGCGGGGACCTACAGCACTCAGATAACAATCACGGCAAGCGGCGTCACCTTGGCAGGTGCACCGGGAACATCGGCAAGCCAGGTCATCATAAAGCCCTCTACCGTAGCCGAGAATGCCGTCGACTTTGATGTCACTCAACCCGAGGTCGCAATCATATTTGTCACGTCAGGGGTCTCCCCCGTGACAATCGAGGGCTTGACAGTAGATGGGTCAGCCCTGACAGCTTCCACGTGGAATGGTCTCGGCCTCAAAACGGCTAACTCTGGTTATGCCACACCAGAGTTCATCGGGATACTCTTCCAAGGTGCTAACGGCACAATTGAGGGAAACACCATAACCAACATAAACTACGGAAGCGGTAACTACGCTTTCTGGGGTGGTCAGGGAATCTTTGTCCAGACTCCATCACCCTACGACCCTCAAGCCGATCCTCAGGGAACCTCTCGCGTCATCATTTCAGGGAATGTCATATCCAACTATCAGCTGACCGGCGTCACCTGTAACGACCAAGGAACTACCTGCACGATATCCACCAACGCAGTCTCTCACCTGTCCGCATCGGACGGGTACTCGCTATCAGCTGGCATCATGATGGGGTTCGGCGCTGTGGGCACAGTTTCTGCAAATGCAGTTAGCGGCAATGTCTGCACAACCAGTAACTGCGGACCCGACATGATTGCCCAGAACCAAGGCGCGGGCATTATCTCAGAGTACAACGAGGCGCCATATAGTTCCGGTAAGGGAACAGTTGTAATCACAGGAAACACCATTACAGGCAACGATGTGGGCGTGTTCATAGTAGCTGACAGTTCAACAGTGGTAACAAATACAATCTCCAACAAGATTTCAGCGAGCACATACGCGGGCGTTGTCGTCTATGACGAAAGCCAGACGGTGAGCAAGAACACATTCTCAAGCACGCCAGTGGGCGTCGAAGCGGTTTCGGACACATCAGGCATAATTGCTACAGTCGCTGTCAGCGGCAACACCTTCACCTCAATCACGACCCCATTCTACACAGACACAGCCAACGGGGGTATCGCGCAGTTCAGCAACGCGGGGTGTGGTACCACCTATGCACCTGGCAGTACACCAATTGACCAACAGCTGGCAATCTCGAGTTCGGGAGCCTACTGCTTTGAACCCGGGACCTACGACACTCAGATAACAATCACGACAAGCGGTGTCACCTTGACGGGTGCGCCGGGAGTGACGACAAGCCAGGTCATCATAAGGCCCACCATCCTCACCAATAACTCACTCACGCCCTCATCATCATCTCCAACCGTTACACCTGCCATCATCTACGTCGGGGCTGGAACTACCGGTGTGACCGTCGAAGGCTTGACGGTAGATGGGTCGGGAGCGGGTAGCACTGTCCATAGCAATTCCGAAAACTGTGCTATCGGCATGCCTTATGTCGGAGATTTCGGGTGCTGGTTTGGAATATCCTTCTGGGGCGCTTCGGGCACGATCGAAAACAACGTCGTGACGAACATGAACAACGGGCCCCTGTTTGAGTATGCAGACACTCCTGGGTGGGGTTACGGAATCCTAGCCGGGAGTTCAACAGGTCCCAACTCAGTCGCCATTTCAGGGAACACCGTATCATATTATGTCGAGAACGGCATTACGTGTTATGGTACGGGTATGACCTGCACAATATCCGGCAACACAGTCTCTACTTATTCCCCTGCAGAAGTGGGCGTAATCTCAAACGGCATCGAAATGGTCTTTGGTGCAAAAGGCTCTATCACTGGAAATGCGGTCAGCGGCAACGCCTGTTCCGCAACAGCATTACAAACAACACTGTGGAACGACATCGAGTATGCTCCTTATCCCGCATCTGGATCCCCCTGTGGGCCTTCACCATATCAGTTCTCGTCGACCGGCATCCTCACCCAGGATAGCAGTGGTGCCACCATCTCTTCGAACACCCTCACGGGCAACGACGTCGGCATGTACTTGATCGGCGACACTGGAGCAATCGCAGCGACGTCCAACACGATTTCACACAGCTCATACGATGGCATTTACGCCAACGGCGAAAGTGCATCGGTCACCATTTCTGGAAATACAATTAGCAGCACCCTTTGCAGTGCTTGGAACCCAGCCCAAGACATCAACCAGCCCGCTTGTAGCTCCGACTTGGTCAATAACTATCAGGCGGACGGCATCGCCACCTCTTCGAACACTGGACCTATTACCATCTCAAGCAACACCCTTAAGACCAACGACGTCGGCATTTACTTGTACGGCGACCTCGGAACAAACACCGTTGCATCCAATTCGATTTCAGGCAGCACATTCGTGGGCGTGGCCGTCTACGACGAAAGCCAGACCGTGAGTAGCAACGCATTCTTGAGCGAGCCTGTAGGAATTGAGGCGGTTTCGGACGGTATCCCGTCACCGATAACTGTCACAGTCACTGTCAGCGGCAACACCTTCACCTCAATCACCACCCCATACTACACGGATGCGGCCAACGGGGGTATCGCGCTCATCGTTGACACGACGGTCGGGACTCTGATAGCATGCGGTTCCTCAAACGTCCCGCTAGGGACCCCTGCCACGTGTGACGTTATAGTCACTGGCAATTCCCCAACGGGAACTGTATCTTGGACCCAGACCGGCCCTGGGGTCGTCTCTTTCTCGTCTACTTCGTGTACCCTCTCCTCCAATGAGTGCAGTATCACCATCACGGGGACAACCCTTGGTTTTGTCACTCTGACAGCAGCCTACGGCGGCGACACTTTCAACAAGCCGAGCAAAGCCACGTCCTCAATCACTGTCACATTGGGGTCACCGCCGGTCACGGTCTTCTGTAATCCAGTATCGGTGGTCGTAGGAGGAGCAACCATCTGCAGAGCGATAGTCTTGGGCACCCCGACGCCGACGGGCAAGGTCACTTGGTCCACTACCGGCTCAGGCAAGTTCTCGTCCTTCACTTGCACGCTCCATAACGGCGCTTGCTCTGTGAAGTACTGGGCCACCGGTGCAACGACAACAACGATAACCGCGAACTACCTTGGCGACAAACACAACGCCGCTTCCTACGGAACCTTCAGCGTTACGGTGAGCCAGGCCACTTCGAAGGTAGTCTTCGTGTGTTCGCGTTACTCCATGAAAGTCGGAGCACAGGTCGTGTGCCGCGCGCACGTAACCGGCTACCAGCCTACCGGGACGGTGACGTGGTCCGTTATAGGAGGCTCAGGTCTCGTCTCGTTCACTTCTGGCAATACCTGCAATCTGACGAGCCACTACTGCAAAGTGACCATTACAGCAACAACAGCCGGGGAAGTCGTACTTCAGGCTGCCTACAGCGGCGACTTGAACAACTCGCCCGGCACCAACACTCACAATCTGACAGTAAGGCCATAACGTCATAAGATAACCCGCGGGTCTCCAAGAATTCGGAGACCCACGGGCTTCCCCGTTTTCAAGCCTCGATAGCAAGTGGCTAGCATGAACTCACGGTCTAGGCGAATGGGAACCGGAGGATCAGCATTTCCGTAGCAGACCGCATCTTTAGGAATGCCCCCCGCGCCATCTGATGCTATTGCGTCGACTAAACATCGTGCCAAATCTGCACCTGAAGCTGATGCAGGCCAGAGGGTCGACGTGACTGCCGAACCTGACTCGCAGTTGAGGTCAGCGAATCGCGTAGACGAGGATGACCAGCATGAGCAGCATCGCCGCGGCGACCAGCTCGGACGCATACACGGTGAAGGCTGAGACCGCCGCGGACCCGGCGATGACCAGGACGGCGAGGGCGACGTACAGGGAGATCTTCTTCGCGTGCGCTCTTGAAACCTCTGAGACGCGCAACCTCGTTTCGGCATCGACCCCTGTGGGGGACTCGAGCACCGTCGACGCCTCGTACTCGAAGGTCATCCTCTCGCACACGACTATCACGAAGAGGCCTGAAGCGATGAAGCTCCATGTGACAGGGAGCACCGCGGTCAGCGCCACCGCCAGAACGGGATAGAGCAGCAGTCCTGCGAGCAGGGTCGGCGTGACCCTCTTCCACACGAGGCCAGCCACGAGACAGGCCGCGCACGTCGCCACCATAACAGACGCCAGACGGTTCCAAGAGACCACCGCTGAGGCCACAGCGACTAGCAGCAGGATAATCGCGAAGGGTCTCGCGCTCATCGCCTGGTCTTCCTCCCCGCTTCAGCGAATCCGCTGCCGGCGGTCCACACGTAGACATCGGAGACAGCGGAGAGCATGGCCTTGAAGGAATCCTCCTCCGCACGCGCAAACCTCAGGCCGAACTCGACCTCCCTCTGGTTGAGGACCTTCAACTCCGTCAGGGCCCGTCCCTCTCCGCCAAGCGCGTCAACGAGCACAGAGTTGCAGACGAAGCCCTTCCTCGAAAGTGAAGACACCGATTCGAGGAGCTCTACGCTGGGCCGCGCGAACACGAAGAACAAGGTCCCCCTGCGCCTGCTGTACTGCTTCCTGAAGAACAGCTCCAGAAAGTGCTCCGCGTACTTCATGTTCCAGACGTTCCCCTCCCTGGAGTCGACCAGCAGCTCCACCATGGCCCTCAGCTGCCTCGAGCCGAACCCCGGCTTGACCTTGTCGAGGTAGCTTCCCATCACGAGCATGCCGACCCTGTTGCCGGAGTCGACCAGTGCGCACATCAGCTCGTAGGCTGAAGTGACGACCTCGCCTCTCCCGCTCCACTCTCCGACCTTGGGCAGGCTTCCCAGGGAGAGGTCAACGATGACAACGCAGTCCAGGCCGCGCTCGATACGCCACTCGTTTACCAGCATCCTGCCAAGCCTCCCGCTCGCCCTCCAGTTCACCTCCTTCAGCGGGTCGCCAGACACGTAGGCGCGTATGTTCATGAAATCGAGGCGCCCTCCCCTATACCTTGAGGGGGTGACGCCCGACCAGCCGAGGGCCTTCGCGGGTCCCGTGTCCAATCTCTTGACCGAGCGCCTCGGGTAGACTCGAATGGTGAGGGGCGCTGGAAGGATGAGCGCCCGCTCCGCCAGCCCGAACATTGACTGCAGCCGGACGGCGCACGACCCAAATCGAAACTCTCCGGGCTCACCGAATTGCACTTCGTACCTCAACGTGACACTGCCGCCTTCATCGATTCCGCAGAGAAGCGAGGTCGACCCCTTGGTGACCTTCGCAGGCGGGACCGCCACGGGGGTTCCCGGGTAGAGGACTGCCGTGGCACGGGTGGGGGAGGTAGGCGGGGTGTCGCGGAGAAGGGCATTCTCAATCCTGGTGCCGTGGTTCTCCAGGGTCAGCTCGACCAGGACCAAGTCGCCCATCAGCGTCCTAGTCTCTGAGACTCGCCTCGACACCGTCAGGCCGATCCCCTGCGACGGCGGCAGGGGGGTCCTGAGGTCTAGCGCCACGAATAGGAGCACGAGAATCGAAGCCAGACCGAAGGGCGAACCTGTGACGACGGAGAACCAGAGACCGACGATGGTAACTGCGATTGCCAGGGACAGTTTGGCCTTCAGGCTTCGCTTACCTTCGGCACAGGTGTCTCCGCGATCACCTTCTCCACGACCGCCTCCTGGCGAACACCCTTCATTTCGTAGTCCGTGTCGAGCACGAGCCTGTGCGCGAGAGCAGACACGGCGAGCTCCTTCACGTCATCGGGAGTGACGAAGTCCCTTCCGGAGCACGCCGCCTTGGCCTTGCACAGCCTGAACAGGTGAATGGACCCGCGGGGGCTCACGCCCACCTCGACGCTGGGAATCGAGCGGGTCTTTGAGGCAATTCTGACGATGTACTTCTTCAGATCCTCGTCGACGAACACCTGTTCCAACTTGGATTGGAGGGCGATAAGATCCTTGGGGCCCGACACGCGTTCGACGGCCTGGAGCTCCTCGCCGAGCGACTTTCGAAGTCCGAGGATCGTGACCTCGTCATCCGGACCCGGGTAGCCCATCCGCAGCCTGACGGTAAACCTGTCCATCTGCGCCTCGGGGAGCGGGTAGGTCCCTTCATACTCGATTGGGTTCTGGGTCGCGAACACGACGAACGGCTCTGGGAGGGGGAAGGTCTGGTTCTCTGCAGTGACCTGGCGCTCCTGCATCGCCTCTAGCAGCGCCGACTGCGTCTTAGGGGGCGACCTGTTGATTTCGTCCGCCAGGAGTATCTGGGTGAAGACGGGACCCTTCAGAAAACGAAAGCCTTTCGACTCGTCGAGGACGAAGGTGCCAGTGACGTCAGCGGGGAGCAAGTCTGCGGTGAACTGGATTCGCCTGAACTCACAGCCGATTGCCTTGGCGACCGCCTTCGCAAGCGTAGTCTTGCCGAGGCCCGGAAAGTCCTCAAAGAGGATGTGGCCCCCGACGAGGAGGTCATAGGTGACGAGTTCGATCACACCGCGCTTCCCGACGATCGTCCTGGAGACCGACTCGACAAGCCGGTCGCGGAAACTGACGAATTCCGAGACGTCCATGCGATCGGAGCTGTTTGGACCCGCTCAGATAAGTCGTTTGGGAGGGGAGAGGTATGTCCTTCAGGGGGAGCCCGGACGGGCTTCCTGCATCACGCCTTTGACCGCGGCATCGGTGACCTTCTTGGAGATCTCCTCCAGACTCTCTCCCGACAGGGTCCGCCACCCCGGTTCGCTGAAGAGAGCTCGTTCGAAGGGACTATCGGATTCCCGGCGAAGCCAGGCAATCGAAGCCGTGGATTTGGTCCGGGAGAAGAAGGCGTAGTGCGCTATCCTGCTCCTGGGCGCGGGTTCTCTGTGCTCGAGTTCTGATCCAGTTCCCACCCGCATGCCCCACTTGTGAAGAGACACCTCGGTCTTGGGACCTCTGGTGAAGCAGATGAAGGCGACTACACAAGCCACAACTAGGAATACCTGTTCGTCTGTTACCCAGTACGGCCCGACCCAGACGCCGTAGGTCACCGCCACTGCGACGGCGAGCGCCGCGTACACGTAGACTCTATCGAACATCACCTGCTCTCCTCCTGATCACGTCGGCGAAGGCGCCCATGAATCTCGACGCCTCTCCCGCTTCGAGCTCCGACAACTCTTCGCCATACCTCGACCTGTTCACGGCAGACGCGAACTTGGTGGCCTCGGACTTCTCCACTTCGAAGAACGACGAGACCCTCCCTACGTACTCTTGGGGTGTCTCGGCGGGCTCGTCCCGGAGGCCAACCTTCAGGCATGCCCTTCGCATCAGCACGTAGTAGCGCAGAAGGGCCGCGTTTCGCAGTTTGTATGACCATGTCTCCGCGAGATGCTTGCGCTCCTGCTCCATCTCTTCCAGTGTTGTCTCCAGGTCCAGCACGTGCACGCTGGTCTTGAGCCGAAGGATGAGCAGAAAGGCGCCCCCGAAGCCCACCATCGCAATGGCCGCCAGGAGCCATGCTGGCAGCGCGGGTAGGAAGTCGAGCAGTGAAAAGAATTGGGATGCGTGCAGCATACCATTGTTACCCGCATTGGTGGAGGTTTGGTTTGTCTTGCTTCCCCCTGTCTCCGTCTGGATCGTTTGGGTGCCGACCGTGGTGTTCGCCTGGGTGGTGGTCTTTTCGACCCAGTTGAGGCCGATATTGCCAAATGGGAAGCTGCCGTTGTAGTCGGCGCCTGCAACCTTTCCTCTTTCAACCGCGCCCGAGACTACTGCAAGCAGCAAGCACACGCAGATGAGCAGGACGACCCCGTTGAGCCTGTCCATGTCCCGGAGTGGCAGGCTCAATGCTATATTGTTAGCTACCACTGCAACTATGCCAGCGCAGAATCGTGCAGGGACATGACCCACAAACCTGCGAACGGTTCATGGCCCTGTTCTCTTTCAAATTGACAAGCCTACTGGCTTGTGTGAGGTTTTTGAGTCCAAGGTGACGGTCCTTGCACGGGCTGATTATTATGGCACCAGACGCTTTTTGGGTCGACAGATGAGCCTGCAAGAGATAATCGTTCTCATCCACGATGGGGAGTATGGAAGGGCGATTTATTCCCTTGAGCGCGAAGCTTCCAACGAGAGCAGGTCTCCACTAGAAAGAGCCGAGTGTTGCACGTGGCTAGCTGAATGTCACAGGAGGCTCGAGGATTACAAGATGAGCGGTGACTGGTACCTTGAAGCTGTCAAGAGAATCCTTTCGCAGCAGAAGGACCTGAAACTGAAGGCAAAGGAGGCTCTACCTGCGTGCGAGAAAGCGCTCGAATCCTACAGAGAGGGCGGAGACTCGGCCGATGTTCTATTGGCTGCCAAGCTCAAGCAGAGCCTTCTCGGGCTCACCAGATAGTCCAACCGCCCTGGACGAGTCCGCGCGCGCATCAGAACGATTCTAGCTCTCAAGTGCAAGACTCGTTCTGTAGTCTTAATAGAGCTTGGGGATGAAGCGTGTGGCAATGCTCACAGGTGTCTCGTCAGTCGCTGTGCTGGTGAACGACGCTGAGGAATCTGCAAAGTGGTACGTGACGAAGCTTGGGTTCGAAGCAAGTGCCCAGGGGCACTGGGTCGCGGTCAGGCCGAAGGGCTCGGGGACAATAATCCACCTTTGCGGGAGATGCGAAGAGTGGGGATCCGACAAGCCCGGCGGGAACACCGGAATCGGCTTTTCATCTGACGACAAGAGAAAGACCTACGAAGAACTCAAATCCAGAGGAGTGGAGTTCAAACGGGAACTGACCACGGAGTGGTTCGGAACCTATGCCATATTCAAGGACCCTGATGGAAACGAGTTCTGGATGTAGAGGCTCAACGCCGGCTTCATCCTCTTGAGCAGCAAGGACAACCCCAAGCTCAGAGCGAACCACTCATATCTCTGCTCCACGATCACCGCGGTGAACCTGCTGGGTGCGCGACCTCAGGCAGGTCGGAGTCCCGCCCCACAGAGTCTTCTGCGATGAATCCTCGTCGTCAGACTCTTCAAGAATCTCGGGTCACAGGTCGAAATACAGATAGAATTCGTATGGGTGCGGCCTGGCCGACACAGCCCTGTACGCCTCCATCTCCAGCTCGGTCATGACTTCGACCAGATCCTTCGGGAAGATGCCGTCCAAGAACGAGGAATCGCTCTTCAGGCTCTCGACGGCCTCCTTCAGGCTCCCAGGGAGCTCGCCCACGTTGAGTTCCCTCCGCTTCTCGGCCGTCAGTTTGTAGATGTCCTCGTCCACTGGGCTGCCGGGGTCCGTCTTCTTCCTGATCCCGTCAAGCCCGGCTGCAGTGATCGCGGCAGAGGCGAGGTACGGGTTGCAGGACGGGTCGGGGGTCCTGAACTCGACCCTCTTCCCCCCCTCAGAACCCTTCTCGTAGGCCGGAATCCTGACATTCGCCGACCTGTTCATCTTGCTCCATGCGATGTATACTGGCGCCTCGTAGCCCGGGACGAGCCTGTGATACGAGTTGGTCGTCGGACAGACGACCGCGCACAGGGCCCGGCTGTGCTCCATGATTCCTCCGACGTAGTAGCGGGCCGCCTGGCTGATTTCAGCGTACGGGTCGGACCCGTCGAAGAAGGCGTTCTTCCCGCTCTTCCAGAGGGACGACGATACGTGCATCCCCACCGCGTTGTCCCCGAAGATCGGCTTCGGCATCGTGGTCGCGATCAGCCCCATCCTGCTCGCCACGTTCTTGGTCACGAACTTGTACGTCATCGCGCTGTCGGCCGACGTCACGAGCTCGTCGCGGTACATGTCGATCTCGCACTGCCCGGCTGTTGCGACTTCATGGTGGTGTGCGTTGCAGAGGATTCCGAAGCCTTCACGGAGGTAGTTCACGCACGTCCCTCTGTAGTCGCTCATTGTGTCGACAGGCTGCGCAGGGTAGTAACCATCCTTGAAGCGGATGGGGAAGTTGGTCCCTCTGGCCTCGTTTGCGGATTCCCGTGAGGATATCTTGAAGCCTGAGCTGAACGGGTCGTTCGCCTCCCAGGTCGCGCTGTCGAAGACGAAGAACTCTATCTCCAGCCCCCAGAGGGAGTCTGTGAACCCCGCATCTCTGATCCTGGCCTCGGCTGTCTGGGCGACGTGCCTGGGGTCTCTGCTGAACCTCCCTCCTCCGAAGCCTGACCTGATGTCGCAGATTAGCCGGGCCGTCTTGACGCTGTCTTCTATCCACGGGATAACCCCGTAGGTAGAGGGGTCGGGTACCAGGAGCATGTCGGACTCTTGAATCTCCACGAATCCTCTCACCGACGAGCCGTCGAGCTTCGCTACGCCCTCTGAGAACATCTTCTCCCGCACCATTTCAGAGGGAATGCTCACGTGCCTCAGCCTCCCAGGCACGTCCGTGAACTGCAGGTCTACGAACTTCACACCCTGACTCCTAACCATGTCGAGAACCTTAGTCGGGTTAAGACTCAGCTTCACGAACTTCCCGTCACTTGTGATCTTGAAGGTCAATCGCATGCGCGTCTTTCGTATCTGATATAAGAGTCATGCGAAAAGGGCGGAGTTTAGCCTCTTCAGAGAATGCAGGCTCACTTCAGTGTAAGACCGCGAATCCATTCGTGAGTGGTTCACGCTTAAATGGACGGCGTCAGTTCGTCACTGGAAGCATTCTTGACCAAGATCAGGGTGAAGCTTGGCCCCGCCGAGGCTGAGGTGGAAGCCGACCCCGAGCATCTCCGCGAGGCCATTGACCTAATACCAGAGGTGGCCGCGAAGCTGCCAGTGGCGGTAGCGCAGGGAGCTGAGGGTGTGAGGGTCGCGTCGACCGAGCGCGCACAGGAGGCGGCCGTGCTCCATGGTCCGGGCCAGCTCCCGGTGATCGCCCTGGAGAAGGGCGACTCCCTCGCAGATGTGATCGGGAAGTTCTTCGCCGACCCGTGGGGGAGAGACAGGCGGAAGCTCTCAGACGTGAGGGAAGCCCTGCAGTCGTTCGGCATGAACTATCCCAAGCAGTCTGTCGCCGTCGCCCTTCTCAGACTCGCCAAGGCGACCAAGATCAGGCGCTTCAAGGCCGAAGACGGGGAATTCGTCTATACGGCTTCTGCCGTGCCTCTGCCGGCCGTTCCCCCACTTAAGCTCGAGGAGGGCGTTGACGAGACTGCATCCTCCCAGAACCTAATTTAACCAGTCCTGAATCATGTGCGCGGCGGAGTCAAGAAGCAATGTCCTCGGAACGAGAGCTCTCGGTATCGGTGAGCTACGGAGAGACCAAGGTCGAATTCTCTGGATCGCCTGAAGTGGTCATGCGTTCGCTGCACGAGTTTGTCTCCAAGGTTGTCCCCAACATGGACCTCGCGCGAACAATCACGGTGAACTATTCTCTGAACGACCTCATACAGATGTTCAAGGATCAGGTCAGGATCACAGCCGAAGGGCCTAGAGTCTGGACGCAGGACAAGAAGCTCAGTGACAGGGACGTGATCCTGCTGCAGCTCGTCGCGGTCAGGATTGCCAGCCTGAGCGGCAAGGTCCCCTCTGACGCCATGAGCGTCGGGGAGATCGAAGCAGCGACTGGACTTAATCCGAAGACGATAAGCTCCAGACTCAGCGAGTTGACCAAGTCGGCCCAGGTGGAGAGGGTCGATTCTCAAGGAGGCGGCAAGTACAGGATCGCGACCGTAGGCGTCAACAGGCTGGGCGAGCAGCTCTCAAAGAAACTGAAGTCACCGCAAGAACGCTCGGTCTAGTCTCAGCGCGGGTGTGCAGATGAATGTAGGATGCCGTGCGACATCTGCCGTTATGATTGAGATCTCAGCCGGACGTGGTTGTGGTCATGCCCATGAGGAATTCCAGAGGGATGTAGTATGTGGTGCCATACACTTGTGAGCTATCAGCACCACCTACGCAGTACATGTATCCTGATGAAATAACGCAATCGGTGAAGACGCTCTGTGCGTAGTTGCCCGCCTTTGTCCACGTCCCTATGCCTCCAGACGATACGGTGGCATAGTATACCGTGTTAATGTATGAGCTCGATCCCACTCCTCCTACGCAGTAGACGTAGCCCAACGAGATTGCGCAGGCCTGGCCGCTTGCAACGATTGGATAGGCCGTTGTCTGAGTCCATGCTCCTACCCCCGAAGATGAAATGGAAGCGTAGTAGTCTGTGCTTACGGCGTTGCCACTACCATCCGCACCTCCTACGCAGTAGAGGAAGCTGTCAGCCGCGAAGCAGCTGGGCAGATGGATGTCTGCGGGATAGGAGGAGGTCGAATTGATCCAAGAGCCGATGCCCAAAGAGGAGAGTGGAGCGTAATAGACGTGACTGTTCGGATAGGAGGTGCTATTGGTGCCCTCTGCCTCGCCGACTCCTCCCACGCAGTAAATGAACCCGGACGACGCCACACAGGACTGGCTATCCACGTAAATCGGGAATGGCGTTGTGACGTTCCACGTGCCGACTACACCGTTGCCGCTTAGAGGAGCATAGTAGCTCGCTTTGATATCATCACCAGCATCGTCGTGTGTCCCTCCGACACAGTAGACGTAGCCAGAGCTAGCCACGCATGATTGGCCGTATACGGTCTGTGGGTACTGGTTGAGGTCGGATGTCCAGCTGGTGATGTTGCCGGACGACGAGGAGATGGCGGAAGAAGCGTAAACAGCGTTGCGCGGGCCCCCATTGGCATCCGACCCACCGACGCAATAGATGTATGACGCGCTGTTGACACATTGCTGCCCGAACACTCCGATCCCGTCAGATGCCTGAAGAGGGTAACCTGCGGCTGGCTTCCACGGTGAACTGTTTGCAGGAGCGAGCAGCGTCGCAATTGCGGAAAGAGCGATTAGCGCGACTATGACGACCACTACGACAACGATGATCATCCTAGAAGTCTTCATTCTGCTCTTCGTCTCGCTAATTTTGACTCGGGCATATCCTCAGGTTAAAAAGCTGTCTCCGTAATCGGTCCTCTTGACTCCGCGCATACCGCGGCTGGCGTTGACTCGCGCTCGTTGAGCTTAGGTCTGCGGCACAGAATTCGGGGGTTCGCCAGCGCTGCTCGGGACACGCAGCATCAACCCTATTCTCAGCGCGCGGGCGAGGCGATACTGTCTGTGACGCCCGTAATTGCTGTGTTTGGCAATAAAGGGGTACTCGCTCACCATCTCCTGACAAGATTCGCATCGAGTTGGCAGGCGTGTCGAGCGGTTGCTGGCATTTCTGACAAGTGCTACTGAAAGGCTCGGCATGGACAATCCGAGAGCGGCTGCCATCTCGAATCTGGTTTCTTCACGCCTTGACACGACTGACCGTTATTCTCAATGCGGTGAGGTTTCACTTAAAGCCTCCCATACAGGTTAGGGAGTGGACTGCCGGTCCTACCCGAATCCTGTACGAGTGGTCTACAGCCTCTGTTCGCGGGAGACATGACCAACGGCCTGACGACGACGGACCGCGTAAAGGAGAGTCACGTTGGATCTACAGCTTCGGGGCTGCCTTCACCGCGGTTCTGTCCCACAAGAGGATACTTCTGGATGTACCTGTAGTTTCTCATGCTCCCTTCCCTGAAGAGCGTCCCCTCCCGCACCAGGTCGGCCAGCGTGTGGGAGACCGCCGTCCGGTCATAGTGATACCCTCGCCTGCTCATCTCCTCGTGCGCCTCGGAGAGTGCCTTCGGGGTTGAGAACCATCCCTCACGCCACATACTGATGATCAGGCCCCTGCAGGTTTCGAACTTGCGTCGATCAGGCTGTGCTTCCTGCGCCTCCACGAGCGCAGGCTCCTTGGACGCCATTCCGGCCAGAACGCTCTCGACCGCCTGCTGGACCTTATTTTCAGGCGAAGTTATCTCGACTTCCCAGGCGCCCCTCTTCAGCTTCACTGTGATCATGTTCGGCTCTGACGACAAGGGGGATCTTGTTGTCCTTGTTGGGCAAGTTGCCCATATATGAACGATTGGTGTCGCAATGAAAGCAGGTTGAAGGCCGATTATCAGCACACCTTGAAGGTCAGCCACGTCGCTGGCTGTTGCGCATGTTGCTATTGCGCAACATTTAACTAGCCAGTGCTAGCATACCATGTTGCGCAACATGGCCATCGCAACAAGCATCCTTCCCGACGGCCTCAATCCCGGAATCCTTGATTCCCTCGCAGAGGAATTCAAGCATGGCTTCGCCGATCTGGCAGAGAGCGCCGACCGGGAACTCTCCGGCAGGAGCTTCGTCTTTAGCCGGTACGGGAGGGAGCTGTATCCGTACTTCGAGGAGACAGACGCGACCTTGGTCCCTGGGTGCATATTTCCCATCAAAGAAGGGCGACCGGTCGCGTCTGTCGACTCGACGTGCGTGCTCGTCGGAGAAACCTCGGAGGGCGCCCTCTACGCAGCGAGGACCGCGATAGGGATGTCTTTCGAGGGGGCCCTTCGGCGCTTCTTTAGGCTCGGCCCCATCCTGGTCTACGCCTCGGGCTCGGGCCTCGTCGGCATAGAATCGAGCCTCTCGTCGCCAGAGTTCGCGATGCTCCTGTCGGACCACGCTGTGGCTGAGAGGGTGATCAGGAACTGCGTAGAGCGGCGAGTCATCAATGCTCTGATGACCAGCGACGAGGAGGTCGTGGTGATGGCCGACGGCTCGCTCAAGCACCCGATGGGCCAGTTCGCTGGCTCGCTTCCGAAGCCCTCCAACAAAGAGAGTTGCCTGGTGGGTTTCTCGAAGTCGAGCAACCTGATCTTCTCCGAGAGCGCGGTCAGCGCTCTCTCTAGGTCCGAAGTCGCGGCCTACCACAGCATCGACGACGGCCCAATCAAGACTGTGCTCGCGAAGTTCACGCCCGACGGCCTTGTCTTCAGACTGGACATCGCTCAGAGTCCGGAGCCGGTCCAGCGGACCCTCGGCAGGATCCTCTGGAATGATGCCTTCGCTTCAGGGTATCCTGACTCGCTCAAGATTGCCCATCATCTCTCGATCTTCTCAAAGGCCGAAGACCAGGCCTTGAAGGCATACGTCACGAGGCGCTTCAGGCTGAGGCAGCTTCCCACCTTTTCGCTCAGGAGGATTGCTCTCGGCAGCTTCAGAGGAGGAGCCTAGCCTTTGAGGATACTGAGGAAGGAGTCCGACGACATACTAGTCATCGCTTCGCCTCGGGAACCCACCCGTGTCGGCGACTATCTCGTGGCTGCCGAGGGCGAACGGAGCCTCGTCCTCCAGGTCTACGACGAGCGGTATCTCGACATCGAGGGGATCGAAGAGGAGATAGCAAGGGAGGAGGTACTATCAGCCTCCGCCCCCGGGGTGACGGCCGACCCCACCGGCCTAACCACAATCTCCACCCTGATCAGGGACATGCGCATACTGCTCTGCAAGGCGAGGGGCACGATCTCGGGCGGCCGGCTCACACCCAGAGTCGACTGGATGCCATCCAGGACCAATTCAAGGGTGGCAAGACTGTTGGTTGACGAGCTGTGGGGGACGCTTCCCTCGCTCGGGACGAGGAGGATCAAGATAGGGCACGTCGACTCGAACTCCGTGTTCTCGGTCGCTGCCGAGTCGCTCGACGGAAGGATTACGGTCATAACCGGGAGAAAGGAGTCGGGCAAGTCGCACCTTGCCAAGATGCTGCTGAGGGGTCTCCTCGAGCAGGGCGCCTACTCCGTAGTATTCGACCTGAACGACGAGTATGCCTCGATCGGCCAGCGGAGAGACGGAACCAGGACTTCGGTCTACGGGAAGGTCAGGGCGATGAGGCCCGGCCGGGAGCTCAAGTTCTCCCTCGCGACGGTGGGCCTCCGCTCCATTACCAACCTGCTCTCTCACTCCCTGGACATGCCCGGTACCTCGTTGCGCGAGTTCGTGAAGATCTGGGAGCAGCTCGAGAGCCGAAACGAGCTCTCCCTGGCGTCGCTCGAGTCGGCGATCCACCAGTGGCGGTGCAACGAGTTCGTACGGGACGCCCTCTTCGCAAGGTACCACACAATCGCTTCCTGCGGTCTCTTCTCGGATTCGCCCAACCAGCAATTCGACCTGCAGGACTTCTTCGACATAAGCGCTGGTGGAGGCGCCTTGATCGTGACGCTGAGTGGCGTCTCCCCCCTCAACAGGAAGATGGTCGTCGAGTTGATGCTCTCCAGGATAGTGGAGCTCCTTGAACGCAGGAGGATCCCGCCCGTCTTTCTCTTTGCGGAGGAGGCCCACCTCTACCTCAGGGACACTTACTGGGAGGACCTGATCACCAGGATGCGCCACTTCGGAGTCTTCACGGTCTTCGTCACGAACCAGCCCGACGCCATCGATCAGAAGATCTACAGGCAGGTCGATAACATCTTCCTCTACAACTTCAGCAGCGACTCGGACCTCAACCTCATTTCGCAGGCCTCAATGGCCGACACCGACACTGTGAAAGCGATAGTCAGGACCCTCCCCCCGAGGATGTGTCTCTTCATCGGCCATGCGGTGAACAACCTTCCCGTGATAGTCAGCGTCGACCCGTTCGACTCGCCCGCCAGCGGGACCACGCGCCGGTTCTTTGAAGAGATGATTGAGCTGAACGCGTAACAGATTTCAGTCTGATGAACCGCCTTGGATCATGAAACTCAGATAGTCAAGCAAGAGGTAGGCAAAGCAATCTCTCTCCTGGCACCACCAGCATCCTCCTGTAGAGATTGAGGGCCTTCAGGTACCCGTACTTGTCAGACACCTCTCTGTAGCTCGTCTGCACGAAGCCCCGAGACTTGAAAAGCCCTTCAGACTCTACATTCGCCTCTTCCATGCTCGCGTAGACCTCTCGCACAGCTAGCTCTGAAAAGTACTCCAGCGAATGCTCCAGAAGCCGGGTCGCGACCTTTCTCCTTCTGTAGTCTCTAGCCACAGCGATGTAGTAGACGTAGCCTATGGAATCATAGAGAGTTTTCAGCATGACCAGACCGACCGGATGCTCGTCGATGACTGCCTCCCTAACCAATTCTATCTTCATTAGCGTCTTCTTGGAATGACTCAGGTACCAGCCTTCGAAACTCTCGGTGAGCAGATGCTGCAGCGACGCCCTCTCCTCGATGGGGACTTCAACGATTCGCATGTTTTCGTCTTGAAGTGTCAGA
>JBEKJM010000026.1:0-21932 GCA_050011215.1 Nitrososphaerales archaeon
CGTCTTCGGTCTCGCCGAACGAATGGTGTTCCGACAGATACCCGACCTCGTCCGGATTCGACGGCATCGCGAGACCGATCGACGCGGCGACTAGACGGTGGTCCTCATTCGTAGAGTTGCGCGCAAGCACGAGGAAGACTATCTCCCCTGGCTTCAGCATGGATATGCCCTGCTCACGCGTGACCTTGACGCATTTTGGCGGGATAATACTCGAGACGCTGACCAGGTTGTACCAGCTTATGCCTGCGTCTCTGAGTGCCGCCTCGAAAGAGGCGAGGTTTTCCCTGTCTCTTCCTACGCCCTTGGTCAGGAAGAAGTACTTCGGAACTAGGTTCACGCCTCGAGGCCTTTTGCTTGACCTTTGTAAACATCACGATTCTGTCTTTGCGTGTGAAGGCCGCTTCTTCATCTACGTTCACCAAGATTATGCATCAGTAAGTGCTGGTTCTGGTAGTGGCGCTCTCGCTGCATATGAGAACCGCGACCGAACACCTCTTCTCATCGCGGACGCCCCATAGGCAAGCTTCTAAAGCCACGTGAAGCCGGGCAAGAAAGTCTTGGAGAAGACTCAGGAGCTTCTGTGCGAGAACCTGACCAAGGTATACTCTGGTTCCAGCGGAAGAAGAGCCCTCGATTCTGTCAACCTGCGAATCCCCTCCAGAGGGATCTTCTCTCTAATCGGCATGAATGGGGCAGGAAAGACGACCCTTGTGAGAATCCTGGCCACTCAGCTCGAATCGACTTCCGGGAGAGCTTCGATCAATGGAATCGACGTCGCGAAGGAGGCCAAGGTGTTGAGGGAGCGAATCGCATGCGTCCCACAGGAAGCCAGAACCGTCCCATGGATGACGCCGAAGCAGACCGTCCTTTCTTATCTCATGTGGAGGGGCATCGCCTACGGAGATGCAAAGGCCAAGGCGACGGAGGCGCTTGCTCGGGTCGGGCTAGGGGAGCAGGAGAACACTCTGACTAGGCGCATCTCAGGCGGCATGAAGCGAAAGGTCTTGGTCGCCACAGTGCTCGCTTCAGACGCGGACATCATCTTCCTCGACGAGCCGACTACCGGGCTCGACCCCATATCGCGTAAAGAGCTGTGGAAGTTCCTGGTAGGTCTGGCGAGGGACCGCTTCCTGATCCTCACCACCCACTACTTGGAAGAGGCCGAACAGCTGGCAACGACCATTGGGGTCATGCACATGGGAAGAATGGTTGGCCTGGGATCCCTTGACGAACTCCGCTCATCCGTCAAGCACCAGTACAGCGTCATGGTCGCCGCCGGTTCTGAGCTTCCCAAGGTGTCGGGCGGTTCCGCGACCCGTGGGGACTCGGGAGAGACCCAGATTCTGACCGACGAGGAAGAGGCCTACAGCGTCTCAAGGCAGCTCCTAGAGAAGGGAGCGAAGTTCTCCATTAGCAAGACTTCCCTCGATGACATCTTCTTCTATCTCGTGAACAGAAGCGATCAGGAGGCGAAGGTCAGCTGAAGCCTTGGGGGAGACAGGTCCTGGCCTCTGTGCTGGTCAACTCGATATACGAAATGAAGAACTACCCCGTGGTTCTTCTCAACACTGTCCTCTCCCCGCTCTCTTTTCTCCTGCTGATCTACTTTGTGAGCGGTGGCAAGCTGATTGGGGATGCGATTGAAGGAGGCTTCATAATGAGCATGTTCAACAGCGGCATGTCGCTTCAGGGAGATCTGGCGCACTTGAAGAACGACTTCAAGCTCCAGGACATGGTGGTCAGCTCGCCGACCGCTCCCGCAGCCTATGTGACCGGGATGGCTCTCGCGGAAATCATCTATTCAGTGCCGGCTCTGGCTGTTCTGACGGTTTTGGCTGCAGTCTACCTCCATCCCGGGACGATCCAGGCGCTGGAGCTGCTGGGAGTCTTCTTGCTAATGTTCCTCACATCTATCGCCATCGGGTACACGCTGTCGACCTTCTCAAGCGACATAGTCCAGAGCTTTGCCTTTTCAAGACTGATCTCGACGCTCTTTTCCACCCTGCCCCCCGTCTACTATCCGATAACGCTCATTCCGCTCCCGTACCGGTACGTGGCCTACCTGTCCCCCACTACCTACGCCGCCGAAATCTCCCAGCATCTTCTGTCGCCTAAATCTCCCAGCTTCCTGCCGCTCTCGACCCCAGAGGTTGCCCTTGCATGGGGTGTCCTGTTTGGCACGACCGCCGTCCTGGCGCTGATTGCGGTCAAGAAGGCAAGATGGAGAGAAGTGTGAGTTCCAAGGCTTGACGGCGCGACAAGGGCAAATCGATGGGTCGCAGCGCATCGTAGCGCGCGGACCTCTCTTCTCCGACGAGAATTATCCGGGGTGCTTTCAGACTTTCAATAGAACTTCTTTGTTTCCGTAAAGTGCTCTTCTGCTCTGATCTTCCTCTTACCCATCTCGATGAAGAATGGTTCAGGATCAACCGTCGCTTCAGGTGGAAAGACCCCTGGATCCTTGATTTTCCCGGTCGCTTGCCAATGCGAAATCACTGCTGGTGGCACGGAGGTGTCTCGGGCTGAAGGTATCCCTCTCTGAGGGTCGTTCCAGGTGATTATGTGGTACGTAACCGTTGCAGGAGATTCATTCCGGACTCCAAACACGTCAATTCTGAACGCGTCGTATTCATATTCCTCGCTTGGTGGAGTGTCGTGCCTCGATTTCGCGATGGCTCTCTGATACATCGCTGTCAGGTAATCGAGAGGTGAGATCCGCTGATCGCCGAATTGGATTCCTTCAGTTTCGGCAAAGCCTAGACTCTTCAGGGTACTGAAGGTGGCGAAGTCAGTGCTTGGGAACCCTATTCGAAACGTTACGTTCCGGCAACCCTTGCCGACATATCTTCCTAAGGTCGCGGGTTCAGAATGCTTCACGTAATACGCTGTGACTTTGCCGATTGGTTCCTGCATCGTCACCGTGGTCTCACCTGACAGCACGGGTTGCTTAACATGCTTGCCGTCGAGCCACATGACAGGTTCCTGCGTGAACTCATCCAAGACGGTTCGTACGGAGTAACCTGGCCAGCCCGGCTCCTTTACCGGCAGGGTGTTGCCCCACGAACAGTAAATGTTGATAGTGTCGACCTTGTCGAGCTTCGCAGCGCCAGCTGCGCCAGCGATGTTGGTTAAGCCCGGTGTGCTGCCCAGTCCTATGGTCGCGTTCAATCCCGCCTTCTTCCACTCCTTGTCGAACTCCAGCTGCTTGAGGGAAGTGTCGAAGAACCCCCCCAGGTCGGTGTAGTGGGCGCCTGCTCGAAGGCAGGCGTTCATGACGGCTATGTTGGTTTGATACCAGGCACAGTTTACCACCGTGTCAACCCCCTCAGATTTCACTGTTTTCGCGACGGCGTCTCTGTTGTTCGCGTCAAGCTCCATGACCTTCACTCGGTCTCCTAGGTTTAGGTCGGTCATGGCTTTCTTGACATTCTCAAGTTTCCGACTTGCGGCTACTACCTCGGCTTTGGAAAACTCCACCAGGTCTTGAACGGTGTATGCCCCGATTTGGCCTGAGGCTCCTAAGACGAGTGTTTTCATATTGAGCGCACGCCGCTCAGTTAGATACGTGCAGTAGATAACAAGTGCGTCAGCATAGCACTTACTCGGAATCAGATGGAGTATTTCCTGCGTGAAATGGAAGTTCGTGGTCTGGCTGTGAAGAAGCTGCCCACCGTCTAGCAATTCCAGAGCAGCCAGCATTCATTCTGCGCCACATTAATTAGTGTGGCAATCCTTCTGCCTAGCTGTCCCAAGATGCCCCAGGAGCATGCCGTGACGGCCCCGCACATCATTGTGAAGCCCCCAGGTCCGAAATCAAAGGAGCTTCTCCGCAGACAGGAAGAAGTCGAAACAAGGGCGGTCGTCTACAGCAAAGCATTCCCCTTCGCCGTGGATTCTGCCAAGAATGCGACAATCAGAGACGTCGATGGCAACCTCTACATCGACTGGATGAGTGGCATAAGCGTCCTCAACCTGGGGCACCGCAACCCTATCGTTACGCAAGCAGTAGCCAGACAGCTCGGGAGAATATGGCATGCCCTTGAGATTCCCACGGAAACGAGGATTGAGTTCCTTGAAAGAGTGCATTCTGTTCTCCCAAGCAGGCTCCAAGGCCATGCGAAGATCATGACAACGGTTACGGGGGCGGACGCCTGCGAAACGGCGGTCAGCATCGCGAGGAGGGTGACGGGAAAGAAGACGATAGTCGCATTCGAGGGCGCCTACCACGGCGTGCACGCAGGTGCCGTGAGCCTCACTTCTTCTCGGCACTATCTCGAGTATTCGGGAGTCTCAAGACAGGGCGTTTTCAGGCTTCCCTACCCGTACTCATACCGGTTCCCCCTTCCTGTGGAGAAGAAGGGCGATGAGGGCAAAGTTGTACTGCGCTACCTTGAGCACCTAATCGAGGACGAACACTCCGGCCTGGATGATCTGGCGGGAATAATCGTCGAGCCCATCGAGGGCGAAGGCGGTTACATACTCCCTCCGGATGACTTCCTCCCAGGCCTGAGGGAGACAGCTGACAGGTCGTGCGTCCCCCTGATAGTCGACGAAGTGCAGACAGGATTCGGCAGAACCGGGAAGTTCTGGGGATGTGAATTGACAGGGACGACCCCAGACATCATGTGCGTTTCGAAGTCCGTTGGTGCCGGCATACCCTTGTCGCTGGTCGCCTACAAATCGGAGTATGATAGGAAACTGGACGAGGGATTCCATCTTGGAACGTACAGAGGGAACTTGCTTGCGATGGCAGCAGGGTCCGCGTCGATAGGTTACATCAAAGAAAACAGGATCTTGGAACGGGTCACCAGACTCGGAACGAATGTGAAGAAGGACTTCGAGAGAACTGCATCTAGGTCAAAGAGCATCGGCGACGTACGAGGAGTCGGTTTCATGATCGGAAACGAGGTTGTGGAATCGAAGCAGAGCAGGACGCCTTCCCGAGCGCTTGCCGTAGAACTCAGGAAGCGCATGTTCGAGAGCGGGCTCCTCATGCATACGTGTGGCCACTACGGAAACGTCCTCAGGTTCATGGCGCCCTTGACTATTGAGGAGACGCTCCTGAAGAACGGTCTTGAAATCTTTGAGCGAACCGTCCTTTCGCACGGATAGCAAAACCGTTCGCTACCGGTTCAGTCCACGCGCGCGCTTGAGATGACGGAACAGAAGCTCATTAGCCTGAATCTCGAGGACCAAGTCTGCTCTTCTGGTTCAGATTGCCTTTGACGGCTCTTGACGGCATCAGGGCCGCACGTCTTCAGGAGCGCGAGAGAGCTCAGGTAGATTGGCGGCTCGACCTGACATTCGACGAACAGAAGATCATCGTCTCTGCTTGAGTTTCTTTAGTCCCGCCGTCTGTACCTTCTCGGGGGGCCAAGTCAGCTTTGGGTAGTCGGGTTTGCCCCACTTCTCCGTGTATTCGGCCCACGTCATTCCCCCTTTGGACGGTAAACTCTCGAACATCAACCACCAGTGAAAGTCACAGAGGGGCCGCCCCTTCTTGTCTGTCAGCAGAGGAAACGAGGACTTTGGTCCTATGAAATGGCCTGCTTCTGTGCCAATCCCGGACTCTTTGCAAGAATGACAGTAGTCGACCATCTTGCTAGGCAATGTCCTCGACCTTCTTAATCTTGTTCCTGCAGAATCATAGGTTCTGGTGGTCACGCCCCTCACCGAAGACAGCGTGCGTCGTGCTGGCTTGACTAGGACAGCACTTCCTGCCGCGAGCGCTGGAATAGCGTTTCCACCTTCTCTAGAATCCGATCAAACCGAGTCGCTCGGAACGAGGCAATCCTCAGCTATCACACTTCGTCGGAAAGCCACGTAATCTGTACAATTCATAGGTAATTGGCACAAAATCCTATATTTACGATGCGCCACACCGAAAAACGGCGCTATAGGTATATTTACGACGAGAAAGCATCTTTTTATACAAAGAAAGCCAATCCCTCTGTCAGGGAGTGCATTGTCAGATATGTCATCAGGGGCGGGGATACAGGATGAAGAAATCCCGTTCATTGCCGAGGTCATCAAGGGAGGTAGGCTGACGATACCCGAGGAGATCAGGACCTTAATGCGGATAGAGGAGGGGAACTACGTCCTGATACGACTGAAGGTCGTCTCGAGAAAGCGTTTGGGGAAGAAGGCTCGCAACAGATCTTCCAACGGAAACGGAGGAACGTGAGGAGGGAAGTTGCATGTCGTCATCCACACAAACCCAGGATCCTGAAACCACTCCTGCACCGCCGAAGGCCACCATTCAGCCTAGCGTTAGAAGCACGACGAAGACCGCCGCGCTTCACGAAGAAGCTTGCCGCCTCATTCCCGGGGGCTCTAGCTCGATTATTCGGTGGGCTTCCTACGAGCCATATCCCTTGTTCATGAAGAGTGGCAACGGCTCAAAGATCATCGACGTAGATGGCAATTCCTACACGGACTACCTCCTATCTTATGGCGCCCTGATCAACGGGCACGCACACCCCAAGATCGTGGAAGCGGTCAAACAACAAGCTCAGCTGGGAATGATGTTTGGAACTCCTAGCGAAGTCGAGGTCGACTTGGCGAAGAAGTTCAAGCAGTTCGTGCCGACGGCCGACATGGTCGCTTTCGCTTCTGATGGCACGGATGCAACACTGAACGCGACGAGGATTGCTCGCGCTGCCACCGGGAAGGACGTGATACTGAAGTTTGAGGGTCACTACCACGGCCAACACGATTATGCAATGGTGAGCGTCGAAGCTCCTCCTGTGGTGGCAGGAATGGAGGAATACCCGAGGTCGCTCCCATATTCAGCAGGGATACCATCGATGATCATGGACACGGTTGTGGTATCACCTTGGAACAACGCCAAGGCACTTGAAAGGATAATGAAGAGACACGCGAACGAAATCGCGGCCATCATCACGGAGCCAGTAATGGCAAACGCTGGCGTAATCCCTCCTCAGCCAGACTATCTGAAAGCAATCAAGGAAATCGCGGCGTCGAACGACGCTCTCCTCATCTTCGATGAGGTAATCACGGGTTTCAGGGTGGCGCCGGGCGGAGCCCAACAGCTGTACGGTGTGACGCCGGACCTTTCGACTTGGGGGAAGGCGCTGGGAGGTGGGCTTCCTGTCGCCGCGCTCTCTGGGAAGAAGGAGTACATGGAGCTCATCCAACCTGGAAAGGTTTCGTACGGGGGGACATACTTCGCCAATCCTCTTTCGCTTGCTGGTGCGCTAGCGAACCTCGAGGTGTTGGCCGAGAACGACTACCATGCACTAAGTGTCTTGAAGGAAAACACGGAGAAACTCACTGACGAACTCACTCAACTGGTCCAGAAGACCAAACACAAGGCGTGCATACAGAGCGCGCCAGGAATGTTCACCCTCTCCTTCACCAAGCACCCTAAGATTACGAACTACCGCGAAAGTCTTCTTGTGGACTGGGACAAGTTCCGAACACTGCACCAGTTGCTTCTGGACTACGGAATCTATCTGCACCCAGACAACTACGAGAGGGTGACGATATCGACTGCCCACACGGAAGAGGACATCACATTGACCCTTCAGGGGTTCGAAGAAGCACTCAAGCGACTCCCCTAGGCACTCTGCCACCCCCGTGCGCGTCGTGCTGGGCGATGCAGACTCGTTTAGGCGCATCCAGCTTCCCGCCCTCGCAGGATGTGCAAGGAATCCGCAAAAGACGTGACAAAGGAATGACGCATGCGAGTGTAACTCCGCTGCGAGAAAACGTTAATACAAGAACTCAGTTCGAAACAATGAAGGTTTTCGGTTGGTTACAAGTGCCATTGACGGGACCGACCATCAATCATCTGTAGTAACCGGACAGGGACAGCTTGACAGCCTGCTCACCGTTGACAACCTGTCCGTTGACTTCGTCTCAGTAGATGGCAGAGTGAGGGTCCTCTATGGGGTGTCGTTGGATGTGAAGAAAGAAGAAGTCGTCGGTATAGTGGGCGAAAGCGGTTCCGGAAAGACAACTCTTGGGCTGGCTGTACTTGGTCTGCTCGATTCGCCTCCTGCTGAGATAGTCAGCGGCAAAGTTGTGTTCGAGGGTAGAAACCTGCTGGGGCTGGACTCGGAAGAGATGGTGAAGATTCGTGGCACGGGGATCAACATGGTCTTCCAAGAGCCCCTTGATTCCTTGAACCCCGTGTACAGGATTCAGTCCCAAATCGAAGAAGCCATTGAAGTTCAAAGGAAGAGAAGGATTCAGACGCTGGACCAAGACAAAGAGAGTGATTCGAAGGCGTTAATGACCGACTTGCTCAGGGATTTGTGCATAGACAAGCCTGAAGAGGTCATCGAACAATATCCTCACGAACTCTCCGGCGGTATGCGTCAAAGGGTAGCGATATCTATGTCAATCATCGAAAAACCCAGGCTACTAATCGTTGACGAACCTACCACCGGACTGGACGCCTACGTCCAGAACAGAATCCTTGGTATGCTCAGCAACCTAAGGAAGGCAGGTGGAACCTTGCTCTATGTTACGCATGACCTCACGGTTGCCTCGCAAGTTTGCGATAGATTGTACATAATGTACGCGGGAAGAATCATGGAGACCGGCCGGACCTTGAGCGTCCTTGAAGAGCCGCTCCACCCATACACCCACACGCTCATCGCTTCTGTCCCGCAGGGATACGAAGACTCGCCCCCGCTTCCGGTCCAACTTGGGGAGCCCCCCAATCCGGCGAAGCTTCCCGGTGGATGCAAGTTCAATCCGAGGTGTCCCTATGTAAAGGACGTTTGCAGGGAGGAGGAGCCTCAGCTTGTCGAGGTACTTCCGGGAAGGTACGCCGCGTGCTGGAAGGTCGATGGCGCCAGTGGAAAATACCGTAGAGATTGAACACCTGACGGTGAGCTTCAGCTCTAAGAGGAGAGCGAGCCTGCTCAGAAGAAATCTTCGAGTAAAGGCGCTTGACGACGTCTCGCTTACCATCAGAGAGAGGGAGACGTTCGGACTGACGGGCGAGACTGGTTCGGGGAAGTCCACGCTTGCGAAGGTCTTAGTCGGTCTCTACAGACCCGCGTCAGGGACGGTCAGGCTCCTCGGGAGGCAGATCGACTTCAAGAACAAGAAGGACGTCGCCTACCTGAGGCAGAACATAGGCATAGTTCTTCAGGACCCGGTGAGATCTCTTAACCCGAGGCTAACGGTGAAGGAGATCATATCGGAAGCGCTCATCGCTTCTAAGACGGTCTCCAAGAAGAAGTACGGCGAGCGGATTGATTTCATCACCCATCTGGTAGGAGTGACCGCTGACCTGTTGCCCAGGAACCCAAGGGAGCTGAGTGGAGGTCAGAGGCAGAGAGTGAGCCTCGCCAGGGCCCTCGTCGTTCCAAAGAAGTTGCTTATACTCGATGAACCGACCAGTGCACTGGACGTTTCGATCCAGGCTCAGGTTCTGAACACCCTGAAAAGGTTGAAGGATGAGCTCGACATGTCATACCTGTTCATCACCCATGACATTAACGTCATCAGGTACGTAAGTCACAGACTTGGTATCCTATTCTACGGCAAGTTGGTCGAAATGGGAGACGTCCGGGCAATAGCGACGGAGCCGAAGCATCCATACACTCAGAAGCTAATCTCCAACGTGCTCACTCTTAGGAGAGCTCAGCTTCAGGAAACGGTCATCTCCGAGCACAGGCCAGCTCCTACAGGGTGCCGCTATCGATTGGTGTGCGAGTCAGCCTTCGAAAAGTGCCATGAAGTACCTCCTTCCGTGAATCTGGGATCCGGTCATCTGGTGTCCTGTTTCCTCTACGACGGGGAACCACGGAACGGGAGAGGGAGCCCCAGTTGACTATCCGACAGGAGTCGTACCCACACCGCCATGCTTCTTGGGCTGGTCAATTACGAGCTTTTCCAGACCTCTCCCTCTAAGCAAGATGTGCGGTCTAAGCTTTACGTCCAAAGACTCTCGAAGTCCTTCGCCAAGAAAGCTGAATCCTGCTACCATAACCATCACAATCAGCGCAGGAATAATCACTTGCGTCGGATAGAGATAGAGGTTGTACGTCACACTGGACACCATCTTGCCGAGCTCTGGCATGGCTGGAGGTATCCCCACGTTTAGGTAGCCGAGCGTCGATAGGGTCAGCAGAGCAGACCCTATGTCCGTTGTCGCATAGACCAATACACTCGGCAGGATGTTGGGCAGGGCATCTTTCCTCACTATGTAGAAGAATGATGAATTCAGGGCCTTCGAGACTGACACGTAGTCTTCTGCAGCCACTGCGAGCACGGCTCCACGGACCAATCTGACGTACGGAGGCCACCAGACGACAATCAGAGAGAGGGTGACGTTCAGGAGGCTGGGTCCCAGCGTAGCGGCAATGGCAAGGCTCATGATTATCTGCGGGAACGCGAGGAACATGTCGGTCAATCTCATTATGACTTCGTCCAGAGCACCTCTGAAGTAACCCGCAAGGGTGCCAAGTACGATTCCCAGGAGCGCGGAAGTGACGACAACTCCGATTGAGATCCCCATGTCAACAGGGAGGGCAGCTATGACTTGAGAGAAGATGTCTGTGCCTTTGAAATCGGTCCCGAACAAGTGCTCGAGTGACGGAGATACGTTAATCTGAGGGGAGAGTGCATACGGGCTATATGGGGTGATTCCCCCAGCGGTCAGCACCTCAAGCAACGCCGCGACTACGAAGATTGTCACAGTGACTAGCCCAAACGTGGAGAGCGCGTTCGACATGAGGAGCTTCCTGAGTCTCCTGATTTCGGTGCTCAACCTCCCTCCCCCAGCGTAATCCGAGGATCCAGCAGTGGGTAGACGATGTCAGCGATGAAGTTTGCAACAATCACTCCCACAGTGAAGACAAACACGCACGCCACCAGTACTGGGTAGTTGTCCGAAACTATCGCCTCGTAAGAGAACTGCCCTATTCCGGGCCAAGCGAAGACTTTTTCGACTATGATTGTCCCAGAGAACAGCCACCCAAAGGTCGTGGCAATGACCGTAGTTGTGTCGATGAGGGCGTTCCTTAGAATGTGTTTTTGCCTCACTTCTCCTTCCTGCAGGCCTCGGGCCCGTGCAGCCTTTACGTGCATGGACCACCTTGTGTCCAGGATCGACGATCTCATTATCCTGGGGACTATCCCAAAACTAAGGAGAGCGAGTGTGGTCGCAGGCAGAATGAGGTGGTAGAGTCCGGACTGCAACGCGGGCCAGTTGGCTTGGAGCAGCGCGTCCAATACGAAAACCCCTGTAATAGGCGTGTACGAGAAACCGACAGTACCGTTTCCCCCCGATGGAAAGAGTGGGACATAGCTTGCGAAAACGAGAACCGCGACCAGTGCGCCGAAGTAGTATGGGGTCGACCAGGCGGTGAGATAGAATACTCTGATTGCCGAGTCGGTCTTCGTGCCGAATCGCATCCCTGAAATGTAGCCCAGCCCTATTCCTAAGACAATTATGATCACCATGCTGGCGAGGACGAGTTCGAGTGTGTTGGGAGCGTAGAACAGAATCTCTGATAGTATCGAACGCCCTGTCTGTGGGTCAATCCCAAAATTACCCGTAAGGAGGCCCTGAAAGTAATAGTAGAGTTGTGAGGGCAGAGGGTCGTTCAGGTGGTATTCCGCTGCTATGGCTTTGATTGTCTCCGGGTGTGCCTTCGGTCCCGCCCACAGGAGAGCCGGGTTCGGGTTGAGGACATGAGAGATGAAGAACACAATCAGCGCTACTCCTAGCAGTACGAACGCAGAGCCTACGAGTCTCTTCCCTAGATAGAGAAAGAAGTCCCTCAGGGAGACCGTTTCTTGTCCCCTTCGCTAACTGCTGTAGTTGATCGTGTTGAAGTAGAGGAAGTAGGCTGCGGCCGAGCCCGCAGGGTTTGGAATCATCCCGGTAATCCCATTCTGATTGACTGTCATCATATCGGTCACGTATAGCCAAATGTCGGTGTAATTGTAGTACATGGCCTTGGTGATGTTGGCGAAACTGGAAATCACAGTCGCGCTGTCGAAGGACGTCGACGCCTGCAGTGTCCACGCTATTGCATTTCCGTCGGCATAGTTCGATGTTCCTATGTAGTTGTCCGAGGTGAAGTAGTACACGTAGTCGATACTTGCCGTGTAGTCTTCGCTGTAGAACCCTATGCCCATCGGGTACGATGTGGAATTGGTGGAAGACGAGTAGATTACACCCGTATAGGCACTATATGGAAGAGCCGAGAGTGTCAGAGGTATGCCGATGGCATCCAGATTGCTCACGATGATTTGGGCAGCCTCGGTGTCTGTCGGGGAGTCGGAATCATAGAGGAAGTTGACTGACGGAAAGGCCTTGCCACCAGGGTTCAAAGTCGCCTTACTCGGCAGGTGGGACACGTACCCTGCCTGGGCGAGGAGCTCCGCAGCCTTTGTCGCATTGAATTGATACGGGCTTAACCCAGCGGTTGACTCGCTGTAATACTGGAAACCGGGAGGGACTGGCCCCACCCATTGAATCGCGAGACCAGCGAACACATCCTTGATGATGACCTTGTAATCGATTCCGCACGCTATTGCCTCCCTCACCAGCGTGTTGTTGAAGGGCTCAAAGGCCAGCGGATCCATGTACACGTAACTGACCGCTTCTGCTGAGCCAAAGGCAGGGGAGAGCACATTCGTGGTAACTCCAGAGAGCCCCTTCGTGACATTGTAGTAGGTGACCGGAAGGAAGATCATCTGGGCCGTGCCAGCACGAAGGTCCGCGATGCTCGCGGCTGCAGGTTTGTAGTAGATTGTGATGCAGCTCAGGATTGCCGGCGCAATTGCATTGTTCGACTCGGACTTCGGGAGTTCGGCACCCCAGTAGTTTGGGTTCTTGACAAGGCTTACGCTCTCTTCAGGCACCCAGGACTGCAGTTCGTAGAACCCCGTCCCCATGGCTCTGGTTTCCAAGTATCCGTTCTTGCTCCCCGCAGTCACGCCCCCGTGGCTTGCCACGTAGGCGGGATCAACGGCCATGGCCATCGGGGTTTCCAAAGTGGCGAGGAACTCAGAATACGGAGCCATCCCGTTGGTCCCGTACCCCAAGTTGAATCGGATCTCGCTGGCGTTGACTACCTGGACTGACTGGTGTGAAAACTCCATCACAGTGAGATTGGCTGGTGAAGGTTCGAAGTAATTGATGGAGTTCAGCATAGCATCTGTCACGTTGAAGCCCATGTCATTTCCTGGAGCGAGATTCTGGCCCAGAATCCAGTAGGGCGCCTGCTCCATCACCAGCGTTCTGTAAATCGAGTACCACATGACGTAGGCGTTGAACTGATCGCCATTGCTAAAGTTCACGCCGTTCCTAAGCACGAAAGTGTAGTTCATCCCGTCGCTTGAAATAATCCAGTTCCTTGCAAGCACCCCTTCGAACTGGGTGATGCTTGAACCGTTGTAGGTTACCAGCCCCTGATACACTTGATCAACAACCTCCCAGCCCGGAGTGACATAGGTGACGGCAGGGTCGAGCGTGTCAGGTTGGCTCTCCTCCTCGAACACGAGTGACGTCTTCGCCGTTGTGGCACCAGAGCTTACCGTGCAAGTCGAGGATTTGGATTGTACAAAGGCTGCAATGTAGACTGCCGCACCGGCCACAACAATGACTATGACCAGGATGACAGCGATGACCATTCTTGCAATGGCTCTCCTTTTGGGAGAGTGCATGACAAGACTCACGATGCCGATAAGCTCTCTTCCACTATTTACGGCTTGCCGATTGGTTTCTAATTGTTGACGACTTCTTTCCCTGCGCGTACGACTGAGGTCTCGCGACGCGTTTCTGCAGCTAGGTGGGCGGCATCATTTGAATCGACACAATCTTGTCGTACTCTTCAGGATGGGGCACAGGCCGGTCATACTGTGCGTGGTTGAAGGAATGTCGTGATTTGCCGAAATGCTTAACTCAAACAGACCGGTATGCGAGACCGAATCTTCGTGTCTGCCACTCAGCAAAGAATGCTCATCGGCGGCGAGTGGGTAGGGGCGGAAAGAGACGAAACCTACGATGTTGTAAATCCTGCGACCGGCGAGGTCATCGGAAAAGTACCAAAGGCTGGCCGGGAAGATGCTTCCAGGGCGGTAGACGCAGCGAGAGAGGCATTCGACCGAGGGCCCTGGCCCAGAATGACTCCCGCGGACAGGGCGAAGATCATCTGGAAGATTGCCGACTTGGTTGAACTGGACATCGACAGGCTGGCAATGATGGAAACCATCAACCAGGGGAAGACAATCAAGATGGCCCGCGACAATGACTTCCCGACCGGCATCGATAACATACGTTTCTTCGCAGGAGCCTCTCGGAATCTTGAGGGGAAAGCCGCGTCCGAATACACGGGGCTTGGCACGACGATCTTCAGAAGGGAGCCCGTGGGCGTGGTCTGTTGCATCACTCCGTGGAACTACCCCTGGATGATGGCCGTCTGGAAGGCCGTTCCGGCGCTGGCTGCGGGCAATGCGATAGTGATCAAGCCCGCAAGCGTAACTCCTCTGACGACACTCGAATTCGCGAGAATCATGGAGAAGGCGGGTGTCCCCAAGGGAGCCGTCAATGTTGTGACCGGCCCCGGAGCGACTGTCGGAGAAGCGCTTGTGACGCACTCCGGCGTGGATGTGGTCGGCCTTACAGGCGACACAGCTACAGGAAGCAGGATAATGGAACTCGCTTCACGTACGGTGAAGAGGCTTCAGCTGGAGCTTGGGGGCAAAGCACCGTTCATCGTGCTTGAGGACGCTGACATTGAGGCTGCAACCGAAGGCGCGGTTGTGGGTGGTTTCGTAAACGGGGGACAAGACTGCACTGCAGCTACGAGGATATACGTTCAGGAGAACATCTACGGCGCCTTCGTCAAGAGATTCACTGAGAAGGTCAGCAAGATCAGGATAGGTGATCCCACCAGGCGGGACATAGACATGGGCCCTCTTGTATCTGAAGCGCAACGCAAGAAGGTCGAAGAGATGGTCGGAATAGGCAAGGATGAAGGGGCCAAACTAATCATGGGTGGAAAGCGTCCGGCCCTTGAAGGTCCCCTGCGCAGAGGATACTTCTATGAACCGACCATTTTTACCAATGTGAAACAGGACATGAAGATTTGCCAGCAGGAGATCTTCGGGCCTGTCATCTGCGTCTCTCAGATATCGACCTTCGAAGAGGGAATCGAGAAGGCGAACGACGTGGTCTACGGCCTCGCGGCCTCCGTTTGGACAAGAGATGTGAGCAAGGCGATGAGAGCAGGGGCACAGCTCAGGTTTGGGGACGTGTGGGTCAACGACCATCTTCCCCTTGCCTCGGAAATGCCTCACGGGGGCTTCAAACAGAGTGGTCATGGCAAGGATATGTCAGCGTACACCTTTGATGACTACACCCAAGTGAAATTCGTTTATGTCGACACAACAGACGCAGTTCGGAAGCCCTGGTACTACACCGTCTACGGAGATTAGTGCACGAGTCTCGGAAGAAGGATGCCGTTTGAACCAACAACGCGTGCTCGATCTGTGGTCTTCGCATAGATGATTGTAGCCGAGTTCATTCTTGATTAAGAGACGCACGGCCGTTACCGGTGTTGTAGATTGGACGAAGAGAGTAAGCCGAGGAAACTCGACAAGTTAGTCCGAAAAACTCAACGGGTTAGCTGGGAAGCCACTCTTCTTGATGCGGTGTCTCTTCCTTGCTGCCAACTGCACGTGTAGCGCCCCATGGAAGGCACTGGCGTTCTTGTTGGCCCCCAAACCAGATTGACCAAAACAGAGGGAAGGCGTGCGGTTGCACGCCTAGTTTCCTATCCTATGCTACTTGCCTGTGAGGGCGTTGAGAAGGACGATGGTGGTGATGAAGTACGACACGTTCGGGGTTCCCCAACCAGTTGTCAGGTCGTACCCCCTTCCGGCCAGGAATCCGTCTTCACCGCAGAGTCCTGAGCAGACGGCATTGTTCCCTTGGGTGATGTCGTGGAATGAAGATAGTGGACCCAAGATGGTGCCCAGGAGTCCCATTGTGTAGATTGTCGGGTTGACGAACCCTAGTGGCCGACCATTTGCTTGGTTGGCCAGAGCCATGATCCCTGCCCATGCTGGCGATGCTGCGCTGGTGCCGCCGAATACGGCCCACCTGCCCAGGAACCCTATGTATGCCATCACCCCTCCGTAGACGGCCGAGTTGAATGACACGTCAGGTGTCATTCTTCCGGTAGCCTTGACTGTGTTGCCCAGAAGAGTTGTGAACTTGTGGGGGACGATCTGTTGGTACGAAGGCACACTGTATAGCGTGCTCATGCCTCCTCCACTGGTGTATCCGATGTAGCCGCCGGTGAGAGCGAAGTTAGTGACTTCGTTCCATGTGCTCTCTCCGCCGTAGCCGGTTGGGTAGCAACTGGTAGGCTCGCCTGGCCTCACGGCCGTGCCGCACCCGTTGGCGCCGCCGTTGATCACGACAAGACCTGTGTCGCAGGTCGCGCGAGCGGCGCAGGTAAAGGTGCCGCCTGGTCCGGGTTCTGCGCCGTATGTTCCTCCGTAGGGAGAGCCTTCTGTTCCACCCGCCGCAAGGACGAGCGGACTGGTCGCTGGGAATGAAGGTGTGAGCTCGAGGGTTCCAAGGACTCCTGCGTCCTCATTCGCGCCCTCATCGCCTGAAGAGGCTATGACGGTCCAGTGGTTGTTGGCTGCAGTCTGGAAGACGAGGTTCGGGAGGTTCAGAAGAGTCGGGTCATACGAGACGCAGTATGAGTTGGTGGGGTCCAGGGCAGTGCATGTGACCAGGTCATCGGGTTCGCCGAAGCTCTGGGTCATGATGCTACCCTTGTATTGGGGCTGATTGACGATGGTCAGCTCTGCGCCATAGAGGCTGGTGTCGAAGCAGTCGTTCGCAACGAGCAAGACTATGTGAGCCCCGGGCGCAAGCGAGTGTGCCATTGTGACATCGAGCGTGGTCTCTTCCACCCAACCTTCAACACCACCCACTCCACCGCATGCTTGCCCGGCTGCGGTCGCTCCAACAGTGGCGATGTCGCCTATCGTGTTGAGGGGACATATGTCAGTTGTCGCGCCGGTCCATGTCGGGCCACAGAGGATTGTGACTGTTGTGGAAGGCAACCCGAAAGCCGCGTCATAGGTGTTGAGGTCGCTCTGAATTGTCGGGCTCCCGAACGCGTCGACGATGACAATCGTCGAGCCCGTCCCATCCAGGCCGTGTCTACCGGCGGTGGACGGGAAGTTGTAGGCCGTCTTCAGGAAGTTGGGCGGATAACAAATGATGGTCCCCAGGGAGCCACTGTAACAGAAGGGTGACCCGCCGACCAGGCTAGGATTGAATGAAGGGTCCAGAAGCGTTACCACTGGGCTTACGCTGGAAGTGTGCAGCACCGGAACTGTCGCCGGCTTCGTGATGGGGGATACGCTCGCAACCGTTGGGTTGACGAAGAAGATCAAAAGGAAGAATGCACTAAGAATAGGAAGGATTCTGAATCTTGATTTGATCAGATTCATGAATTTTCTTGAAAAGAAGTTCTTCTCTCTTATAAAAAGCTAAACCAAGCGTGGATCTGGCGTTCGGAACTTGGGGTTCAAGACCCCGAATTGTTGAGCATCCATGGTGATTGAACCTGGCAAAGGGGGGGTGTTTGATTCATTCCAGTAGTGGTTCTCCCTCAGGGGCTAGGCCCTGGACCAGATACGGCGAAGGCGTCGAAGCAGGATGTGGGCGATCAACAAATGCCCCGTCTACGGCAAGACATAAGATTGGGAGGACCGAGCGGGGGCGGGTGCCGCGTGCGATAGCACCCTCTGACTTCACCCACTATGCCCTGCTCTCCGAGCCGAGTTTTTCCCCTGACGGCAGGAGAGTGACCTTCTCGGCGCGGCGGGCAAACATGGAAGACGACGCCTACGACTCGGACGTGTACGTGACCGACGTGAGGGGTTCGGCGAAGGACCCCTTCACCACCGGGAAGAAGGACTACGACCCCAAGTGGTCCCCGGACGGCGCATCAATCCTGTTCCTATCTAAGCGGCAGTTCGGCAAGGACGACAAGGGAAACGCCCTGTATGTCATCAGCGCCAGGGGGGGCGAGGCCAGGCTCCTTCACAAGACGAAGGACGGCATCGACAACCCCCAGTGGTCACCCGACTCAAAGACGGTCTACTTCCTCTCTTATGTAGCGAAGAAGCAGAAGGACGACGTCAAGGTCATCAAGAGGCTGACCTTCTGGTTCAACGGGCTCGGCTTCATCTCCAACAAGCGCAAACACATCTTCAGGGTGGACCTCGCGTCCCGAAAGATCGCCCCAGTCACAAGAGGGGAGTTCGACGTCTCAGACTTCGCGATTTCAAACGATGGGAAGAGAATCGCCTATCTCGCTACGGCGAACGACCTGAAGCCATACATCTCGGACGTCTACATGATCAACGCCTCCGGGAAGGGGAGGAGGAAGCTGACGAAGTCTACCATGGAGATTGGGACCCTCACCTGGAGCCCAGACGACAGTCGCATAGCGATTTCAGGCGACGACCTGCCGTCGGGTTTCGCCTCCCACAGCCGCATCTGGACGATAGACACCCGCACCGGCAAGGTTTCAAGGGTCGAGGAGGTCGACAGGAATAAGGCAAACGGGCTCAATTCCGACGCCAGGGCGAAGTCGCACGGGCCTGGGAATATCATCTGGAACAAGGACGGGATCTACTACGTGCAGGCCGACGGCGGTGCGGTCCACCTCTACAGGGTCAGGCCTGGCGGAGAACCAGAGCTGATACTTGGCGGCGAAAGAAGCATCGAAGGATTCGACGTGAAGGAAGGCAAGGTGGCCTTCGTCGCCATGACAGCCGACCGCCTAGAGGAGCTTTACCTGAAGTCGGGACGAGAGAAGGCGCCTTTCGCCCGAGCACGTTGACTTCAGGGCGAGCGACGGCGAACCGGTCGAGGGCTGGGTCCTTATGCCTGAGGCGAAGGGCAAGGTGCCGGGAATCCTGTACGTACACGGAGGGCCTAAGACGGCCTTCGGCCATTCGTACATGCACGAATTCCAGGCCTTCGCTGGGGCCGGGTACGCCGTGATCTACTTCAATCCGCGTGGGAGCGACGGCTACTCCGAAAAGTTCGCCGACATCAGGGGGAGGTACGGCACGCGCGACTTTGAAGACCTGATGGAGGGCCTCAACTGGGTGCTGAAGAAGTATCCTCAGATCGACGGCGAGAGGCTGGGGATCGCGGGCGGCTCGTACGGCGGGTTCATGACCAACTGGGCCATCGGCCACACCACGAGGTTCAGGGGCGCGGTCACGGATAGGAGCATATCGAGCTGGACCAGCTTCTGGGGGACATCGGACATCGGCCCCTCCTTCACCGAAGACCAGGTGGGGGGCGACCCGTGGGATTCTGAAGAGAAGCTCAGAAACGATTCGCCTCTCAGTTACGCGCCGAGGGTGGAGACTCCACTGTTGGTCGTGCATTCAATGGAAGACTACCGGTGCCCGATGGTGGAGGGACTCGAGTTCTTCACCGCCCTGAAGAAGCACGGCAAGGAGGCAGAGCTGGTCCTCTTCCCCGGGGAGAACCACGACCTCTCAAGGGTCGGCAAGCCTAAGCATCGAACCTCCCGCCTTGGCCATTACATCCGCTGGTTCGACACGCACCTAAAGCACAAGAAGTAAGAGCTTGCCGATGGAAGGCATCATTGTAGGGGTCTTCGGCACAGAACAGGAAACCAAGAGCGCCTTCGAATCCAGCGTCGCGAAGAAGAGCGAGGCAGAGGGAATCTCGGTCTTCCATCGGGTCGAGGGAGGTCACAGGTACTCTTTTCTTGACACCTCGGACTATCCCGGTCGAATCCAAGGATACGCCCGCATAGCCTCGATCTCGGATCACGCGTTGTACCTGTTCCCGAAGTCGGGGAGGCTTTCCGCGCCCGACGGTGAGCTCGCGGTCCTCCTCGGATCTCTGGAACTCCCTGGGACCCTCGAGTTGATGGACGGGTCAGTTGCAGCAAAGACCGCGACTTCCGCATTAAGAGGCACGGCCGTGGCCTCCTATCGCGTCGAGGAAAGATTCTCAACCTCCTCGGCGATTGACCTGTCACATGCGGGGCCGAGGCAGGACTGGCCGTCGAAGGGCAAGCTGGTCTTCATCGACCGGACCTTCAGCGTGAAGGGCGTCGGGACGGTCGCGCTCGGGTTCGTCCTCGCTGGGGGGATTTCGATCCACGACCAGCTGAGGGCCATCCCCGGACCAGACGGGTCGAGAATTGATGTGAAGGGGATTCAGGTCAACGACGTCGACATCGAGCACGTCGGCAGGGGAATCAGGGTGGGCCTCTCATTGCGGGGAGTCGAGGCGAGAGACCTGGAGAAGAGTTACTGGCTCGATGACGGCTCTTTTGCCCTGAGCGACAGTCCCACTTTCCGGTTCGCGAGGTCTCCGTTTTACAAGCAAGAGATAATCGGACGCGACCTCCACCTGCAGCTACCGGGAGAAATGCTGCCAGCAGGTCTCTCCGACGGAGGTCCCGGCCTCGTCAGGGCCTCTCTTCCGACCCCGGTTCCCGTCTGGGAGGGCATGAAAACGGCCGTCGTCGACCTCAATGGGAAGGCGCTGCGCATAGCTGGGAGCGCGACCCTCATCCTTTAATCCAGGCCGGCGGGAAAATAGCCGAGATGCCACACACTGAAGTTGCGACCTTTGGAAGTGGCTGTTTCTGGTGCTCGGAGGCCGTTTTCAGCGAGTTGGAAGGGGTCGCCAAGGTGGAGCCGGGTTATTCAGGGGGGAATGTCGCCAACCCCAAGTACGAGCAGGTTTGCGCCGACACGACGGGGCACGCCGAGGTGGCCCAGGTGATCTTCGACCCGAACTCCATCTCGTACAGGGAGCTGCTGGAAGTCTTCTTTTCCACGCACGACCCGACTACGCCGAACAGGCAGGGTGCCGACGAGGGATCGCAGTACAGGTCCGTGATTTTCTACCACGACGAAGGGCAGAGGAGGGCCGTAAAGGAGATCATCGCTGAATTGACCAGGGAGAAGGTCTTCCGAAACCCTATTGTGACCGAGGTGGTGCAGTTTGAGGCGTTCTATCCCGCTGAAGACTCCCACCGTGACTACTTCAGGAGGAACCCGAGACAGTCCTACTGTCAGGCTGTGATCTCGCCCAAGCTGGCGAAGTTCAGAGCCCACTTTGAATCGAAACTCAAGAAGTCCGCGCCGAATCAGAACTGATTGGCAGGGGTTCATCATAGATTGAGGAACTGTGTAGGGATTACCGGGACGCCCGGGACCGGCAAGAAGACGCTCGCACCGCTGGTCGCCTCGAAGATTGGCATCCCCTGCGTCAGCCTCTATGACCAAGCAGTGGCATCCGGGCTCATCAAGAAAGACGACCCGGAAGCCGAGGTGGATACGGCCGCCCTCGGCAAATTCCTCGTCAGACAGGTGAGCAAGCCTGCCCTCATCTACGGCCATCTTCTGCCATACGTCCTCATGGGCCAAGAGATTGGAAGAGTCGCGGTCCTCAGGTGCGAGCCGAGGACCCTGAAGCGGCGTCTTCTTGCAAGAGCGTACGATCTCGAGAAGGTTGCAGAGAACGTCGAAGCAGAGCTGATTGGGGTTGTTTCAGCCGATTCCATCACCGCGTTTGGCAGGCAGAAGGCCGCGGAATTCGACGCAACAAAGGTAAGACCAACCGAGATGGCGACCGCTGTCGCTGGATTCCTGAGTGGAAGCAGAAGACCCGGCCCAAGGATTGACTGGACCTTCCGCTACGGTTCTGCGGCGAAGCTGCGGTCATTGCTTTCTGTGCGCAGTATGGAACCCAATTTGGCCTGAACCAATGCCAGACTCCGAATTACCAAACCATGCGAGAAAGCCCACAGGCTTCAGTCGTGGGATGAATCGCATTGGTGCTTAAATAGAAAATCAACCCATGAGGGATGTGGACCTACACGTAGGGCAGGACATGCCCG
>JBEKJM010000027.1:0-18661 GCA_050011215.1 Nitrososphaerales archaeon
ATAGTCATCCCGCTGGTGACGGTCCCGGTCGTCTTCGCCTACGCGGCCCCACACTTCAAGTACTTCGTTGAGCATGGCCCCTCCATTGTCACCTGCGCCTCAAAATGAACGCCAAGTCACCCGTCAGGAAGGACTTTCGCCCGTGATCCAGGAGGGTCAGCAAGTGCAAGCAGGAAACGCCACGCTGGTGGTAGCAATCCCGGCCTACAACGAGGAGAAGAACATCGCGAGAGTAGTCGTGGAGGCCCAGAGGCACACTTCCAACGTCTTCGTGTGCGACGACGGGTCAACCGACATGACTGGCGAGATCGCCGAAAGGCTCGGCGCGGTCGTGATCCGCCACCAGACCAACCTGGGCAAGGGGGTGGCCATCAAGGACCTGTTCCGCAAGGCCAAGGAGATCGGGGCGAACGTCGTAATCACCATGGACGGCGACGGGCAGAACGACCCGAGGCAGATTCCACTACTCGCGAAGCAGGTCCTCGACGGCAGCGCCGACGTGGTGAACGGGTCGCGCTTTCTGAAGGAGAACCCCATCCCGAACCACCGGAGGCTGGGCGACGGGGCGCTGAACGGCCTGACGAACGCGGTGACTCACGACAGCCTGACCGACACCCAGAGCGGGTTCAGGGCGTACTCGAGGACGGCCATCGAGTGGATCGAGGTGAAGGAGCACGCCATCGGGGTGGACTCCCAGATACTGATCGACGCGTCGCAGAAGGGGCTGCGGGTGACCGAGGTGCCGATCGATGTCTCCTATGCGGACGACTCCTCGACCTATCACCGGCGAAGCACGGCACATATGTGATCCTTTCGATACTGCGAGTCGCGACGGAGCGAAGTCCACTGCTGTACCTGGGCGTCCCGGGCATCATCTCGTTGCTGGTTGGCGTAGGAGTATCGCTGAACCTCTTTGTGCTGTACAATGCCGAACGTTACTTCAGTATTCCCCAGGCGATGGTCGCTCTTGGAGCATTCATTCTGGGGTTGATCCTCATTCTCGGGGCTGTAATGCTGTACTCGATCAACAACCTGGTCCTCAGGCTCAGACAGGGATGATGACGGTGGAATTGGCGACGCAACGATTGGTCGCAGGCTTCTAAGCGGACAATCACAGAGACTGGAGGGAGCGTCGAACGAACCTTTCGATCATTGTGGGCACCCGCCCTGAGATAATCAAGATGGCTCCGATAATGAAAGAAGCGAACTCACGCCGACTGCCCTATTCGGTGATACACACGGGTCAGCACTATTCTCCAGGCATGAGCGACGTCTTCTTTGAGCAGCTGGGCCTTCGCGAGCCCGATTACAACCTGAACATTGGGTCAGGGACGCACGCTGAGGAGACGGGCGGGATGCTAATTGCCATCGAGAGAATCCTCGCCAGAACAAGGCCGAGCGTCGTCCTCGTTGAAGGCGACACGAACTCGGTCCTGGCTGGCGGGCTCGCGGCGAGAAAGCTGAACATTTCGGTCGGGCACGTCGAGGCAGGCCTAAGGAGTCGCGACAGCACGATGCCTGAAGAGACGAACCGCATTCTTACGGACCACCTGTCTGAGTATCTGTTCGCGCCGACGCGAACCGCAAGAAGCAACCTGATCTCTGAAGGCGTCCCGGCCAAGAGCGTATGGGTGACGGGGAACACGATCGTCGATTCGCTCGCCGAGTGCGTCGACCTTGCCAAGCGCGTGACCCGCATTCCAGGTGGAATGCAGGATGGAGAGTACTTTCTCCTGACCCTTCATCGGCAGGAGAATGTAGACGCAAAGGAGCGTCTGCAGAGGATTCTCAGGGGCCTGGAGATGGTCCACGAGAAGACGGGACTGACGATAGTCTGGCCCGTCCACCCGCGGTCAAAGAGGGGTTTAGGTAGAGGCCATTTCAGGCCTGGTAAGGGTCTCAAGCTCCTGAATCCGCAAGACTACTTCTCTTTCCTGCGTCTTCTGATGGGTGCGAGACTAGTGTTCACCGACTCAGGCGGAGTCCAGGAAGAAGCCTGCGTCCTGAAGGTCCCCTGCGTGACGCTGAGAGACAACACCGAACGGCCGGAAACGCTGCGGGTCGGTTCAAACGTCCTGGCGGGGAGCGACCCTGAGACGATCCTGGAGAAGACCATGATCATGCTGAGCAAGAAGAGGCGGTGGAGGAATCCCTTCGGAGACGGCCACGCCAGTGCTCGGATTCTGGACGTCATCGGAGATGGACCACGGATTGGCTAGAATCCTCGTGACGGGCGGGCTCGGTTTCATAGGAACTAATCTCGTCCGCGAACTAAGGGGCAGAGGACACGACGTCTGGATCGCGGACGTGAGACACGCAAACGACCCGAAGTCGGTCAGAACGGACGTGTCGGTCTTCAGGCAGGTCGAAAGGATTCTTGAAGGCCACGACTTCGAGTACGTCTACCATGCGGCCGCCGAATACGGAAGGTGGAACGGCGAGGACTACTACGAGAACCTCTGGGATACAAATGCGGTCGGGACCAAGAACGTACTCAGGATGCAGGAGAAGAAGCGGTTCAGGATGATCTTCTTCGGGAGCGCGGAGGTCTACGGAGACTATGACGGGGTCATGAGAGAGGACGTGATGGACGCTGTGGAAATCAAACAGATGAACGACTACGCCATGAGCAAGTGGGTCAACGAGATGCAGATCCTGAATTCGGCGGCGATGTTTGGCACTGAGAGCGTCAGAGTGAGGCTGTTCAACGTCTACGGTCCCGAGGAGCACGTTACCCCGTACAGAGGGTTCGTTCCGAACTTCATCTACAACGCGATGAACGACCAGCCGTACACCGTCTACCGCGGGCACAAGCGGACTCTCGAGTATGTGGGTGACATCTGCAGGACCCTTGCAGACATCCCTGAACGATTCAAGGTCGGCGCGGTCTACAACCTTGGCGGGGACGTGCAATACGAAATAAAGGCCGTGTCTGACCTGATCCTCAAGCAGCTCGGCAAGGACGACTCAAAGGTCACCTACAGGGAGTCTGAGCACTTCACCACGAGGGTCAAGACCCCCGATGCCACCAGGGCGAAGAAGGACCTCGGCTATGAACTGAGAGTACCCGTCGAGGAAGGGATCGCCAAGACCATAGAATGGTTCAGGAGGCTGCCCCCTGAGCAATGACGAAGAAGATGAGCTCTCACGAGGTTCTGAATCACTACCGCAAGAAGACGATACTGATCACGGGAGGAGCGGGCTGCATAGGGACGAACCTGGCCAGGGCCCTCATCAAGGCGGGACCGGAAAGGGTGGTCATCCTCGACGACCTCTCTGCCGCGTACGAATGGAACATCCCCAGGGACCCGAAGGTGACCTTCCTCGAAGGCAGCATACTTGACGAAGAGATGATGAAGAGGGCGTTCGGCTACAAGCCCGAGTACGTCTTCCATCTGGCCGCGCACTTTGCAAACCAGAACAGCGTGGACCACCCTGAGACGGACTTGCTCGTGAACGGGCTCGGGACGCTCAGAGCGCTGGAATATGCGAGACTGGTCGGCGTGGAGCGTTTCGTCTTTGCATCTTCGGGTTGTTCGGTGTACGGAAATGAGGCCCCTCTACCGCTCAGGGAAGACTTTGTATCGTTACACCTTGACACGCCTTATCAAGTTAACAAGCTCTTGGGAGAGCTATACTGCAACTACTTCTACAACTATTATGAGCTACCTGTTGCGATAGCGCGTTACTTCAACGTCTATGGTCCTGGTGAGATTCCTGGTCGGTACAGGAACGTGATTCCAAATTTCATGTACTGGGCTATGAATGATTTACCGCTGCCCATTACAGGAACCGGCAAAGAGACCAGAGACTTCACATTCGTCAATGACATAGTCGACGGCACTCTACGGCTCGGCGTATACGACGACGCTCTAGGAGAGGCCATCAACCTAGCATCGGAGACTGAGACAAAGGTGATAGACTTGGCCCACTGGATTAACGAACTAACAGGGAACAAGTCCAGCATCAATTTCAAACCAAAGAGGGATTGGGACAAATCCACGAGAAGGCGTGCCTCAATCGAGAAGGCGGGGAAAACAGTGGACTATAGTCCTAGAACGAACATACGGAAGGGTCTTGATCAAGTGAATCATTGGTTCAAGTCGAACTGGGAGAACATAGCTGCCAGTGCTAAGTTCTAGACCTCACATCCTCATCATTTCGCAAATCTACCCGCCGGATTTGGGTGGAAGTGCCACCCGGGCTCTGAACGTCGCAAAGGGACTGATCGCAAACGGCGCACGCGTGACGGTGGTGGCAGCTTTCCCCCACTACCCGGAGGGAAAGATTCCGAAGAGATACAAGTGGAAACCTCTCGTTCAAGATCAAGAAGGTCAGGTGCGCATCATCAGGACCTTTGTCCCCGGATTGGAGTCCAAGGGAATGATGAGGAGGCTCGTCCTGTTTCTGAGCTTCATTATCTCATCCTTGTTCGCCCTGCCCCTAGTTCGCGACATAGATGGGGTATTTGCTTCGAACCCTCAGGTTCTATCTGCGTTCCCAGCCAAGGTCTACAGCAAAGTGTCTTCATCACCTTTGATCCTCAACGTAGACGACTTGTGGCCGGAATCGCTCTACGATTTGGGTATGCTGCGGTCTGGTCTCGGCCAAGGTGCTGCCGAGTCTGTCGCTCGGCTCGCGTACTCGCTGGCCGACAGAATCGCCCCCATCAGCGCTGGATACGGGTCCATCCTCAGATCAAAGTACGGAATCCCACCGGCTCGAATAGCCACGGTGCCGGGAGGAGTCGATCTTGACCTGTTTCCGTGGACGAATACCTCCACCCGTAAAGATGGCGAATTCGTTGTGCTTTACCTAGGAGCTTTTTCGCCTGCTTACGATTTCCGGCAGGTGTTGAAAGCGGCCAAGCTGCTCGAGGATGATGTCGGTGTTCGGATTGTCTTACAAGGGGCAGGAGAAATGCTGCCGAAGGTCGAGAAGGACACTAGAGTATTGGGTTTGACAAATGTCACCATAAAGGGCTACGTCATTCCTAGGCCGCAGGCGGCGAGACTAATGCTGACATCTGATGCCCTCCTCTTGCCCCTGAGCGGATTGCCGAATATAGAGCTGGGCTTCTCATCAAAAATATACGAATACCAAGCCGCGGGTAAGCCCATCATATGCTGTTCCAACGGCAACGCGGCGAAGTACGTTGAGACAACCGGGTCTGGGATGAAGATCAGGCCCGGTGACTTCGTTGCTCTGGCAGAAGCGGTTCGTTTCTTAAGACAGAATCCCTCGATAGCAGATATGATGGGGCAAGCAGGTCGCTCAATCGTCGAGCGGAATTATTCAATCGAGAGCGTAGGCCACAATATCCTCGAGCTCTTGGAAGGGTGCGGCAACGTCCTTGATGGTCGGGGCTCTTGAACTCTCGAAGAAGGTCAGTCTATATCGTGAAGTGGCTTGGTTAGTCCCAAATGACGAGACTGAAGGCCGGTGTTGTAGGGTGCGGTCTAATTGCGAAGAAGAGGCATCTGCCCGCTTTGATCTCAAGGCGTGATTTGGTGGAGCTAGTAGCTGTCTGCGATGTGAATGAAGGATTGGCCCGTGACACGGCATCAGAATTCTCCATTGGAAATTCATATTCGGACATTGACGACATGATAATGAGGGAAGGTCTGAACCTGGTCGACATCTGCACGCCTGCGCAGACGCACGCCAAACTCGTAGGTGTCGCGGCGAGCCATGGGTGCAATGTACTGGTTGAGAAGCCCTTGGCGACCAGTTTGAGAGATTGTGATGCCGTCGAGTCAGCGGTAAAGTCCTCCGGTGTGAAGATTTGTACTATCCACAACCAGATCTTCCATCCTGCTTTCTTGGCTGCGAAAAGAAAGATTGCAGCGGGAGAAATCGGCGAGGTGAGAAGCGCAAATATGTTGCTTACAACCAAGAAGTCCGAATTCCTAGACAAGAAAGATCATTGGGTTCACAGACTTCCCGGAGGTATCATTGCCGAGACAGGGCCGCACATTGCGTACATGACGTTGGCCTTGATTGGCGCCGTAGACGATGTCCAAGTTACCGCAAGAAACACTACCGGCACTCCATGGACTCCCTTTGATGAATACTACATCTCGATGGCTGGGAAAGACGCGTTTTGCACTGCTGCTTCCATCTACCACACCAATAGCTGGGAAGCAAGGATTGATGTCATTGGAGAACTGGGGTCTATGACAATCGACCTGGATTCAATGACGTGTTTGACTTGGAAGAGAGGAGACTTCGCATATTCAACGCTTGCGAAGGTGGGCCTTGGAATCATTGGTTCCTACACGAGGCAGTTTGCAACCAACGGCATCAAATCGGTTTTTGGAAGACGAAAGCTAGGACATGATGTCGTCATATCACAATTCTTGAGGAGTATTATCGACGGCACTCCCCCTCCGGTCTCATTCCAAGAGGCCCGCGACGCGGTCGCCGTGGTGGAGAAGATTGTTTCAAGACTGCCAAGTCCAGACCATGCTGTGCAATAGTAAGTCATCAAGATTTGCAAGCTACGAAGTTTTCTGGGCAAAGTCGTGGATTAGACCCTGAGCTCTCAGGATGCCGCTCCTCGCCCATGCCCGCCTAGCTGTCTCCCGAAAGGCAACCCAGAGACGATTCTGGAGAAATCGATGTTCATGCTAGGCTAGGAAAGACAATGGAGGAGTCCCTTCGGAGACGGCCACGCCAGTGCTCGAATTCTAGATATCATCGAAGGTGCGAAGCGGTTTGGCTAACATCTTGGTGACCGGTGGGGTTGGTTTCATAGGAACCAACCTTATGAGGGAGTTGAGAGGCAGAGGGCACGATGTCTGGGTTGCGGACGTGAGAGACTCGAACGACCCCAAATCAATCAGAACGGGCGTGTCTGTCTTCAGGCAAGTCGATTGAACGTCAAGAAGAAAGTTCGGGTTGTCATCATCAAAAGCAATACAATGCTGCTTGATGCGAGACTGACGAAGGAGGTCCAAACACTTTCCGACGCGGGCTATGAAGTACATGTCCTGGAATGGAGCAGAGAAGGTGGGTTTTCAGGGAAGGAGGTGATGGAGAGGGTAGCATTTCACAGGTTCAGCTTCAAGGCACCTTACGCACGATTCTCGATAGTTTTTCTGTACCCTTTCTTCTGGTGTTGGGTCGTTCTGAGAGTAGCTCAAATCAAACCTGATATTGTCCATGCTTGCAACCTCGATTCTGGCATTGTGAGTTACGTCTGTTGGAAGCTAAGATTGGTGAACAAATTCGTTTTTGATATCTACGACGGTTTCGCTTTGAGTTATGTTCCGCTCGAACACAGAACCACATTCAGAATAGTCCATTTGGTTGAGGACAAGATATTTCTGGACGCCGATGTCGGAATAATCCCTTCAGTCGCAAGGTCCCGTCTTTACACTCGGAGTTCCGCCAAGGTGGTTGCAGTTGTAATGAACACCCCCCCGGACATCGGCCGCAATCAATTGCCCAATCTGTTTAAGTCGGAGTTCGTCATCGTTCATGCGGGTATCATCGGAGAAGAAAATGGCGACCTTGAACTGGCGCAAGTCGCTGGTCAGGTCGGTGCGCAGTTGGTCCTTGCTGGGCGTGTTGATTCGGGATTCGTCAAGAAACTGCGCTCATTTCCTCACCTGTCATATCTTGGAATTCTCTCCTATCCTGAGGCTTTAGCTCTACAATCCAAGGCGAATGTGGTAGTTGTACTGTATCTGCGAAGCGTCTTGACGACACGCGATGAGTATGCAGAGCCGCAGAGAATCTATGAAGCAATGATGCTCGGCAAGCCCATAATCACCAACGTCAAGAAAGACGTCATAGAAGGATTCCAATGTGGCTTTCATATAGACCCCCACGACCTGCGAGCTCTACGATACTCATTGGAGCAACTCATCAGGGATCCCAATCTGGCCTACAAGATGGGTATGAATGGACGAAATGCTTACGAGAAACACTTCACGTGGTCAAGGCAGGCCCAAATACTGTTGACAGCTTACGAAGGAATGCTTGCTCAATCTGACGATCATCCCCGCGAAGGACAACACTTGCGTCCGAATACCACATTACTCACGAAACACAACGCCAGCATATGGGATCATGAATGAACACATTCTCAAGAACCGTAGCACCAATCCGAACAAGCTTTTCGAGGCCATGATGCTGGGGGCCCCTGTTATCTCTAATGTCTGCAAGAACATCACAGCTGAAGAGAATTATGGCCTGGTCGTTGACTATGATTTCTTGTCCTTAAGAGAGGCGATCCTGTATCTGAAGAAAAACCAAGATGTCAGGAAAATGATGGAAGACAATGGCCGAAGAGCCTTTGAAAGAAAGTACAATTCTGGGACGCGTGGAGCAGAGATTGATTTCATCATATCTACAGCTTCCGCCCACCCCATCAGGGGCAAAGTACTAGAACCCTCATGTAGCCCACAATGACCGCTTGGCTAAACTCTTGCCGGCATCAGTTTCAGTAGTCATTTCAAATTACAACGACAAACATCACCTAAGAGAATGCTTGCAATCGCTTCGGGGCCAGACGCTGGCAGACTTCGAGGTGATAGTTGTGGATGCACAATCTAATGATGGTTCAGTAGAGATGGTTCGGCACGAGTTTCCGGAATGCATTCTCATCAATGCTGGCAATATTGGCCCGATTCGGGCCAACAATCTCGGCCTTTACACGGCAACCGGTGAATATGTAGTCTTGGACTTGAATAGCGATGACGTGGTTTCGTCTTCTTGGTTGGCGAACTTGTTGGGCGTGATGGAGCGAGACAATTCAATAGGTATCGCCGGCGGGAAAAGATACGTCTATGGGTCGAATCGGATAGATTCAGTGGGCGGAAGTATCGATTTCTTCACCGCCAGTACTCCTGCTCTGGGCGTCCGGCGAAGGGCACCTAGCGACCTCATCGTTGACGTGGACTATGTGCCTGTTATGATGATGAGAAAGCGAATTATCAAAGAGATTGGTGTTCTGGATGAAGTATACGAGTTCTATTTTGAAGAACCAGACATATGTTTGAGAGCGAAAAGGGCAGGCTATCGGATTGTCAGTGTGACCACCGCCGTCCACTGGCACTACGGTAGTGCATCGATAGGCATGTTCAGCCGAAGGAAGTACTACTACATGCGGAGAAACCAAATTCGATTCGCCATGAAGAACTTCCCCCTGCGATACTTGCCCGTCTGCCTGCTATGGTTGATAGTCGCTCGGACTCTGCTTGACCTGCTATCGACAATGCCTCTCATCCGAGCTTTTGCCATGATGGCGTCTCCACATTCATTTTGGGCGAATTCGACAGTCAAGTTAGTCCTTGCCCAATTTGGGGCAATTAGATGGAACCTAGTTCATGCAAGGGAAACCTTTTCCGAAAGGGCGGTCACATCACTACGCGAAAAGAAACCGCTTTGACGAGTCCATTCGCGAGGATTTCTGAAAAGAACCGATTTGTAAGGAAGATTGCCCTAAGACTAGGTGTCGCTCCATCAATGTTGCTAGTGTCTGACCTGAAATCTTCGAGAATCGTGGAGTATCCTTGGGTTTATGCAAACACCATCGCGCAAGGTCGTGGCAAGAGGGTCTTGGATGTAGGGTCGGTAGGTTCGCAATTGCCAATAGCTCTGGCCCAACTCGGTTATAGTGTCTGGTGCATTGATGTGAGACCCTACGAATATGGACACCTATTGCCTGGAGTGAAATCCGTAGAAGGTGACATCAGGAGTACTGGCTTTGACAATTGCTCATTCGACATCATCACAGCAATATCAACGATTGAGCACATTGGCCTAGGAAGGTACGCCGATGACGAAGACATTATAGGTGATAAGAAAGCCGTCGTAGAAATACATCGGTTATTAGTCCCTGGCGGTTCCTTTCTGCTAACAGTTCCCTTCGGGAAGAGAGAAACATTCCCTTCACACAGAGTTTACGATACTTTTGGTCTGTCCAAGTTGCTCGACGAGTTCAACATAGAATTCATTGAGCATTTCGCGAGACAGCCCAGTGGTTTCTGGAGTTGTTCCGACGCTAAATATCTAGAGGGTATTAGGTCACCTCGCGTTGAAAATGGACTTGCTTGCGTAGTGGCACGCAAACCGAGTGTCCCATCTAGGCGTGACAATTCCCCGTACTGACATTGGACCCCCGCGCAGTCGTCGACACATTGGATACGCAGTGGGAGTTCAGACTTTAGCCTCATCCGGGATTGGAGTGTCTACTATCACAATGCGTAACACAAGATAAGAAGCGTATTTGAACCGAGTCCAAAGTCCTCCCTGTCACGTCTGCGGTCGGCAAAAGATGACTCTCATCCTCGCGTCTCAACGTTGTAGCAAAAGTCAATCTGAGTCTCTTAAATTCCTGCATTGGTCGAAGGAAAGGTGGCCGTCAAGGATTTACGCGAAGACGTTTGAAAGAAACCGCGTGAAGGCTGACCGCAGATGATGCGTGTACTGTATCGTTACTCCTTAGAGATAGCGGGCGCCTTGATTTCATTCTTTCTTTTTATTGTCATGATTGGCAACCAATCAGATCCGACTGGGTCAGCGGGTCCGCTCGCGCGAGGTCTAATCGACCTCGAATGGGCATTTCGTCCGGTATCTGTCCTAGTGTTGGTGTATTGTGTCGTTTATGCCTTGCTCTGGCAATTGCCCCTTTCTATCCTAGTGAAATCCTATTTTCCTTCAATAGCGAAACGTTTTGCGACTGGTTGGACTGTTGAAGTCTCAAAGCGTCAGGAGCGATTTGTGATTCTCTTGGTGACCTTGTCGATTCTTCTGCTTAGACTATACCCATATTTTCGGTATAACGAACTGATTGGTCTCGATTCGGGTGGGTATCTTTATGGTCTATTCGTCATCCAAGAACACCCAGAATTGGCTTTTGCCGGGGCGAGCATTGGTCCATCACTTTCATTTGTTTTGACATTTGCACCGCTGGACCTCTTCGGTTTTCTCGGGATGCCTTGGGAGACAGTTCTGGTGGCAGAAGCAATCTTCCTTTCGCTCTTTTACATTCTCTGCAATTACGTTTTGGCCGGCACGAAAGTGGACAAGTTTACTGTACTCTTGACCGTCGTCATCAGTGCTTTTTCACTCAACGCAGAATTCTCGACCAGCATCCTGTTTAGAAACGCTATGGGTCTGTCTCTAATGACGCTTGCCTTCGCATGCTACCTGAGGTATCTGAGACATGGTCAACGCAAGTATGCTATATTTGTCTCACTCTTGACATTGATAATGCTCATACAATACCCATTCATAGTGTTGACGTTCATAGGTATCACAGCTTTGTTCATATTGACGCAATTGCTCCCATTCGGTCTGAAAGGATCGTTCTTACAGAAATCTAAACGACTTCTTATGCCAATCTTGGTTCCAGTAGTCCTTCTCGGTGTTACTGGTGTCTTATTTGCGACTAACCAGCTAACTAGGGGCCTTCCTTTTGACTTGTCCACGCTTGCCTCGAATACATTTGCAGGGTTTGGCGCTGGGGTAGAAGTATCCCACCTGCTGCCGACTTTCTGGGTTTCACTATTTGATGAACCGTTCTATTCGTTTTTCGCTGACAATTTGCTCATCCTGTTCTTGGCATGTGTCGGTCTATTCGGAATTCTAACAATTCCTAACCAAACCGAGGCTGACATATCATTTCGGAACCTAATCTTCTCTTGGTGTGCTTTCGTTACGATTTCGATATTTTTGGGAGGTACCGAAGGGTACAGAGAAGTACTGAACTATCCTTTGCCAATTATCTCGGCTATGGGCACTATGTGGGTTATCCGACTGATTCTTAGAAAGCCAAGCGGAAGGCCGTGAAGACATCTGAATAGACTTCGACTGCTTGCAGTGGTTTTCTTTGTGTTACTCTTCTCTGTTGCCATCCTGCGCGAAACTACAGGGGGCCATGGGTTCTGGGACGAACGATTCTTTCAACCACTTAATCCTCCCAATCCGCTGGCCTCAGAGCTGAAGTGGATTTCGCAAACATATGGGAATCAACACCTGATTTTGGTGTTGAGTGGCGAATGGCCGAATGGCCCTTATCCTTCATACCTAGAGTGGAGCCTATACGATTTACGCATCGATATGGTATCTTCATTCATCTACGTTGGAAGCCTGTACAGCTTAATCAATGGCATTCCCAGTCAAGTGATCTCAACACCGAATCCGCTGCCTGGCCTCACTCCTGCCCCAATAAACAACTACTCGAACTATCGGGTGCTCGTTATTGATAATCCGGGAACAATTGAAAACTTCTATCAGCCGAACGGCGTGGAGTTGGAGATCTTGCATCAATTGATACCTGGGGTATACGCTCTTGATAACCTCACAATCTCTCAGGCACAAACATGGAGCAGACTGTGGGAATATGTCGAGAATCCCAACTCCGCAGTGCCAAACGGTGGTTACAGTATCACTGACCTCAATTGGACTGCTGAACATGGAGTATTGTCTAGCGAACAGAATGTAATTGTCTTTCACTTGTGGCCGAACGTGACTGATGGTTGGATGCAAGTCGAAGGCCTCCACCTAGAATTGAATTCGTTTTCGTATTTGGTCCTTAGCGTAAATTCCCAAAACGGCCTTGCGGTGTCGGTGGATTTCTATAGCGCAAATCAATTTATTGGAAGATGGAACCTTAACACTACGGGGCAGGGACTACAGACACTCTTCGTGAACGTGAACACTCTGGGAATACCTTTGGACGCACCTATCTGGCGGATAGCTGTTGACTTCCACGCAACTGGCACCAACGCTACACTTGACCTTGTTCGAATTGTCTTGCTGCAGGACCCCCCAATTTCCTAGGCGCCCCCGTTCCCCCTTCTCCCATTTCGTTCATCCTTTTTGATTCGCAAGGTCAGACCTCGCGCTGAATGGAACGACAATCACCGTTTGAAGTACTTCTCACTAGCTTAGGATGGCGGACAGTTAGAGAGACTTCAGTTCCTGGAAAACGACAGTCTGATGGGCCTAACCTGTTCCATCATGGAATAGGACGCTAACCATCTTCCGATACCTATGACATGGCATAAGACATTGCCTTCGAAAACCAATCCGCAAACCGATAGGGCTTGTCGTGTCATTGCTTTACTTGTGTCCGTTGTCTGGAATGAATTCCAGCTTGGAGGTGACCGCGGGGGTTGCGACCACAACCTCAGGTGTCGTGATTTGTGTCACTCAGGGGAAGGCCCGATTGAGTTCGAACTGGGCACGATCCGGGATGCTAATAGAATACCTAGCCTTGAATCAGACCAGACGGAGTGAAGGGTAATGAATTGAAAACGTAGGAAGGTGGTGGTGACTGGCGGGTTAGGGTTCATTGGCTCGCATCTTGTAGACTCGCTGCCGAGTGAAGGAGCAGAGGTTGGAGTAGTCGATAGTCTAGACATTCGAGCGCATCTTCGCAAGGAGAAGCTCAGACTATAGAGAGATATGCAAGAACCGTGCGACTGAACCGAATCTTGCCAACTTCAATTTGCAGTTCGAACCCCTTAAATTTCGGAAAGTCGCGCAGGATGCCGACATCGTTTTTCACTTGGCCGCGTTTTTTGGGGGAAGAGGTTTCGTAGATGAGAAGCAAGCGGAATGTTCAGCGATGTTTTCAGTTGACCAGAATACAATTAGAATCTGTTCGGAGGAAGGCCTAGAAAGGGTTCACTACGCAAGTAGCGCCTGTGTTTATCCTAATGAACTGCAGACAAATCACCAATACCTACTTAGAGAGGATGATGCCCAGGCTGTCCATGGGTTAGGGAGCGCCGTTAACATCTATGGCTGGGCCAAGCTTCTCGACTCGATCAACCATGTCGCTGTTAGAATTCATTCCTAAATGGACAGTTGGTTTTCAGAGGAGCACTAGGACTCTTAAGCGAAACCAACCCTATTCCGTTCTCGATGTGCTCCGAGAGCAAGGTATCGCCATTGCTGACAGCAATTCACTGCATTGGGTGTGGCGTTAGGCTCTTTCCTAATCTGCGCTGATTTTCTTCACTAGCCGTTCTTCGCGTTGTTCTGAGTGCCACTCAATCGTCCTAGTCAACCCTTCTCTTAGATCGACGATTGGGGTCCAGTCGAGGAGCTTCTTGGCGCGGGCGACATCGAGAGCCCTACTGAACGGCCCCTCGGGTTTGCTTTCGTCGAATTGCATCGTTGGTTTGTGGCCGCAGATTTCTAATATCATGGTGGCTACATCCCTAATCTTGTAACGCCTATCCCAGCCCAGGTTGACGGCTGTTCCATCCTCGATTTTCTCACATGCGGCAATTGAACCCTTGACGATATCTGTCACGTAGGTGAACCCCCTTTCTTGATTGCCACTGCCCCATACGACGTAGGGATCCGCTCTGTCGAGGGCTCTCTCGATTAGAGCTGAAATGGCATGCGATGTGTCAAACTCACCTGGGCCGTAGACCGTCAAGTATCTGCACGCGGACGTCTTCAATCCCTTTTCCTTGTGGAATACTACGCACTGCAACTCCCCCATCAATTTCGCAAAACCATATAGATTGTCGGAGCTTTTCCAACCATCCCCCGTGCTGAGAATATCGTCTTCCTTCAGAAGGTAGCTAGGGTCAGTTTGAAGCGAATCAGGATAGACACACGCGGACGATGCGTAATGAACCCTCTCTACGCCTGCATGGTAACACGCATCAATCACGTTGTGATCAACGGAGAGCATCTTCGAGCAATCGACTTGCCTGGTGTCAACGAATTCCCTGCCTCCGAACAGCGCACTCAGGTGGAACACAGTATCTGCTTTGGTAGCAATTATCTGAAACTTGTGCTTCTCTGTTTCCAAGTCGCATATTTCCAGCGGAATCTCGTTTACGCCATGTTTCCGGAAGATTCCCTCGAGCCTTGTTAGCTTTCTATTCCACGAAAGTGAGCCACGTGCAAGTTGGAGCATATCCACAATCGTCACTTCCGCTCCGCGTTCGAGGAGCGCATCTACCAGATTGGACCCTATGAAGCCGGCCCCGCCCGTTACTATTACCTTCTTGCGCGCCCAGTTCATGCGTTTCACATTGCTGCGTGCAGTTATTTAAGTCGCCCCGGCGCTGCTTCCAGTACCGATCCACTTCAGCGACAGATACCAGAAGGCCGAGATGAAGGCGAGATAGAGTAGTACTCCTGCGTAGAGGTGAACCGTCTCCATGGCGTCGAACCCGTACAGATAGCCCGTCACTATCACGGCGTCGAGCCTGACGATGCTGACCAGATATGTACCGACGAATCCTAGCGGAAGCAAGACCAGCGCCTTCTTTGGCGCCTTCCTCCCCACGTCCACGAACATGAGCGCGAAGGCAACGAAGAATACTAGGACTTCCTCCACCCCTCCACAAGCCTGAGCTACCGTCACAGCTGCGACCTTGGAGGCCGAGGGAAGGACTATGGTCGAGCCCCCTCCTGCAACAGCTCCTATCCCCTCTGCATTGAGCACGAGAACCCCGAGTCTTCTCGAAAGGAGCATGAGCAGGGAACCGTAGACCGAGCCGAAGACGGAATTCTGCCATTCACTCGGCGAGATGAAGGCGATGAGGAGAATGGCAGCGGCGAAGAACGGTATGGTCCTCTTGAATGGCTGCAGGAACTTCAGATAGGGCACTGAGAGATAGAACCCGGCTGAAAACAGGAGGACCCCCAACGGCACGAGATAGAGGGGGCCATACCCTCCTGCCAGGTAGATGAGGAAGACAGCGAAACCAGAGGCTGCTAGAACCAATCCCGCTGCGAGTCCTGCCGCTGCCTTCCTGTCCACTTCCCTTCTTCACCTACTGGCCGGCGATCGCGCTTGCTTGCATGCTTGTCTCGGCACTCCCACTCTTCACGTAGAAAGGGAAGATAGAGTTATCGTGGCGATGACCTGGGTTGTGTCCGCTGCTTGACAGGGACCGCTTGTCCTCCCCGCACGGTCTTCCTGATCGCCATGTAGATTGCCACTGTGGCCGCGAGCACTACCGGTATGGCGAACGGGAACGGAAACGCCGGTACTGGCGGGAAGGAGACGACGGTCACGGTGTCGCCGGCCGAACAGGCCGTGGCGGCGTTGGAGTCGCTGACCCCGTAGTAGTAGGCCGTCGTCGAGGATGGCGAGACATCAAACGTCGAAGAGGTGGCAAAGGAGAAGGGGTCGGTGCAGCCTTGATCCACGTACCACTGGTACGCGTACGGAGGTACGCCGCCAGCGGGATTGGCCGTCAGTGTAATCGAGTCTCCGCTGGTGATGTTCGGCGAGGCCGGCGTAATGCCACCAGCCGAGAGAGCGGCGCTGACGTCCACCGTCGCTGCAGCCGAAGTCGCGGATTCGCCGGCGCTGTCGTTGGCCTGCAGTTCGAAGGACCAGTTGCCGACGGTCGTGGATGTCGAGGTCGCGAAGGTATAGTCTGACAGAGTGGCGTTGGTCATCGCCGAGTAGCCGTCGGCGTCCGGAGCCTCCTCGAGCCACTGGTACGCGTAGGGGTGCGTCCCTCCGCTGGAGGGCGTCGTAGTCGTGAGGTTCGCAGACTGGTCCTGGTCTACGGCCCCAGACGAGGCTGCGATGACGGGAGCCGTCAGCGTGGGGTTGACCGTGACTGGGTCTCCAGCAGAGCAAACTGAACCCGCAGGCGAGCTGCTGTCGTTCGCGCCGTAGTAGTACGTCGTCGCGGACGCCGGAGACGCCTGGTAGGTGGAGGATGTCGCGCCGGCGATCGGGCTGGCGCTGCAGCCAGGTGAAGTGTACCACTGGTAAGAGTACGGGGCCGTGCCGCCGGATGGGTTCGCCGTCAGAGTGATGGCCTCGCCGATGTCTATCTTCGGGCTCGAAGGAGTTATTGGACCCGCTAGCAGGCACACTTGGTCGATCCGCGCGCTGCCCCCGTCGACCGCTTCCGTGGCGGTCGGGGTCGCTACGTTCGAAAAGACGTTGCAGCCGATCGTGACCACGGCGGGGGAGCCTGGGTCGTTCGAAGCGACTTCGATGCCCACCGGCTCGTTTCTGAATGTGTAGCCGCTCACCGACTGAGCTTCGTCGACGACGGCCAAGCCAACGAATGCGCTGCCGTCAATCTCGTTGGACGTCGCGCTGACCGTCCCGGCGTCGCCCTGCAAGCGTATGCCGACGTCGTCCCCGTAGAGGGTGTTCGCCGAGACCACAACGGTTCCAACGGTCTCGTTGGTGAAGATGCCCGTCGCCTGTGCCTGGGTGAACAGGTCGGGTCCGCCTGCGGCATAGACGTCTTCGCTTATCGTATTTTCAACGATACTTCCTGTCGCCCCTCTGCCCATTTCGATGCCGTTTGAAGCAATGTACCATCTCGAGTCGTATTGAGGAGTGAGGATGTTGTCGGAAATTGCGCAGCTGGTGCCTCCGTCCTCGCACTCAATTCCATTCTGGGCATAACCGATCACCTCGTTGAAGGAGATGATGACGCTGGAGGAATAGGGGCAACCAGAAGTGCAAGGACCTCCGGTCCAAACGGGGGTCCCGATAGAAATCCCAACGCCCTCTGGGGTCGGCGTGTAACCAGACGTGTCCACGTCAGTCAAGGTGTTTCCAGTGACGTTCCCCGAAGCTCCCCAGAAGAGTATTCCAAAATAGCAACCGTAACTCGAATCACAGGATGGAAGTGCGCTGGCTGCTGCCGACCCCGCTAGCGACCCGTCTACTGTCAAGTCCGCGACAGTCACGTTCGTGTACCCCGTGGCGACATAGATGATGGCAGGCACGCTGCTTGGCGAACCACTGCCCAGATCTGGGGCGTTGTCGGTGAGGAAGGTGGGCTGTATGGTGACCAAGCTTGAGTCGTTACCCAGTCCGATCAGGAGGACGTCGTTTGCGTCGACCGTTATCTGCGTATCGTAGGTTCCAGCGTTGAAGCAGTAGACGCCCGCACTGGTTATCGCCAACTGCTGGTCAGGCACGTTGTCAGTCGGATCATAGGTGGTGGTGCACACCTGCGGTTGAGCGTGTGCCGGTTGGACGAACAAACCCGATAGAAGAACCGGCGGAGCAAAGAGGAGTAGGACGAAGACGGCCGCAACCCTAGCCGATGACCTCCTCTGCGTCATTTCGCTATTTTTTGGCCGTTGTCAAGTATAGACTTTGTAGAGTCTGGCTCCATTCTCGGTAGTACAGACCATAGCCAGGGCGTTCAAACGTCCCAGGACTCTCGAGGTCGCCTGCTGGAGTCTCAGCCGTAGGCCGCCTTGATTCGGACGCCGCCTGCAGCAGTCATGTAAAGGAAAGGAAAGAGAAGATAGAGCCATCGGCGCACTGAATGACCTGGGCTGTGTCAGCTATCCTATTGGGAGGGGGCCGTCTGTCCCCCCAGCAGCCTTCTCCTCATCCCTAGGTAGATCAGTGCTGTAGCCGCGAGCACGGTCGGTATGGCGAATGGGAACGGAAACGCTGGTATTGGTGGAGGGGAGGTCGAGCAGAGCCCGGCTGGGCTTGAAGGGGTACCGTGGCCGCTGCACTCGTTGGAGGCGTATGTGTTAGCGGTTCCTGAGGTGCCAGAACCGACCGAGTTGTCGAGGTAACCGTAGTAGGTTGTGTTGTCCGCAGTGTTCCCGGTGAGAGTGTTCCCGCCGATGGTGTGGGGGGAATTAGAGTCGTGAAGCTCGAAGCCGGCGCGCCAGTTGAGGTCCGCCGTGTTCCCGGTGAGAACGTTACTGGGAGAGTCCCAAATGA
>JBEKJM010000028.1:0-20096 GCA_050011215.1 Nitrososphaerales archaeon
CTACCTGAAGACGGTCTGACCGGAAGGGCGTCCGCACACATCCGCTGGTCCGGAGATTGGCCATGACTTCCGACCGAACAGACTAATCAATCCGCCCCGGAGCCCTGAAGCCGATGCCGCCCTCATCCGACCGCCGCAAGGACGTCGACATTCTCGTCGTCGGAGCGGGGGTGCTGGGCGTCACCACGGCGTACTGGCTCTCGTGCCTCTACGACTGCAGAATCCTGCTGGTGGACAGGGAACACGGGGTCGCGAGGCACACCAGCTCAAGGAACACGGGCGTGATCCACCGCCCCTTCTATCTCAATCCGGAGACCAAGAAGACCTTCGCCCTTTCCGCGATGCGCTCCTATCCTCTCTGGCGCGACCTCGCCAGGGCGTACGACCTTCCCTGGGAGCCGGTGGGCACCCTCGAGGTTGCTCTTCGCGAGGACGATGTCCCCCGCCTCGAGAGGTACCTGCGGTGGGGGGCGGACAACGGGATGGAGCAGACCGAGCTGGAGCTGCTCGACGCCAGGACGGTGATGTCGCTGGAACCGGAAGTCCGGTGCAGCGCCGCTCTCCACTCGAAGACCGACACTTCCGTCGACTTCGGGAGGTTCACCGCGTGCGTCCACCGGCTCGCCCTCGACCAAGGCCTTTCCTTCCAGGGCGGGCTTCAGGTCTCCTCGCTGAAGGCCGGAGGCGCGGGCCTCGAGGTCTCCTTCCCGAGTAACGAACAGCTCGCGGGTGTCAGATGCAGACTCCTGATCAACGCGGCAGGTGGCGCCTCGGTCGACATCGCCCACATGATGGGGCTCGCGAGGGAGTACTCGACGCTCAACTTCCGCGGCGAGTACTGGGTCGTCGACGAGCCGTTCGCTTCGAGGATCGGCAGGAACGTCTACAGCCTCCCTCGGCATCCCCGGTTCCCGTTCCTCGACCCGCACTTCATCGTGCGTCCGGACGGCATGCGGCAGATCGGGCCGAATGCGGTGATGGTCACGGACCCCTACGTCTACCGGGGTCTCGGCCTGCGCTCCATTCCCAGGCTGCTCGCCGCCCCGAGGGGGCCCAAGCTCAACCTGCTGAGAGACGCGGACTTCCTTTCGATGGTCGCGGGCGAGTGGCGCACCTCTCTGTCAAAGCGGGCGATGTGCGAACGCGTCCGGAGGTTCATTCCCGGGCTCGACCGCAGCGCCCTCAATTCACGGGGCATCTCGGGAGTCAGGGCGTCCGTCGTCGGGAGCGAGGGGTTCGTCCCGGAGGCGGTTCTCGTCCAGGAGGAGAGGTCGGTCCACATACTCAACTACAACTCGCCGGGGGCCACGGGAGCCCCCTCGTATTCTGCCAGCCTTGTCGCGAGGCTTCGCGAGACGGGTCTGCTCGATGGCTTCCGACGCAAGCCCTACCGCGCCGGGCAGATATGGGACTTCGACAGGGCCGTCGGCCTTGCCTGACTCTCGGGTCCAGCGAGTCCACTACGCGGTAGTGCTGCCAGACCCCGTGGTGGCCTGCTCACTCGAGGACGTGTATGTTCTTCTTCGCGCACATGTCCTTGAGGACCTTGGGCCAGACGGTGACGCTGACCTCGCCCAGGTGCGCCTTCTTCAGAAGCAGCATCAGGGTCCTGGACTGTCCGATGCCCCCTCCGATGGAGAGAGGCAGGTCGCCGCTGATGATCCCCTTGTGGTAGTCGTACTTCAGGAAGTCGAGCTGCCCACTCAGCTTGAGTTGCTCCTTCAAGGTCGCGCCGTCGACCCTCACTCCCATGGAGCTCAGCTCGTGCCTCCGCTTCGTGACCGGGTTCCAGACCAGGATGTCGCCGTTGAGCCCGTGCATGGACCTCCCGTCCTTCGACTTCGTCTCCGTGACCCAGTCGTCGTAGTCCGCTGCCCTCATCTCGTGGGGGTGCCCGTTCTTCAGCACCCAGCCTATGCCTATGATGAAGATGGCCGGATGCTTCTGGAGGATGGCGGTCTCACGCTGCTTCCTCGGCAGGTTGGGGTACGTCTCCAGGATGTCCTCTGCGTGCATGAACTCGATCTTGTCGGCCATGCTCGGGTACTTCCCCTTCAGCCTGGGGTACTCCTCCTGCACCCGCTTCTCGGCTCCCCTCAGGACCTTCCAGATCTTCGTGACCGTATCTGTCAGATAGGCGAGGTTCCGCTGGTCGGCGCTTACTACTCTCTCCCAGTCCCACTGGTCCACGTAGGCGCTGTGGTCGTGGTCGAGGAAGTAGTCCGTCATTCGATATGTGAAACTGAATCGGCGTCCGGGAGCCGTCCCTGTCGAGCATGTCGTTGATCCCGCTCGCTGCGTCGACGATCAGGGGGACCTGCACCATCATCAGGTTCAGCTCCTTGCAGAGGTGCTGCTCGATGTAGCTCTTGGCAAGGTAGACCGCGCGCTGCGTCTCCTTCCTGTCGAGGAGGGACTTGTAGTCCGTGGGTAGAACCTTCTCCACTTCCTCGTACGTGCCTATTCCGGGCCCTGCGAGATCTTCATTCTGTGACATGTCGATGGCGGGCGCCCCGACAGATTTGATTTAAAGATGAGGGTCGGTTCCCAGGTTTGGAAATACTCCGCTTCAGCGCGCGCGCTCGATGGCCGCCTGGGTACTTGGACAGGGTTCTGGCTGGCGAGCGCTATCCCGGTGATGGCTCAATCAGTGCTGCGGCACGAATTCGTCTCCGAGGATCTCCCTCGCGATGATGATTCGCATGATGTTCTGCCCACCCTCGGCCCCCGCGGAGTATGACTTCACGCCTCTGAGCGCCATCTCGACGTCGCACTTGGTCGTATAGCCGTACGCACCGAGCATGTCCATGACTGTGCTGCACCCCTGGAAGGCGTCGACCGGGGCTCTGAGCTTCGCCTGCGCCGCCAGCATGGCCACCCTTCTGGACTCCTGCTTGGTCGCCCCCTTTCGGTACATCTCGTCCACGGCCCAGGCCGCCCTGTAGACCAGAAGCTTGTCCGCCTCGAGGGCCGCATAGCTGTCCACGAGTGGGAACTGAATCCCTTCGTACCTTGCCAGGGGAGTGCCGAAGGTCTCCCTTTCCTTGATGTAACTCATCCCCATGTCCAGCACGCCCTCCCAGCACCCTATGCACGCGGCCGAGACGAGCACTCTCGCGGCCTGGAAGCCCTCCATGCCGACGTAGAACCCCTTGTTCCACTCTCCGACGACGTAGTGCTCGGGCAGCTCCACCTTCTTCATGTCGACGTTGCCCGTCGAGAGAGCCATCCTGCCCATGTCCTCGACCAGGCTCGTGCTCACCCCCGGCCTGTCGAGAGGCATGTAGAATGACGTCATGCCCCTGTGCCCCAGCGACGGCTCAGAGGAACCCAGCGTAAAGTAGCCCCCTCCCCTTCTCTGAATCTCTCTTACGAGGCTGATGTACGACTTCTGGCCGTTCACCTGGAGCTTGCCCCCCTCGCGCGTGACTCTCGTCTTCAGGCCCGCGATGTCGGACCCGCCCTGGGGCTCCGTGGACAGTATCCCCACGAGGGACCTCCCCTTCGCGACCTTCGGCAGCAGCTCCCCCTTCAGCTGATCCGTCGCGTGCTTTGTAAGGAGGAAACTCCAGCCCGTGGTCAGGAGGTACATCACGGCCGTGGCGCAGCTGACGTCCGCGCGCGCGATCTCCTCGGCGCCGATTGCCGCGCTTACGAAGTCGGCCCCGGGTCCGCCGTACTCCGGAGGGATCGTGATGCCGAGCAGCTCCTGGGCGCCCATCTTGTCTATGAGCCCTTCGTCGAGCTCCCTCTTCGTGTCCATCGCCCGCGCCCTCGGCGCAATCTCCTTCTGGCAGAACTCTCGGACTGCCTGCCTGAACCCCTCCTGCTCCGCTGTTAGATTGAAGTCCAATGCGTTTCGCTTGAGCATCCTCCTTCCACTGAGCATAAAAACGCATCACATGGCTCAGTCTCGGCGCGATCAGGATTCAGAGAGGGAGACGTCTCCCTCCGCCGATCACTTCTGACGGATTCTTCGGAACGCTTCCGTCAGCAGGGGGACTATCTCGTACAGGTCCCCCTTCACGCAGTAGTCCGACTGCTGGAAGATGGGTGCCTCGGGGTCGGTGTTTATGGCCACGACCGTGCGCGAACCTCTCATGCCGGTGATGTGCTGGACCTGACCAGAAATCCCGCACGCCACGTACAGCTTGGGTTTGACCTTCCGGCCCGTGAGGCCCACGAGGCGCTCGAGCGGGAGCCACTTCAGGTCCTCTGCCAGCGGCGATGAGCATCCTAGCTCGCCGCCAAGTTCGCTGGCGAGCTCCTGGAGTATCCTGAGGTCCTCCTTCTTCGCCACGCCCCTTCCCGCGGATACGATCACGCTCGCGTCCTCCAGTCCGACGCCTCTGACCTCCTTGGGCGCGATCTTGACAACTCTGGTCTTCGGTGGCGCCAGGTCGACGTCTGCCCTGATGACCTGCCCGCGCTGGCCCTGCCGAGGCGCGGCCTGTTCGAATGCTCTCGGGGGCACGGTGGCGATCTGAGGCCTCGTGGTGCAGATTTCGGTCGAGACCAGGATTCCGCCGTACGAGGGCCGGTCCGCCACCAGCATTCGTTTCTCATCCAGGCCCAGTGCCACGCAGTCCGTGATGACTCCGGTCTCGAGCTTCGCGGCGACTCTGGCCGCTATGTCTATCCCCCTCCTGGTGCCTCCGATCAGCAGGATTTGAGGACCGTACTGAGAGGCAAGCTTGCCTATGGCTTCGGCGAAGGGTTCCGGCAGGGTGTTCTGAAGCGCCTGATTCTCGACGAGGAACACCTTGTCAGCGCCGTACGACGCGAGGGTGTCTGCCTCGTGTTCGAGCGCCGTGCCGAGGACGAGCGCGCAGAGGCTCGCCCCCAGACCGTCCGCGAGCTCCCTCCCCTTCCCCAGCAGCTCGAGCGTGACGTCCGCCCTTTCGGAGAACACCCAGACGTTAGAGCCACTCGCAGTCATTCTCTCATCCCTCCACGGCCCCCTCCCTGAGCAACTGGCGGGCCAGGCTCTCCGCGATCTCGGCGGGCTTCCCTTCGACGGCCTCTCTCCTTCGCTCGGTCATCGGAGCCAGCGCCTTCAGCACCTTGACCGACGTCGCGAACGGAGCTCCCGGCTCGCCCGCATCCAGCGTCTTGACCGTCTTCTTGGACGCCTTGATGATCATGGATATCGTCGGGATCCTCGGCTCGTTGATCTCCTTCGTCACCGTAAGCAGGACGGGCATGGGAGCCTCCACCGTTTCGTCGGCCTCCTCCAGGTCGCGTTCCGCCGTCACCACGCTTCCACTGACCGTGACCTTCTTCACGTGAGAAACCTGCGGTATGCCGAGCCTCTCCGCCAGCCGTGGCCCCACCTGGCCGGAGTACATGTCGATGGACGCATCTCCGCAGATGACGAGGTCGAATTCCCCGATCCTCCTGATGGCGGCGGCGAGCATGTCGGACGTGGCGCGCGCGTCGAGCTGCTCCGTGTCGGCGGAGCCTATCACATACGCATCGTCCGCGCCCATCTTCAGGGCGTCCTTGGCCGCGTCACTCGCGGTCGGAGGGCCCAGGGTGACTACGGTCACGCTCCCGCCGTGCTTCTCTCTGATTAGCAGAGCCTCCTCCAGCGCGTTCTTGTCGAAGTCACTGATCTTGCGGTCGACGCGCTCGGTGATCAGGGACCGGGTCTTCGGGTCGACCTTCAGTCCTTCGACGTTGTAGACCTGCTTTGCGCAGACGATCGTGCGCACCATTGCCAGCGCGTGCCCCGATTGTCATCGCACATAAGTCTCACCCGTAGCGGTATCTGATTCCGGTGCCTCCCCTTGGGAAACTCCAGTCGATGGCTCCCGGAGAGGCAGCCGCCCTGCACGCGCCGCACTCCAGGCATCCCAGTCGGGAAAAGACGAGCTCGCCCGAGGTGAGCGTGAAGCAGCTGGCGGGGCAGACTCTGAGGAGGATCTTGACGTCCCGTTCCTTGCACAGCTCGCGGTTGACCTTGATGTGGCTCTCCTCGTCCGTATCGAAGCTGTCCAGCCCCAGCCTCCGTTCGACGCTGAGCTTGTCCAGACTCATAGCGCCCTCGCTCCCAGCAGGTCCCTGGCCATGCGGATCAGGGAGACTCTGCCCTTCATCTCCTTTCTGGCCGCTCCGAGCAGGTTCTGCCTTGGGCCTCCGTCGACGGCGAACAGTCTCTCCATGAGGGCGCAGGCAAGGTCAGGGTAGGTCGAGTAGAGGCGGGGGTTCTCGAGGAAGCGCGGTGCATTCCGATACGTCTGCAGGTCCTTGAGGACGAAGGTTTCTCGGAGCAGGCTTTCGTACTGCGAGAGCGTCGCGGCCGAATAGTCTCCCTTCTCCTTGGCCTTCTTCCCGGCCTCGGCGGCCATCGCTCCGGAAGCGACTGCGAAGTCCATCCCTCGCAGGAGCAGACCGTTGTTCTGTGTGAACCCTGCCGCGTCGCCCACGACGATGAGGCCGTTCTTGTACAGCTGCGGCTTTATGCCGATTCCCCCTTCCGGAATCAGCTGGGCCGAGTACTCGAGCGGTTCGGCTCCTTCGACGAGCCCCTTCACGGTCGGGTGGCCGATCAGCTTGTCCAGCAGGTCGGTGCTCTTTGCGTCCGCCTCGACCAGCGAATTGATCGTGACGACCACGCCGACTGACAGGCTTTCACTGTTCGTGTACATGAAACCTCCGCCCTGTACGCCGCCGGTGCAGCCGAGAAACGTGTACGCGGCCCCGTCGTCGCCCTGAACGTTGAACCTTTCTTCGATGGTCTTCCTTGGCAGACCCAGCACGCTCTTCACGCCCAGGGCCAAGGAGCCGGAGTCAAACCTCCCCCTGAGCTTCGCGTTCTCTGCGAGACGGGAGTTCACACCGTCCGCGGCGATGACAAGGTTGCTCCTGATCTCCTCCCCGCCCGCTCTCACTCCGACGACCCTGTCTTTCTCCCAGAGGAGGTCCTCCACGTAGATGCCGCTGGTCACTATCCCTCCCGCCTGCTCCACCTTCGAGGCGAACCATTCGTTGAACTTGGAGAGGAGAACGGTGTAGCTGTTGTACGGAGGAACGGAGAACCGCGAGTCGTCGAAGCTCAGCGACGTGGCGGAGTCCTTCGAAAGGAAGGAGATCACGTGCCTTCTCACGTGCCGCTCAACGGGCGCCTCCTTCCAGAACTCGGGGATCAGCTTGTGCAGCGCGTGGCAGTACATCAGGCCTCCGCTGACGTTCTTCGAGCCCGGATGCTTGCCCCTCTCGATAAGGAGGACGCTCGTTCCCTGCTTCGCCAGGCTGTACGCGGCCGCGCAGCCGGAGAGGCCGGCGCCCACGACGATGGCCTCGAACTGAGCCTCCATACGGAGCACAGACGAAAAAGGCGGAATAAGTGTTCCTCTCTTCCGCAGGGCACGATCGGCCCCCTTGTCGCCATGGGCAACACGGATGGCCGTATCAGGGATTCGTGACGGGGAGGAGTGGCGGAGAGGAGCGGAGAAGAGTCCCTACGGATTCATGGCAGGAACGCTACGAGTAGGCTCCGAAGCTCCGACCGAGCGATCCCAGTGCTATCTTCTGCTCCAGAATCTCGTTGGCCCCCTCATAGATCATGGTGACCCTCGCGTCCGCGAGGTGCCTGGCTGGCCTGCTCTCGAACGAATAGCCATTGGCACCGAAGATCTGCACGGCGCGGTTCGCCGCATCGAAGGCTGCGTTGGCCGCGAAGTACTTCGCCTTGGTTATCGCGAGGTCCGCGGCGTCTCTGAGCTCCAGGTTCGTCGGGTTCTCCATGTACTTCTGCTTGGTGGAGGCTGCCTTCAGGACGAGGAGCTTGGCCGCCTCCAGCTTCATCGACATTAGCCCGATGTGCCTCTGAATGAGCTGGTGCTTTCCGATCAGCTTCCCGTGCTGAGACCTCATCCCCGCGTACCTCACCGACTCGTCAAGGCAGTCCTGAATCACGCCGACGCAGTTGGCACCGAGGCCGAGCCTTCCGTGCATCAGACCCGACAGGGCCACGGCCAGTCCCTTCCCAGGCGGTCCGAGCATGTCCTCCTTCGTCACCTCCACTCTGTCCAGGTAGAGGGTCGAGGTGTCCCCTGTGGGGAGCCCCAGTTTGTGGGGCATGAGCTCTGCCTTGAATCCAGGGCTGCCGGTGTCGACTACGAACCCGCACATCCCTTCCCTCTTCCCCTTCGGGTAGGCGAATATCAGCACGTACTTCGCGGTCGACCCGAGTGAAATCCACATCTTCTGTCCCGTCAGCAAGAACTTCCCTCCCTTCTCCTCGAAGTTCGTCGTGAGCGCGGCGGGGTCGCTCCCTGCGTTCGGCTCCGTGAGCCCGAAGGCGAGGATGCTCTCGCCCTTCGTCGCGGGCGTCAGAATCCTCTGTTTCTGCTCCTCGCTTCCCCACTGCTGCACCGTCATCTGCCCCAGCGCGGTGTGCACCGAGAAGAAGGTCCCGAGCCCCGTTCCCTCCCTTCCAATCCTCTCGATCACCAGCGCGTAGGTCATCATGTCCGCCCCCTGACCGTCCCCGTACTTCCTGGAGATGGGGAGGCCCAGGAGGTGCGCCTTCGCGAAGATCGGCCTCGCCTGGTCGTTGATCCTGCGCTCGAGGTAGTACTTGTCTTCGATCGGGCGGATCTCCCTGCAGACCTTGTCCACCTGGTCGAGGATCATCCCCTGTTCTTCTGAGATGTCGAAGTCCATCTTTGAGAGATTCATGAATTCGTCCTGTTCGGACATGCGGCTACTCCCCCCAGCGCTCCTTCCTGACCCTCTCCTTGATGTGGCCCACTATCTCCTCGAGGGAGCTTCCCGGCCCGTAGAGCCCGGTGATTCCGATCTTCAGCAGCTTGGGCTTGTCGTAGTCCGGGATTATCCCCCCGCCGACGACGACGATGTCCCCTCCTCCCATCTTCTCGAGCAGCTTCTTCACCCGCGGGAATGCTGTCATGTGGGCGCCGTTCAGGAGGGACAGTGCCACGACGTCCACGTCTTCGTCCAGGGCCATCTGAGCGACCTGCTCCGGTGAGGGGAGCAGCCCGCTGTAGATCACCTCCATCCCCGCGTCCCTGAGCGCCCTGGCAAGCACAAACGCGCCCCTGTCGTGCCCGTCCAGCCCGGGCTTCGCAACGAGAACCCTGATCTTGCGTTCAGCTGAAACTGTCCTCTTCCTCAACCTGACGGCGTGGGCCTTGGCGGGTTTGAAAACCTTTGCGGGCACGGCTCTGTTAGGTTGATGGGCCACGCCTCAGGATTCTGTCCCTGTTAAGCGTCGGGCCACGCCTCAGGATTTCGTCGCTGTTGAATCCGTCTCTCTACTCTTTGTCAGACCAAGGGTTTGCCTGACGAAAGCGTCCATCTCCTCATGAGACGCCTCCCGGATGGGGTGTGGAGCCAACGGGTTCGCGCCGAACTTGCCTTTGAACTCGTACTTCGTCCCCTGCTCGTCGCCTTCAGATGAAGACATACTCTCCGTCCGCGACGAAGACGGAATATGCTCTTTTTGGCGCTAATCCAGACTTTGGCTCTGGCTTCAGGGTTCTGTTGACTCTTCGGCGCATGGGTCAGGATCTTATCGGTGTTGACTCTCGACTCGTGCGCCATATCTTAAAGGTGGCGTGCGCCCGCCTGCTCTGACTGATGGAAGTCTTGATGAACGAAAACCATCGCAGGGGCCATGCACGTTTCTTAGGCGAGCGCACGGTAATGTTGAAGTTAGAAATTGTATATATGTCTGATGGCTTCGCTCGTGGATTCTCTCAATTCCCTCGGCTCATTCTTCCGTAATCTTCAGTTCTCGGCTTGCGTTCTGAATGATTGTGAGCCACCTATTCCCTCCCTCGACCTTGACACCCGCCACCTCCGAGGGCGTCCTTCCGCCAAACGACTTTGGCCAGTCGCAAGAACAACCCCGAGCCAAACGGAGATTAGACAGAGCCCCGGGAACTACAGAATCACGGGCTCTCTCCAGGTCCCGAAGATCTCCCGCCCCACCTGGACGATCTCTCCCAGCGTCGCGTACTCCAGCACCGCCTTGAGCATCGGCTCGATGGAGTTTGCATCCTCGTTTTCAAACGCCCTGCCGATTTTCGCAAGCGCCGCCTGGACCTTCGCCCCGTCCCTCTCCTTCTTCACCCTCTCGAGCCTCTTGACCTGGCTCCTCTGCGCCTCGAAGTCTATCTTCAGCGTGTCAATCGGCTTCTTCTCCTCGATCGCGTACTTGTTGACGCCCACGATGCTGTCCTTGCCTTCTTCGACCCTCCTCGAGAGCCTGTAGGAGTTCTCCGCGATCTCCCTCTGCATGTATCCTGACTTGATCGCCTTGAGGAGCCCTCCCGCGGATTCAATCCTGTCGAAGTACTTGTAGGCCTCCTCCTCCATCTGCTCGGTCAGCCATTCCACGTAGTAGGACCCCCCCAGAGGGTCGATGACACTGGGGACGCCGGTCTCCTCTGCGATCACCTGCTGAGTCCTGAGGGCGACCTGGACCGCCTTCTCCGTTGGGAGGGCCCAGGCCTCGTCGAACGAGTTGGTGTGGAGGGACTGAGTCCCGCCGAGAACGGCCGCTAGCCCCTCTATCGTCGTCCTGATGATGTTGTTGAGTGGCTGCTGCCATGCCAACGAAGCGCCTGACGTCTGCGTGTGGAACCTCATCAGCAGGCTCCTCGGGTCCTTGACCCCGTACCTCTCCCTGAGGACCGTGGCCCAGATCTTCCTGGCCGCCCTGAGCTTCGCGATCTCCTCGAAGAAGTCCATTGTCGAGTTGAAGAAGAAGCTGAGCCTGGGCGCGAACTGCTCCGGCTTCAGGCCCGCCTCCATCCCCAGCTCGACATACCCGAACCCGTCGGCCAGCGTGAACGCGAGTTCCTGGACGGCGCTGGAACCTGCCTCTCTTATGTGATAGCCGCTGATGCTGATGTAGTTCCAGAGAGGCATCTTCTTCGTGCAGAAGACCATCAGGTCTCTAACGAGCCTCAGGTGCGCCTCGGGCGGATACACCCACTCCTTCTGCGCTATGTACTCCTTGAGCATGTCCGCCTGTACGGTCCCCCTCAGCCTCTCCATGGACACGCCCTGCCTGTTCGCCACGCCGGCGTACATGCAGGTCAGGACCGTCGCTGGGGCGTTGATCGTCATCGACGTGCTGACCTTGTCAAGAGGGATCCCGCCGAAGATCACTTCCATGTCCTTGAGCGAGGACACGTTCACGCCGCACCTTCCCACCTCGCCGTGTGCCCTCTCGTGGTCGCAGTCGTAGCCGTAGAGCGTCGGCATGTCGAATGCGATGCTGAGCCCGGTCTCCCCGTGTTCGAGGAGGAGCTTCAACCTCTTGTTGGTGTCCTCGGGTGTCCCGAACCCGGAGAACATCCTCATCGTCCAGGCCCTGCCCCTGTACATCGTGGGGTGGACCCCTCTGAGGTACGGAAAGACCCCGGGGTAACCCTGGTCGGAATAGTCAGCGTCCATCACGTCAGACGGCGTGTAGAGCGGCTTCAGAGGGATCCCTGAGGCAGTCTGAAAGTCTGACCTCGATTCGGGGAGCTTCTTCGCCTGCCCGCCGAAGACGCGCTCCTCCCATTGCTTGACGCCCTTCCTGACGGCCTCGAGCGCGGCGGCGTCGTAGAGGCTGCCCGGCTCCGCCCTCCGTTCCGCGACCGCCTTCGCTTTCCTCCTCCAGTATGCCTCCCCGCCGTTCCTGAGCAAGGCAAGCGATGACCCCAAACGGTGGGAGATAAACGATGCCTTCCAACTGATAAAGCGGCATCACGAAGGGTCTGGCAGCATCGCATTTGCAGTCGTCTCAGTTGGCAAGGGAGATCCGGAGAGGAGACAGGCGGGCGCTCTCAAAGGGCATCACGCTGGTCGAAAACGAGCGCGAGGTGGCATCGAAGCTCCTTCGGATGCTGAAGCCTTCCGGCCACGCGTTCATTGTGGGAGTGACGGGGCCCCCCGGGACGGGGAAGAGCACTCTAGTCGACAGGCTGATCTCGCTCTACAGGAAGAAGGGGCTCAGTGTCGGAGTCATAGCGGTCGACCCTACCAGCCCGATCACCGGAGGAGCGCTGCTCGGTGACAGGATCAGGATGGCCAGCCACACAGGGGACAGGGGCGTCTACATCCGGAGCATGGCGTCGAGGGGATGGTCGGGCGGGCTCTCGGGAGCCACTTCGCAGGCGATTCAGCTGATGGACGCCGCCGGCTTCGACGTCATCTTTCTTGAGACGGTCGGGATAGGGCAGTCAGACATCGAGGTCGTCGGCGTGGCCCACGCGGTCCTCGTCGTGCTGATGCCGGGACTCGGCGACGATGTCCAGGTCTCGAAGGCCGGCCTGATGGAGATCGGGGACGTGTACGTGGTCAACAAGGCAGACATGGTCGGCTCTGATTCGATGGTGGTCCACCTACTCGGCTTGGTTCGTGGCATGAAGTCCCGGTCGCCGCCGGTCATCAAGGTCTCAGCCCTGACGGGGGAGGGACTCGAGACGCTGGAAGGCGCCATCGAGGTGGTCAGGTCTAGGTTCGGCCAGGGTGACCCTGACCTGAAGCTGAGGAGCGTCAGAGGGATGATCGTCGAAACGGCCAGATGGACCCTGATGGAGCGGCTGAGCAAGGCCTCTCAGGAGAAGGCTGAGAAGCTCGCGCGACTGGTCGTCGGGGATGAGCTCAGCATAGACGAGGCGGCGGCCAGGCTGGCGCAATGAACGGGTCCGCGCCGTTCACCGGCACATACTTCAGTCCCGTCATGTTCACTTAGGTGGCGCTGGCGCGGTGCTCGACTACGTTGCAGGAAAGGCTCCCCGCGACGTGGTCTTCATCCACGGCGCCGGGGGGAACAGCATCTTCTGGAGTAGGACGCTCCAGTACCTGACCGGGACCGGAAGAGCCGTGGCCGTCAACCTTCCCGGGCACCCCTCCGGCGACATAACGTGCAGGACGATCCGTGAATACTCCGAGGCGGTTCATCGTCACATCGCAGAATGCCTTCCGACCGGGCCCGTAGTCTGCGGGCATTCGATGGGCAGCGCCATCGCCTTGACCCTCGCCCTTGAACATCCTGACGATCTCGGGGGGCTGATCTTGATTGGGGCAGGGGCGAAGCTTGGCGTCGATCCGACCATAGTCGAAGGCCTGCGGACCCAGCCCATGAAGACCATCGAGCAGGTGATAACGCCAATGAGCTACTTCAAGATCGACCTCGGCATGGGAAGGGAGGCTAGGGCCGCGCTGTCGTTCGCCAACCTTCCCATCTTCCTGAACGATTACCTCGCGTGCGACCACTTCGACGTAAGGCCTCGGCTCTCCGAGGTCACCGCCAAGACCTTAATCATCTGCGGGGAGGGCGACAGGATGACCCCGCCAAAGTGGTCCACCTACCTGAACCAGAACATGCCTTCCTCGACGATGGAGCTTGTGAGCGACGCCGGGCACATGGTCCCGCTGGAGAAGCCGGAGACCTGCGCCGGCCTGATCCAGGGTTTCCTTTCCAAGCTCAATCCGTGAACTCTTCGCCGCCTCGACCTATTCTCGAGACCTCTCCCACGAGCGCGATGAGCCCCTCCAGGGTAATCGAAGAGACAGGGTACAGGTCCGAACCGAACGCGAGCCTCCGGAGGCTCCTGAAGAGTTCAGAGTAAAGCGAATACTGATCGCTGTCCTTCGTGCTGGCCAGAGCGTCCTCGAAGACCTTCGCGTCCCTGCTCCATCCGACGATCTGCTTGACCGCGTCTCTCGCGATGTCCTTCTTCGTGAGGACCGAGATTCTGGGGACGTTCATCCTCAGGCCGACCGACGCCGAGAGCAGGGCTATTGAGAGGAAGTTGACGGGAGTGTTCGCCAGCAGTGGGTCGAGGAGGAAGAGCAGCGTCTTGGAGTCGGCCTTCAGTTCCTTCACTATGTACTCGCCGCTCTCCCGGTAGGCAAAGAGCTCCGTCTGCCCGGGCGTGTCGACGATGACGTATTCCGCCCCGCAGGAGTCGATGTCCTCCTGGATCTCTCCCAGCTTGGTCGCAACCAGGTCAGTCGCTAGGATCAGGCCCCCGTTGGGGCCGAGGCCGTAGTCTTCCATCACCTCCTGGAGGTTGACCTTCAGCCTGACGTCCACGTCCGGCTCGTAGGGGAGGTTGACCACCCCCGGGTCCAGGTTGACTGCTATCGCTTCCTCCCCCCTGTTGACGTACCATCTCTTGAGAGCGCTGGTGAGAAGGGACTTTCCAGAGCCGGCCGTCCCCGTGACGATTATCAGGTCCAGTTCGCGTCACTTCCGCCCGCTCGGAGCAGTCCCCCTCTCCGAGACCACCGTCGCTCCCGCAGCCTCGATTTCGCTCTTGATCTCGCGCACGATCTGGGCCGCCGACTCCTCAGCCGTCTCCCTGTCCTCGTTCACCACCGCTACGTCGAGCTCGATTCTGGACTTCCCTTCGCTGATTCCCCTGGGATGAGACTTGATGTAGGCGCCCGGATGTCTCCTCAGCTCGGACTCGATCGTCGGGGCCAGCGCCGATTCATAGATCCCCTCGACCTTCAGCGTGATGTACTTCCTGTAGAGCCTGCCTAGCCTCTCGACAATCTCCGGCTCCACGGATTCCCTGAAGATGCTCTTCATCTCCGAAGGAACTCCGGGCAGGCAGAAGACCGTCGTCCCTTCAAGTTCCAATCTGACTCCGGGAGCGGTCCCCACATCGTTCCTGACGGGCTTTGCTCCGATTGGCAGGGTTGCCATCTTCCTCCTTGCGGGCGTCATCTCGATTCTGCCTAGGTTTTGTCTGACATAGTGTTCCCTGATCATCGAAAGCGCTTCTTCGTTGGCCCTCAACCTCCTGCGAATTCCTTTCGATATCCCCTTGAGAGTCATGTCGTCGGGCGTCGGCCCGAGCCCGCCGACCACAATCACGAAGTCAGCTCTCCTCCCGAGGCAACCCCTCAGCCCAGCGGATATCTCCCTCAGATCGTCATCGACCGTCGTGATCTCGGCGAGCAGCGTACCCTTCCGGGCCAGCCTCTTTCCCATCCACTGGGCGTTGGTGTTCAGGGTCCTCCCAATCAGGAGCTCCCTTCCCACAGCCAGCATCTCGACCCTGACCATGGCGCGCAGTCCAGTGCCGCAGCCTTAAAACGACTATCAGACCAGTTCGACCTGATGAAGACCAGGAGAGAGTACCCGTCCAGACCGCTCGTCGGGGCGGGGGCCGTAGTGTGCGATGGGCCCAAGGTCCTCCTGATCAAGCGGAAGAATCCTCCCAACGAGGGCCGCTGGGCACTCCCTGGTGGTCTGGTCGAGCTGGGCGAGCGGGTCCAAGACGCCGTGGTCCGAGAGGTCAAGGAGGAGACCGACCTCGAAGTGGTCCTAGAGGGGCTCCTGGACGTAGCGACTGACATTCACCTCGACGAAAAGTCGAGGCCAAGATACCACTACGTCCTGGTCGACTACCTCGCCCGCCGCGTCAGTGGCAGGGTAAGATTGAACGCCGAGTCTTCGGCCTTCGGCTGGTTCACCGCTGGACAGGCGAGGAAGTTGGACATGAGCGAAGGGACGCGGGAGGTCCTTGCGCTGCACTTCCGGCGTCGAAGAGTCGCAAGAAAGGCGCTCCGCTAGGAGCCCATCCTGATACCGTTCCCATTAGAAGACTGGCTACTGCTCTTTGTTGCCGCTCAGCCACCATTCGAGATAGTCCGCCTGCTGCCTGGACCGCTTGCGTCTTTCGTCCTCGACAGGAGTCTTCTGCTTGAACCTGAGGTCTGAGAGCTGGTCTCTGGTGAGGAACGCGCCGCAGTTCTTGCAACCGAAGCGCTTCGTGGGCATGTCGTACATCATTATTCCAACACCGCACTCGGGGCAGATTTGGTCCAATTGTCTGTGACATCTCCCCCTCGACTATGCCTTAACCATTTCCTGCCGGCGCCGGAGATTCTGCGGTTGCGGCAATCCGTTAAATACGAACAAGAGCGGAGTCGCCTCGACAGCGATGACGGAGAAGCTTCTCCTCGCCGGCCCGGCCTCCGAGGAATTGGGCAACACAGTTGCCGAGAAGCTTGGTCTGTCTCAGCTCAAGGCGGAGTTCAAGGTCTTTCCCGACGGCGAGACGCGGTTCTCCTCAGATGAGAAGGTCGCAGGGAAGAGCATCCTCCTGGTCCAGTCGACCTACCCGCCCGTCGACGCGCATCTCTTCCAGCTCATGCTCGCCTCGCACCACCTGAGCCAAGAGGGGGCGAGGGTTACCGCCGTCGTGCCGTACCTCGCGTATGCGAGGCAGGACAAGGTGTTCCTCCCGGGCGAAGGGGTCACCCTCGGCGTCGTTGCCCATCTGATGCGTTCCGTCGGAATCCAAAGGCTCGTGACGGTCGACATCCATTCCGCAGAGGGACTTTCGCTCTTTTCTTTTCCGGTCTCCACCGTTTCGGCGATCCCGGCCCTCGTCGACTACACCAAGAAGGAGCTCGACCTGAGCAACCCGGTCGTCATCTCCCCCGACTTCGGAAGCTCGAAAAGGACGGAGGCCTTCGCACAGCTGTACGGGGCGAGGTTCCTGCAGCTGTCGAAGAAGCGCGACAGGGTTACCGGGGACGTCAAGCTGAAGGATGCCAAGCTCGAGGTCGATGGAAAGGAGGTCATCATTGTGGACGACATCATCAGCACGGGTGGCACGATACGCGCGGCGGCCGAGGTCGTCCAGAAGCAGGGGGCGAAGGCCGTCCTGGCCGTCTGCGTCCACGGGCTCTTCGTGGGGGACGCCCTCCAGCAGCTGCAGAAGGTGGGGGTCAAGACGATTATCGGGACCAACACTGTCCCCGGACAGTTCAGCAAGGTCGATGTCTCCGACGCCCTTGTCGCGCATCTGAAGACTCTCAATGAATAGGTCTCTGGTCCTGCTGTCGGGGGAAGGGACCTCCCTCCCCGAAGCCGAGGCGAGGGCCCTCTTCCTCGCGTATGACCCCCGGTCCAGGTTCGAATCGCCTGAGAAGCGGGTCCTGCTCGTCGATTCGCTCGCCGACCCATTCGTCGTCGCTTCGCGTGTGGCGTTCTCCCGAAGGGTGGGCCGTCTCATCGAGAGACCGCTCGACGCCCAGAAGGAGGTGTTGGGAAGGCGTGTGCGGCTTCGCAGTTTCGATCTGGAAAATGGAAGACCCGGCATAGACCCGGGGTCGGTTCTCAAGGGCGTCGACGCGACGGTCGACCTCAAGAATCCTGAATTCGAGTTCAGCCTGGTCAGGGGCGAGGAAGATTACCTGGCCCTGACCAAACCCGGCGAGATGAGACAGGCCTGGTCCCGGCGACGGCCTCGCGCCCGCGCGTTCTTCCACCCATCCGCCATCTTCCCCAAGCTGGCTCGCGCGTTGGTCAACCTCACCAGGTTCAAGGAGGGTGATGTCTTCCTCGACCCCTTCTCGGGGACCGGGAGCCTGGCGATCGAGGCCTTCGAAACTGGCGCGGCGGTCGTCGCATCGGACCAGGTCGCGAGGATGGCGATGGGGTCCCTCGCAAACATGAGACACTTCGGCCAGGAGTGGATGGCGGTCATCCGCGCCGACGCCTTTAGTCATCCCGTGAGACGCGTAGACGCTATTGCGACCGACCTACCCTATGGTCGCGCGTCCAGCACCAGGGGAGCTGACCCGTGGGTCATAGCGCAGATGACACTTGCAACCATGCCCCTGCTTCTCAAGGAAGGCTCACGGATGGTCGTCATGCACCCGCAGTCGCTGAGGATTGAGGCGTCGGCAGAGATGGCCCTCGAAGAAGAGCACCACCTTTACGTTCATAAGCTCCTGACGAGGACAATCACGATCCTGAGGAAGAGATAGGCTTGACCAAGCTCACAGTGACGTTTCTGGGAACCAGCTCAGCCGCTCCCACAAGGGGGCGGGGCCTCCCGGCGATCGCGATCCAGAGAGAAGGCAGCGTCATCTTGATGGACTGCGGGGAGGGGGTCCAGCGTCAGGTCCTGAACCAGGGGGTCGGCCTGAACAAGGAGACGTCGATCCTCATCACCCATCTGCATGGAGACCATGTCACGGGTCTCCTGGGACTCCTGCAGACGATGAGCCTCGCCCAGCGGAGGAAGCCGCTGAACATCGTCGGGCCGCCGAAGCTGCTGAAGTGGCTCGAGGTGACAGAGGAACTCCTTCACATCGGGTTGACCTTCCCTGTCAACTTCTTCCCCGCGAAGCAGGGGACGGTTCTCCGCACAGGTGATTTCAAGGTCAGGGCGACGAAGGCGCTGCACTCCGTGGAGGCCTACTCCTTCGTCGTCGAGGAGAGGAGGAGGCCCGGCGTCTTCTTTCCAGAGAAGGCCAAGGCCCTCCGCGTCCCCGAGGGCAGGTTGTGGTCGAGGCTCCAGAACGGAAGGAAGGTAAGGGTGGAGGGCCGGACGATTTCTCCTTCAGAAGTGACGGGCCAGGCGCGGCCAGGGAGGAAGATCGGATACTCAGGAGACACGAGGCCCTCTCCGAGGCTCGCGAGGTTCTTCTCCGGGTGTGACCTTCTGATCTTCGATTCCACCTTCCACGGAAAAGATCGTGAGAAGGCGGTGGAGAGGAAGCACAGCACCTGTCTCGAGGCTGCCGAAATCGCGAAGAGTGCCGGCGTGCGCCGTCTCGCCCTCACTCACTTCAGCGCCCGCTACACCAGCGTCGCGAACCTGGTCAAGCAAGCCCGTTCGGTCTTCCCGGAGACGATTGCCGCAAGAGACGGATTGAAGGTAGAAGTGAACTATCCTTCCTCGTAGGCCGTAAGCCAATCGATGACGGCCTCGATCTGTTTCGACCTTATCGTCGCGTAGATCGGGCCGAGAGGCGACTGGTCCGCGCTGCCGCAGAGTGCCACGACGCCTACGGTTGCTGCCTGTCTATTCAGCATCACCGACGTCGAGTCGCCCTTCAGCTCCAGCAGGAGCAGCCTCCTGGCAGCACTTCTGATGTGCCTGTCCCTCAACTGCTCTCGCAGAACGTTGAGAGAGCTCGGTTCTTCTGAGGACATCTTGATCATTCGCGTGCTCTGATCTGCCAGTGCGACATTCTCGACGAAGATGCTCCTTATCGCGTCCAGGACCTTCTTCGGGTCTTCTGAGGGTGCCACCGTCGCCTCGAGCGTCACATTCACCTTGATGTCAGCGCGCGTCTTGTTCCACCCAGCGGTCGACGATCTCGACAATGTCGGAGGCGAGCTCCTCCGGAGTCGCGTGCTCGTTCGAGACCACTTCGTCTGCCAGAGCGATGGCATCACCGATTCCGACTTCAAGTTCCCTCTCCTCTCTCTTCAGGAACATTTCGTAGGAGAGCGGGTCGTCACTCCTGCCCCTCTCCTTCAGCAGGGTAAACCTCCGACGCTGGGAGGCTTGAACGGCGATCAGAATCACCTCCGCCGACTGCCTGAACGTCTTGACCTCCGAGGTCGAGCGGATTCCGTCCACCACTACTTTGTCGGGCCCGACCTTTCGCATCGCTTCCAGGCAGAGCTCGGCCACCGCGGCCTCGCCTCGCTCCTGCCTGAGACTTCTCATCACTTCGCCCGTGTTCTTTGAATCGGGCGCCAGACCCCTTCGCTTCGTCTCCTCTCGGATTACGTCTCCCATGATGACGCGCTTCCATCCCTTCTCCACCAGCGCCTTCGCGGCGGTCGACTTGCCGGCGCCTGGCATTCCCGTGATCGCGACTATGAGCAAGGACGTGTCTGCGGCTGCCAGGCCCGTAGCGGATTTAAATCAAGTCCTGCACACAGAACGACGATGCGCGCCTTCGTCGCTCTAGAAATCTCGGACCCCAAGGTCCTGGATTCGATGGTCGCGTTCCAGCGGGAGCTCTCAGCGACCCGGGCCGACTTGAAGACGGTGGAAAGAGAGAACCTCCACTTCACCGTGAAGTTCCTCGGCGAGATCACCGAAGGCCAGACCCGGGAAGTCGACGAGCGCCTGAAGGGACTCCGCCTGGGCAGGGCGGATGTCGAGCTGAGGGGAGTCGGGGCCTTTCCGAACGTCTCCAGGCCGAACGTCATCTGGGTCGGGGTCCCTCAATCGCACGAGGAGCGGGTCAGACCCATAGCTCAAGGAGCCATCGCGGCGCTCGAGGGAATCGGCGAGAGTGACAGGCGACCCTTCACCGCCCATGTCACCTTAGGCAGGGTTAGGTCCGCGAGA
>JBEKJM010000029.1:0-14976 GCA_050011215.1 Nitrososphaerales archaeon
TCGAAAGGTTGGGCCGCAGGCTAACACGGAAGCCACAGTACTCCAGAGAGAGCGGATAGGAGAGTGCCCATCCAGCAACGGCAGGCGTATTAGGGGCTCGGAAGCGACATAGGAGAATCCCCATGTCTAGGCGTCACTTTCGGAGTGTTAGAGATTGGGCACTCCGGGCCTACTCAAGGTATCGAGACCCTGAAGGCCTTCCATTCGCCAGGACCGAGGGAGGCTTCGAAGGTCATGGTCGGGAACACGCGCAAGGTAGAGGCCTTGAGCCACGACCCGCTGGCTCGATCATACTCCTCGAGAGGCGTGCTGAGGCGCTTGGAGAGCTCCGGGGCCCGCGGAGCGAAGCTCACCGAAGTCCGCGCCGGAACGGCGGAGGAATTGCCGAGACATATCACCTGGCCCGGACCGTGAAATGAGACTGCATGGAGCCCTTTGACGGGCATCTCCAAGAGTTCGGCCTTTGCGAACCTGATGCCATGCTTGACCTCGAGTCGCGAACCTGAAGCGAAGGCGTGAGCTCTTCCGCCTCCTCTGCCCACGAAGACGGTGATCGGTTCGCCTGCCCAGACTTCCGAAGCGAGAACCCACTTCAGACTCGAAGAGAGAGCAGGAGAGAGCGACACCGTCCCGGCTGCAAACTCGAGTCCCAGCTCGCCCTCCAGGAGTCCCTCGACTAGTCTGGCGGCCGCGACCGGGTCGCTGTCTTCCCCATGTGCCTCGCGGCCGTCCACGTCGACCCAGTAGGGGAACTCGCCCGGAGATCCGCCGAGCTTAACGCAGTCCTCGACCGCGAGATTGGCCACCTTTTCCAGCGACAGACTCCCGATTCCAGCGAGGCCTACTCTATAGCACAGGAGTGCATGGGCGAGAGCAGCCCTAGTCCAGAAGCCACCTAGCTGTCCCTGGCCGTAGCTTGGGTTGAAGTACAGCCGGTTGGAGGTTGGGACAGTCCTGGGCCCGTAGGGAGTCTCGAAGTCCTTCTCCAGGAGCCTGTTGACTGCGGCCTGCTCGGCCGAAGCGAGGAACCCGTGCCTGTAGGCGGCTACAGCCATGTCGATCGTCACATCTCCCCGGAGCCTGCCTGAAGGGTCGAGGCAGAGCGAGAGGAAGCCCTGTTCGTCGACCAGTCTCTTCCTGACCATCTCGGCGAGCATTTCCGCCCTTTCGCGAAACCTTCCTGCGTCGTCGGCCTTCGCGACCTGCCTGGCGACCTGGGAGGCTCCAGCAAGCCCGCCCGCAGCCGCAAGAGAGACTTCAGGTATCTCCCCAGCAGGATAGCCGCATCCCAGCGACCTGCGCCAGCCCTGTGGGAGGGTCGGCCCTGTCTTCAGCGTAAACTCCTTCGAGGAGGCCATCAGAAAGGAGGCGAGCTTCTTCACGAGTGGGTATAGGGACCTGGTCAACTTCTTGTCCCGGGCCAGAAGCAGGTGGGCAGAAACGGCCCGGAGCAGCAGTGCCGATTCGAGGGTTCCGGGCTCCGTCTGGTCCGAGGAGTGGGGCATCGCACCGTCTCGGCGGAGGAGGCGCCTTGTGCCTTCGATGACCGAGAGTGCCCCTTCCCTGTCAACGAACGAGAGGGCTTTCAGCAGCTCGAGCTTATCGAGACCATCGCTCTCGTGCCTCGAGCTCTCCAACTTGGCGACTGCCCAGGCCGCGGACTCGGTCAGTGTAGGACTCGACGTCGCGACCAGTGGACCCTGCCGTCGGGGGGCCTTCCAGTCTCCCTGGATGCGGCCGAAGTCGGAGAGGGCCTCTTCGAGTTTTGCCGGATTGTAGATTGAAACGAAGGTGACGCCCTTTGTTTCTGAAGGAGCGAGGTCCAGCTCGTGGAGCGTGAGAATTATCACCTGACCCGACATGCCGGCCGTGGGTTCGCCGATCTCCCCAGCGGTGATAAGGTCGCGAACCCTCGCCTTGTCGGTAGTCATGAAGAGTTTCCTTGGAGATGGGAGCGAGCCTACGACCCGGGCGCTCGGGAGGTCAGAGACCTCGTCCATGGCCACGTGGCTCCCCCTGTTGAAGGCGTTGACCCCGAGGGCCCCCCACCCCATCGAAACCTCGCTCAGCTGGGAGGCGGTGGGGTCTAGGGCGTCGACGAGCCTGAGAATAATCGGGGCGGCCCCGGCGTTCTTCAGCTTCACCCTTCTCAGATAGCCGGAAGAGGCCCCCTGGAAGAACTCGACCGACTCCGCGACTTCGACGGCGTCAAAGACCCTGCCGGCCAGCTGAGCCTGGCGTGGCGTGACGCGTATCGCCCAATCAGGCCTCTGCCCCTGAACCACGACCCCTGCCTGGACCTTGTAGATCGAGAGGCGCTCGAACCCGAAAACGGCCCGGCGCTCCGGGAGCGAATCGAATGACCTCAGAGAGCCGTCCGGGTCAAGAAGAATCCTGTAGTCGCGCATCCGCAGGGCCAAGGGTTTCCTGACGGCCGAGGCGTGGAGCCCCGGGGTCCTGCCCGGAAGCGCCTCGACGGTGGCGCCCATGATTCCGAGGCGGGCGCCATCCGCATAATATCAGGAGGATTGACCGAAGTTGAGCTAGTGGGCTCTGACCTTTAACCACTGGCCGTCCGTTTCCACCTAGTCCCTGACGGCGTGTCCTCGACCTCTATCCCCCGCGCGAGCAGCACGTCCCTGATCCTGTCGGATTCCGCATAGTCGCGCCGCTTCCTCGCGGCGTCCCTGCGTTCTACCAAGGCAACCAGGTCGGGCGGCAGCGCCTCTTTTTCGAACTTGAGGATGCCCAAGACAGAATTAATCCTCTGCAAGGCGTCCAAGACCGAGGCGGCATCGTCACCTCTCAGGTCCCCTGAATCAATCATGGCGTTCGTCTTCTTGACGAAGGTGAAGATGGAGGCCAAGGCTTCGGGTGTGTTCAGGTCGTCGTCCAGAGCGGCCTCGAAAGCAGACAGGAGGTCCCTGGTCAGGTCGTCCTTGGAACCAGGCCCAGCAGGGACAGAATTCAGCCGCTCCACAAAGTCCTGGAGGCGCCGTCTCTGGGATCGCGCCTGCTCTAGAACTGTCTCGGTCAGGTCCATCGCGTCCCTGTAGCGCGCAGAGAAGAAGAACAGGCGGATTGTGAGCGGGTCCCAGCCCTGCTTGAAGAGGTCGCGGAGATAGACCTCATTCCCGAGGGACTTGTGCATCTCTTCGCCTCTGACGTTGAGGAATTCCGAGTGCAGCCAGTAGTTGACGAACTTCTTGCCGGTCGCAGCCTCTGACTGGGCGATCTCATTCTCGTGGTGCGGGAATTTGTTGTCCATCCCTCCGGCGTGGATGTCGAAGGAGTCGCCGAGGTACTTCATCGACATAGCGGAGCATTCGAGACTCCACCCCGGCCGCCCCTTGCCCAGCTCGTTCTCCCAGAAGACGTCGCCGTCGTCGGGATTCCACGCCTTCCACAGAGCGAAGTCGACTGCTTCCATCTTCTCCTCGTAGTGGTCCTGGGAGACCCTGCTGCCTCTCTTGGCGGCCTCCAACTTCACCCCCGACAGCGCCCCGTACCTCTTGAACTTCGAGATGTCGAAGTAGATTGAGCCGTCCGACGCAGAGTAGGCGTATCCCTTGCTCTGCAGAACCTTGATCAGAGAAACCATCTCTTCTATGTTCTCTGTAGCCCTTGGATAGAAGTCCGCCCTTTCGATGCCGAGCGAATCGAGGTCCTCCATGAACGCTTCTTCGTAGAATGAAGAAAGCTCCTTGAGCGTCTTACCGGAGGCCCTCATGCCCTTGATGATCTTGTCCTCGACATCCGTGATATTCATCACATGCGTGACTCTGTAGCCCTTGAATTTCAGATACCTCTTCAGCAGGTCCTCGAACGCGAACGTCCTGAAGTTCCCCACGTGTGCATAGTTCCAAACGGTGGGACCGCACGTGTACATCCGGACCTCTCCTTCCTTGATCGGTTTGAACGTCTGCAGGCTCCTGCCCATGCTGTTGTAGAGCTTCAGCATATTCTGTTATGGCCCCTGAAATCACCGGAAAATAAAAAGGAGTGGGAGATTTTGAACTACTTCGTGAGCTTGCCGATTCTGAAGATTGCCTTGCCACAGGAGGCACAAATGCCCTTGATGGCCGGCCTGCCATTCTTCAGTTTGATTTGCTTGGGGTTCTTAATCTCCCTGTTCTTTTTCTTCTCGTAGACGCAGTATCCTGTTACCAACTGCGAGTTTCCTCGCGCCTGATTCGCTCGAATTGATATATAAACCCACCAATCGCGGCTCGAAACGGGGTTTTTTCACCCAGAACGGCGTTTGACCAAGGTGGAAGCAGTCTGAAAGTTTCCAGAATCGCCGGCGATTGATTCACGCTACCGTCTCCAAATTGTCTTTTTTTGAAACCGAGCAAGTACGACAGAGGGCCCTCGGAGACGTGGCGCTCGACTCCACGTCGATTTACACTCTCGGGGCGAGAATCTTGCCCTGACGCGCCAGAGGGGCCGGAATCCAATTCCAAAGAGAGGGAGACCGAGAGCCGAATCGATTATAGACAGTGCTCAAAATGCGGGCTGCTGTTGCCCGATTCCAAGCAGGAATTCAACGCGGTCGTGTCGCTAGTCGCCTCCCGAATCGTCTACGCTGTCAACTGGCTCAACGTTGGAGCCATCTTTGTCCTGATGGGGCCGGACCTCGGGGCGGGCGTCGGCGAGCTCGGGTCGTTGACTTCTCTATTCTACGTCGGGCTCGGTTTGGCGCAAATCCCGGGCGGACTCCTCGCAGCCAGGTGGGGCCCGAGGAAGGTGGTGGCGCTCGGGACATTCGTATCATCGTTCGCGGTCTTGGGGACTTCCGTGTCTTCGTCGTTCCCCGAAATCGCCGCGCTCAGATTCGTGGTCGGCGCGGGAATGGCCCTGGTTTTCGCCCCCGCGGTCGTCTTGATGGCGAGGCTCTTCAGAGGAGGCAAGTCCGGACTGGGGATCGGCCTCTACAACTCTGCCTACGATGTCGGGGGGCTCGTCGGGCTTTTCGGCTGGATTGTCATCGCGACTGCCATCGGGTGGCGCCCGAGCCTGGCCCTCAGCGGGGGCCTGGGGGTCTTAACTGGACTGCTCGTACTGCTCTGCGTTCCGAGGGACAAAGGGAGAACCGACTTTGTAGTAAGAACGAAGGCTTTGACGAGCATCCTAGGGAACAGGCAGCTGGTCCTTCTGGGCCTCGGCACTCTCGGCATTGCGGTAGGGAACGTGATCATCCAGACCTTCATGGGGTACTACCTCGTCGCCGCCTATGGCCTGTCCCCTTCGACGGCGGAGGCAATCACCAGCATGATAGTCGTTGTTCCGATCTTCACGGCCGTGATCGCCGGGAGGAGCTACGACAGGACCGCCAGGCCGAAGCTGATGATAGTCGCATCTCTTGTGGTTAGCAGTGGAGCCTTGCTGGTAGGAGCATTTCCCAGCCCCCTAGCGGCGCTGGCGTGCTCCATAGCTGGCGGCGTCGCGTCCGGGTTCGGCTACACAACTGCGTTCGCAGGTGCGAAGAACCTCAACAAGGCAGAACAGGAATACGACGGACTCGCCGTCGCCTGGGTCAACTGCATCCAGCTGCTGGGGTCGTTCTGGCCGCCCCTCGTGTACTCGTACCTAGTCGAGGCGGCCGGCTACTCTTCGGCATGGCTCGGGAGCGCGGTGCTGAGCACGCTCTTCGTGGTCCCCCTCTTGCTGATGAAAGAAGGATTCGGCCGCTAGAGCGGGGCAGTAACGGCAGACTTCCCAGAACCCATAATTACTTCAGACGGTCAAGGCCCAAATGCGGTGAGGTGGCGGAGCGGTTACGCGTGCGCCTGCAGTGGAATCCGTCAGTGAGCGCATTCACGTGGGTTCGAATCCCACCCTCACCTTCTGGTTCTCTGTTGAGGTTCAGACGATCAGCAGATGCGAAAGCGAAACGGCGAAGAAACGTCGAATAGCTTATAATGGGTCCTTGGATGGCCCCGAACGGCTACGGGATACGCATGGCGTTTGATCCACTCCTGCTCACGACATCGATGGCCATAGTTGGAGTTCTGACGGCCATCTGGCTCGTCTATTCCGTACAAAGATATCCGAAGGGAAACGACAAGATGATCGGGGTCTGGAAGGCTATACGCCAGGGATCAAATGCGTACCTAAAGCGTCAGTTCACTACGATCGCAATAATCTCCGTTGTCCTCGCGGTCGTCATCTTTGGTGCCTTCGGAGCGACCTTTATGGGCGTCACAATGGGCGCGGAGATCGCGCTGAGTTTCCTTCTTGGAGTCGCGTTCTCCCTCACTGCTGCGTACATCGCAATGTATTCTGCCACAAATGCGAACGTCAGAGCGACCGCCGCGGCAGAGAATTCAACCTACGAAGCGCTCAAGGTCGCCACCATGGGAGGAGCCGCCCTCGGTCTCGCTGTCATAAGTATGAGTCTGCTCGGCCTGTCACTTCTGTACGCCGCATTCGGGGACCCGGGAGTTCTTGCGGGTTTCGGTTTTGGCGCCTCTCTGGCCGCGCTCTTCGCTCAGCTGGGCGGTGGTATCTTCACAAAGTCGGCTGACGTGGGAGCCGACCTAGTCGGGAAGGTCGAAGAGAACTTTCCAGAGGACGATCCGCGGAACCCGGCGGCAATCGCTGACAACGTCGGGGACAATGTCGGCGATGAAGCAGGGAGGGGGGCTGACCTCTTCGAGTCTCTGACTGCCGAGAACTTGGGAGGGATGATCATCGGTCTCATTGTCTCGATTATCATCTTTGGGTCTGTCAACGTCTACTACGTCACGATGCCCCTGATCGTCAGGTCTCTGGGTATCGTAGCCACACTCGTCGGGCTCGTGGTGGCGGTATACGAGAAGAAATTCAAGAATCCAATCAAGCCGACCAGGGATGGCCTGATGGTCTCTGCCGTCGTCGCGGCGGTTCTCGTCTTTGTGGCCATCTGGTACGTCTTCGGTCCCGCAGGTCTCACCCCTAACGGGAGCGCATTCGCCGCCTTTGCCCTCTATGGATGCGTGCTGTCAGGACTTGCAGCGGGTCTTCTCATCGTCTTCTACACGGAGTTCTACACGGGCACAGGATCTAAATCTGTCATCAGGATCGCCGAACGCTCGCAATCTGGACCGGCGTTGACGGTCATGTCTGGAACTGCCGTAGGTATGATGTCGACCGGGCTTCCGGTAATCACTGTCGCATCAGCTCTGCTAATCTCCTTCGGGCTCGGCGAGAAGTTCGCCGCGCTCGCGAACCTCGGCAATCCCTTCTTGGGTGGCGTCTACGGAACAACGATGGCGGCGATGGGCATGCTGTCGATCGCGGGTGTCGTACTGACCATGGATGGTCTGGGGCCGATCGTGGACAATGCTGGAGGGATCGCTGAGATGTCAGGCGCGCCTCCAGAAGTGCGCGAGAGGATAGAACCGCTCGATGCTCTCGGAAACACGACGAAAGCGCTCACAAAGGGCTACGCCATGGGGTCGGCCGCGCTGGCCTCACTCCTCCTCTTCCAAGCATTTGTGCTAGAGGTCGCCAGATATCAGGCCAAGATAGTCAGCCTGGCGACAATAACCCCGGCCCAGGCCGCGCTCCTAGCGACCAAGCTCAACGGCCTCGGCATCGACCTGGCGCTCAACCACCCCGCGGTGGTAATAGGCGTCCTGATTGGAGGGATGCTTCCGTTCCTCTTCTCTGGAACCGCGATAGAAGCGGTGAGTGTCGGTGCGTACAAGATGGTTGAAGAGGTCAGGAGGCAGTTCAAGGAGAATCCCGGTCTTAGGGAGGGAACGACACTGCCCGACTACTCGCGGGCAGTGGATATCTCCACCCGCACGGCCCTCCGCCTCATGGTGACGCCTGGCTTGATTGCCGTGGCAACCCCAATCGTGATAGGCATAGTCTTGGGTTGGGCCGCGGTCGGAGCGCTCGTCATAGGTGCGACCGTCTCGGCAGTCCCCCTGGCGATAATGATGATGTGGGGAGGTGCGGCCCTTGACAACGCGAAGAAGTATGTCGAAGCTGGCAACCTGGGAGGAAAGGGGACGCCGACGCATGCCGCTACAGTCGTGGGAGACACCGTGGGAGACCCGTGGAAGGACACGGCGGGGCCGTCGCTGCACATCCTGATCAAGTTGCTGAACACGATCTCCCTCGTCTTCATTCCCCTCTTCCTTGCCGCTCTGATCGTTTTCTAAGAATCGCTCAGCCCTCGGCGTGCGCCCCGTTCCGTCCCGCAACCGCACGCAAGATTCTTAGAGCCGAGAATCGTCGCTTTTTTATTCCCTTGTCTCCATCCTCCCGCGCAGAGCCGATTGATTCTCGACTCGGCGACAATGACGTCGTTCGTAAGGTTCCTCTTCGCATTCACTATAGGGTCGCACATCCTGCTGGTCTCGACCAGCATCTCTCTCAGCATCCTGATCTCGGCGGCCGAGTTCATCTCGATTCGCAGAGGGGACAGAGTTTACGAGGCGCTCGCACGGAAGCTCACCAAGGTGTTCGTCGTGTCCTTCGGCATTGGCACGGCGAGCGGGATCGTCATGGCAGTCGAGCTTGTGACGCTGTTCCCCGTATTCATGACGCTCGTCACGCAGACAGGAGTCATAGTCCTGCTCTACACCGAAATGTTCGCGTTCTTCCTTGAAATTCTGGCTCTAGTGCTGTACGTGTACTACTGGGATTCTTTCAGAAACAGGTACGCTCACTGGGCAGCCTCAATCTTCGTGATCGCGGGGACGCTGCTCTCTGCCGTGCTCATCACGATGGTGAACGCCTGGATGAACACGCCGAACGGTTTCGATATAACGACCTTCATCAGCAGTGGATTCAGGACGGTCTCCGGGGTCCAGCCGTGGGCCGTGTTCCTGACGCCCTCCACGGTCTCAGAGGTCATTCACGTCCTGCCGACCACGGTCCTGGCTGGTTCTACAATCATCGGCTCGTTCTTTGCCTACTGGTTCCTCCGGTCGCGGGACGCGGGCGAGAAGGAGATGTTAGGGAAGGCCCTGAAAATTCTCGGCGCCATGGGCATCGTGACGATTGCCCTTTCTGTGATCACCGGCGCGGACGAAATCTCGACCCTTCTGACCGCGCAGCCTCTGAAGTTCGCCTCACTCGAAGCGAACCCCATCAACGGCACGAACCTGCCGGAGAAGCTGTTTGGTGGCATCGCAAACGGCAAGTTCGTGGGAGGGATCATCATACCTGGAGCGCAGTCCTTTCTTGCAAAGCTTGAGACCGGAATAACGGCCCTCCCGGGTCTCAACCAGTACCCCTCTTCGATCTGGCCACCGCTACTGGTCCACACAACCTTCGACGTGATGGTAATCGGAGGGATGGCCTTGGGTGCGTTCTTCCTTCTTTACCTTGTGGCCCTGCTGCTGAAGAGGAGACCCTACGAGTCCAAGTTCTTCCTCTACCTGCAGATCCCTGCTGCTGTCGTCGCAGTCTTGGTGTACCTGTTGGGCTGGGCGACAGACGAGATTGGTCGACAGCCATGGATTGTCTACAACGTCATGACGGTTGCCCAGGCGGCCAACGTCTCCGCTTCGCTCTTCGTCCCCGGAGTCCTCATCATGCTCTTCTACGCCCTGGTCTTTCCCGCCAGCTTCTACTTCTACGCGAGGATATTCGGGCAGTCAGACAGGCAGAAGGAGGTGTGACCCATCAACTGGGTTTTCGAGGTGAACTATGCCGTCTTCGCAGTGTTCGCTACGCTCCTCATTACTGAGATTATGGGCGCGATGCTGCTGCTGACTGCCTGGGAAGCAACAAAGAGGAGAGTCTTGGACTACATCGTGCCGATCTGGGAGATTACGGGAACCTTCGGGGCCTTCTGGGTGGTGACGAGCTACTTCGCCTACCCGACCCTGCTAATCCCCGTGTCGGACATCTTCGCGCCACTCTTGATCATCTTCTTGATTCTCTTTGTGGCGAGGAACGCCTCCATTGCCTTCGCGGAATTCATACTCAAGAGGCGCTGGCTGGACGAGGTCAAATTGTACAAGGCCTATGCGCTGTCGACCATGGCGCTGGGCCTCGTCCTACTGATCCTCGTGTCGGCCCTAGTGGGAGGCCAAGGAGTGGACCTCGCCACGAGTTCCTTCTCCCTCGCCTCTTGGATGACGGCCGGTAGCGTCGTATTCGTCCTAGGGACTCTGCTGCTGGGCGCCGGACTCACACAGGCGTTCTTCGATGTCGCTCCTCTTCGCAGGCTAATCCTGCCCCTGACTTGTTCCGGAACCGCCCTCTCCGTCATTTCGTACTACCTGATGTCTTCGGCGCTATTGACCTGGTGGATGGTCGTTCCCGTCATGCTAATCTTGGCGGCAGGGCTGCTTTACCTGTGGCCGAAGACCGCGAGGATCTTGGCGAACAAGGCGGTGTTCATTCTGGTGACGTGTATCGCAGTATTCTCGCTCCAGCCCCTCATATATCCGAAGGTAATCGGCCAGACGCTTCCAGTCGACGCCGTCACCACCAGCGGGACGATGGAAAGCGCCTTCCTCTCGGCTAGCGTGGTGGGAACAGTCATCTTGGCGGTTATGATCGGGCTCTTTATCGTCGTGGCGGCAAGGGGAACGAGCGGCCCCGACGCCCCCACTTCTACGCCGTAGCTCGCTCTTCTCGCCGATTCAAGGAGCACCCAGACACCGTCCTCCCCTGACCTTTGGGCTGATGCTGGAGGCCTTATCGACCGTGCCTCCTTCCTAGCAGATTTGGGTCAGACACCGCAAGAGAAGGAGAAAGTCTGACGGGTAGTCAAGACAGGGTCCACCCCTTTTCTCTCATCGTGAGGACGTAGGATACAAGCAATGGCAGGACGGTGGTTGCATCGGCATAGAGGTTGACCTTCTTCGCCTTCGCCTTGACCTTTCCCCATGAGATGGCTTCGCGTACTTGCGCCCCGCTGAGGGAACCGTCGTACTCCACCGCCGTCGTTATGTAGCACGCGTAGTCCAGTCCGCCCCTGAACTGGTTCCACCAAATCGCGTGGTGCTTGGTGATCCCGCCTCCTATCACCAGGGCGCCCGACTTCTTGGACGCGAAGACTATCTCTGCCAGCCTCCGTTCGTCTCCGATGACATCGACTCTGAAGTCGCGGTGCTTCTCAGCGAACTGCCAGATCTGACTCCCGACCGCCCCGTCCATGATCCCTGGAACGAAGACCGGGACGCCCTTCTTCTGGGCCCAGTAGAGTAGCGACTTCTCGGAGTCGAGGTCTCTGCCGATCTCTCTGCAGAGCTCCTCGGTCGTCGGTGACTTGACGCCCTTCTCGTACAGCCTGCCGAGCAACGCCTGTGTCCTCCTCTCAATCAGCGGGCCGTAGTTGTCCAAAGGCACGAGGATGTTGCCGAGACGATGGTAGCCGGATCTGTGGAGCTCGGTGTCGTCCATGTCAAAGCTCCCGTGATAGTAGTCGGCCAGAGTCCTCGAGACGTCATGGTCGAGCGTTCCGCTAGCGGTGATGATCACGTCTACCATCCCCTCACGGACAAGGTCGATGAGCAGGCCACGGGTCCCCGTAGCTACGATCGCAGCCGGAAAGGAGAGGAACTTCGTGCAGCCTTCCTTGGAATACATCGCATCGAGGATTCGTGCGGCGTCAGCGAGGTTCTTCGCCATGAAGCCTCCTCCTCGGCCCATGCTGTTGACCAGCCTGACGATGTCTGGAGAAATGGGGGCGTGGAAGTCCTCTACCTTGTCCAGCCGGACCCGTTTCAACTGGAATTCGGTGAGTCCGTCCGCCGTTTTTAACTCTTGGGAGAAGAGTCGGTGAACCCGCTTTAGATCCGTGCCTGGTTAGGCGGGCTCACAGTGACTGTGTAGGTGATGGTCCTTATCGGCCTGCCCCCAACGTTCCCTGCGTTTCCTGATGGGCCCCTGGCCTCTACGAGGCGAATGACATGCGTGCCCACCTTCGCTGCCTGAAACGTGAAACGTTGCACCTGCCCCCCAGAGGGCGTCTTCACCGTTTCCTGACCCATCGGCTGCACCGCGTCTCCCGAGAATTCAGCCCTCCAAGTGAAGTCGTCATCAACCGGCTGCTCGAGGACAAAGTTCATCGCCGTCTCCACCGTCAGCGACACCCGTGCCTCGAACGATCGCCTCCCCCGGGAGATACCTAGCGTACCTTCCTTCAGCTCTACCGCCTTCAAGATGTCGCTGCGAGTGACTATGCCCGTCATCTTCCCTCCGTCCATGACGAAAACCCTACCTATGTTCATCTGGTTCATCGGGGTTATGATGTCCATGGCCGAGTCCCCTCCGAGTGCCGTGACGAGTTTCTCCCTGGGGGTCATTATCTCCCCCGTCTTGGTCGCCGACCATGACTCCTTCTTGACCTTCCTCAGGTCCCCCAGCGTGACGCAGCCCACAAGTTCGCCGCAGGATACTACCGGGAACCCAGTGTGTTTCGTCCGCATGAACTCCTCCGAGAGGCTTCCGAGATCCATTTCGGGGGTGACAGACTCGACATTGCGGGTCATCAGGTCAGCCACTTTGACTCCCCGAAGATCCTCCTGGATTATCGTCTGACGCAGCGAACTGGCGGCGCTGCTCGAAATGAACCAGCCGATCAGCAGAAACCACACACCTGAGACAAAATCAACGAAGATCATGGTGAACAACCCAAAGAAGACCAGGATGTAGGCGAAGACCCTTCCAGTATTCGACGCCACCACGGTCGAATGGACGAAGTCCCCGTTTCTCTTCCAGAGCAGAGAACGGAGCACCCTCCCCCCGTCCATGGGGAAGGCGGGAATGAGGTTGAACCCTGCCACCAAGGCGTTCACGAGCGCCACATAGAGCAGCGGCGCCTGGATCAGGGGAGTAAGATTCATCCAAGATGAGAATAGCCAGCTGACCCCGACCAGCACCGAGATGGCTAGGGATGTCAGGGGCCCCGCTGCTGCCATCATCAGCTCCAGCGATGGATTGTTCGGCTCGTTCTCCAATTGGGAGACGCCTCCCAGCAGATACAGCGTTATGCGCCCGATCTTCAGCCCGCTCCTCTTCGCGACCACGGAATGGGCCAGCTCGTGGACGAGTATTGAAACGAATAGAAGCAGGGCGGAGAGGGCCCCTATGAACAGATACTCAAGCTGGCTCAACCCCGGATAGACCGCGGGCATCGAGACTAACCCGATGGTCCACGCCAGCAGGAAGAAGATCACGAACCACGAGTAATCCAGGTAGATCGGTATCCCAGCCACCTTCCCTATGCGTATCCCCAAGCTCTATCTCTCCGGCATCCAGTTTCCCGTCGATATCTTGATTCCCCAGCTAATATCAGTTCGACTCTGACATCCAGCGAAGCTCGCATCGACGGGTCGCTATGGCGGCGACTTACCGGCGTATGGGAGGAAGAATTGCTGGGCCTCGCCCCAATCGGAGATGCTTGCGGATCTCGAGCTCAACCTCTTGGGGAGTTCTGTCAGCGTCGATGATCGTCCATCCGCCGATTGAGGCGAGCGACAGTGCCTTTGCCCTTACGTCTTTGAGAGAATCAATCTCCTCGAACATTTCACGCGTCTTGCGGCCCTCCCGTATCCTCCCGTGGGCGACTTGAGGGGTTGTGTCGAGGAAGAACATCGCGTCCGATTTGGGCACGAGGAGTGCGAAAGACCTGTAGGCGAACTTGTGCATCGGAGATGGAAGGTAGGCTGCGCCCATCAGGTAGCGGATGAAAATGATGTAGTCATACCGTTGCCAGGTGTAGGCAAGGACCGAGCGGATCACATCGAGCATAAAGAAAAGGGCGGAGGCAAAGTGCGCACCTCTCCCCCTGGAGTTGAGGAAGCGCCTTGTCTCGATGCCGAAGAGGTTGTCGTCAGAGGGATGAGAGCGGACGCAGACGGTCCTGCCTTCGGAAGACAGGAACCTGGAGAGGAGATCAGCCTGCGTACTCTTTCCGGACGCGTCCAAGCCATCGATCACTATCAGTCGCGAGCTAGGCCACCCCGCTCAAGAGCAAGAAGGCGAAAGCGCTTAGAAGTGGAACCGTTACGTTGTCGAACCCCAGCGGGGTAAGCCCTTCAGCTGCAGCGGCAACGAGGGCTGAACCGAGAGCTGCCAGCAGAAGAGCAGACAGTGCAAAGGAATAGAAGAGGTGGAAGAAGAGCAGGCTGACAGAGACGCTGAGGAAACTCACGGCGACCATGGCCGCCGAGCCTGCAAGGCTCTTGTCTGCCAGGATGCGATACCGCCTCTTGCCGTACCTCTCACCTACTATGGACGCCGAAGCGTCCCCGTAGGCCATCGGAAGTATTCCCGCAGCGATGACGTAGGGCTTGGCAGCAAAGAAGAAGGCCAGAACTGTGTAGGAAAAGGCGTAGAAGACGAGCCCGAGTTGATGGCCCTGTTCAGTTATTCCGCTCAAACCTCTGAGTCTTCTGCCCAGGCCCTTCAGGGGCGAGTAGGGCGTGGCGAGGAAGGTCACGAGCATGAAGGGTGCGGCGACAAAAAAGGGAAAATTCATGGGAAAGGAATTGAAGGTGAAGAAGGGGATGAGGAACGGCAGGTTCCCTATCATCATGTGCAGGAACTTGCGGGCCAGCTTGCGAGACACGCCGAAGGAGTCTAGCTTTCCGGAGACGGCTATGACCAGAAGGACGTAGGCGTAGCAGACCAGGAGCAGCGCTGAATTCGTCAGGAAATCGGCTTCCAACATCCTCTCACAAGCGAACTCCTAGAATGTGCGCTGACAAGACAGCCACAAGCCCAGTGGAGGAAGAATCTTTATTCCCTTGGGCTAGCCGTCTTCGGTGTTTCCTACGCTTCTTCTTTGGACAGAAGGAATTCGCAGAAGGGGTCTCCGCGGAATCGGCACTTAGTCTCTTCGCAATTGAATTTATCGTTGGAGAGCGTCGAAACCGCGCCGGTAAGACAGCCCCTCACAAGATTGCACCCCTTTCTATCCTTCCCCATTCCTGCGCACTCCATGCAATCATGGATGCTAACCCTGTATCGCGTGCGAGGCTTTTCGACCTTAACGCTTGCAACCCCCCAACCGATGAC
>JBEKJM010000030.1:0-14927 GCA_050011215.1 Nitrososphaerales archaeon
GGCGGCGTGATAGGCGACGACGAGCGTCTTGGCTCCTGTCCCTCTTGCCTCCTCTAACCGTATCAATCCCACCTTCTTCTTTTCGGGTACCTCGTACCACATGTTGGCCCCACCTCCCCCACAACAGAAACCCGCCATTTTTGACCTCTTCATTTCCGCCAGTTCGAGTCCCTTAAGGGACTCGAGGGCCTCTCGTGGGGCGTCAAAGACGCCGTTCATCCTGCCGAGGTTGCACGGGTCGTGGTACGTCACTTCCCCCTCGAATTTGCCAGGCCTCAGCCTTCCTTCGCTTATCAGCTGGGCAATCAGTTGAGAGTGGTGGATGACCTCGAAATTGGCGCCGAACTCCGGGTACTCGTTCCTGAACGTGTTGAAACAGTGGGCGCAGTGGACGATCACCTTCTTCACGGAGTACTTGTTGAAGGTCTCCACGTTGCGCATCACGAGCTCCTGGAACCTTCCCTCCTCGCCCATCCTGCGAACCGGTTCCCCGGTGCAGGCCTCCTCGCTTCCCAGGACTGCGAAGTCCACCTTGGCCGTCTTCATGATCTTTACCATCGCCTTCGCCACGCCCCGTCCTCTGGGGTCGTAGCTAGACTGGCACCCGACCCAGTAGAGGTATTCCGCGCCGGGCTTTTGTGCCAGAGTCGGAACGCCCAGGTCGGCGAGCCAGGTCTGCCTGTCTGACGCGGAGAGTCCGAAGGGATTCCCGTTGCGCCCGACGTTCTCGAGGAAAGCCTTCTTCTTCGGGTCCAGCTTGCTTTCGCTCACGAGCGTCCTGCGGAACTCGGTGATGTACCCTACCTGATCGATGAACACGGGGCACTCTGCGACGCAGGCGTTGCACATGGTGCAGGCCCACAGCTCGGTCTCCCTGACCACGCCCTTTGAGAGCACGTCCCCTCCGTCTCCCACGCGCATCTCCTGAGACAGGTCCTGGACCACGAGCCTGGGCGAGAGATCGCGCCCGCTCGCGTAGGCGGGACAGGCTGCCTGACACCTCCCGCAGTTCGTGCAGGCGTCCAGAGCGAGCAGCTGCAGGGGAGTGAAGTCTGACGTCTTCCTGAAGTTGGGAGGGGTCTCCATTTGGCCGGTTTCCAGCATCTTCTGCAGGTTGAAAGGCGTGCTGAGCCTCCCCATGGGCTTGACCGGAGCCATCGCCACGTTTGCCCCGGACGTGAAGACGTGGACCAGCTTAGTGTACGGGACGGCGGCAATGAGGAACATCACGGAGCACATGTGCAGCCACCAGAATCCCTGGTACAGCTGCCACGCCCCCACCGCCTGGAGCCCGGTCATTCCGAGCAGCCTGCCGAGAGCTCCGCCCACAGGCGAGAAGGATGCCCATGGCCAGAAGTTCTGGACGTCGGTCGGACCGCACGCGTATTGGCCAGAGCACACGAACCGGAGCGCTTCCAGGAGGAACCCCGAGACTCCTATCCAGATCAGCATCCCGAGGACGAAACCGTCGTCCCAGGTCGTCTCAAGCCTGTCAAGGCGCATCACGTACCTCCGGTAGACCGCAATCAGCAGCCCCACCACGAACGCGGTGCCCAGGACGTCCCCCAGGAACTCGAGGGCCAGGTACAGGTTGCCCTGAAGGTAGGTGATGCCGAAGAGCTTCAGAAGGAAGTCGTCCTGGATGAAGATCAGGGTCGTGTATGCCAGGAGCATGAGGAACCCGAAGAAGAGGGTCCCGTGCATTATCCCCCCCGACTCCTCGTTGACGACCTTCCGCTGCCCTACGCCGAACTTCAGGAACCTCTTGACCTTGGTGCGGAAGTCGGTGAGGACCAGCCTGAAGAACTCCCTCAGCCCGATTCCGTACCTCTTCAGGTGGCGATAGAGGCCATGGAGCATGACCACTCCGCTCACGAGGAAGAGGCAGTACATCACATCGTACGCGTAGGGCGGCATCAGTAGTTCCCTGGAGACAGGAACCGCCATGCGGGCAGTCCGACTTCTGGTTCTCTTTTACGCGTTTCTGGGTTCGGATGACCTTGTGAGTGAAGAGCGCTTTCGCAGCACCTTGCCCCCGCCTGTGGGGAGCATCCTCAGTACCTCGTCTACAGAAACTCGCGCTTGAGCTTCATCCGCGGGGCCTTCCAGGTCCCTCAGGATCCTCTTCGCAGTGTCTGAACTCTTTTCCTTCTGTGGCCTGAGAACAACATATGTCCCTGCCACGGTCTTGATGGCGCTCTCGGGCCCGGACACGACCCTGCCCTCCCGGTCGAGGCCAATCGCTAGCTCAACCAGGTTGTGCTGAACGAAGTTCTTCTTCCCCTTAATGAGAAAGCTGCCTCTGGGCAGGAACTCGCCACTCGGGGCCGAAGCGGACACCTGGTCGCTATTGACCCAGTACGCGTCCGCCGAACCCAGCCCCGTCTTCCAGGCACTGCTGAAGGCGACCGTGGTCTGTGCCATTTCGCCTACCTCAGTTTCTGTTTGCTGTTTCCCCCCCTTGAGCACAAAGAAAGGGGAGCCGAAGAGGTCCGCGTGGTACACCACGTCTTCGTCCTGGAGATGCCTCCTAACGAGCAGCGCGTTTGAATGGGCGTCTCTCCCTCCGATCGCAAGCCTTCCCTCACTGGTAAAGAACCATCTGAACTTCTCGTACCATTCCTGTTTCCTCCGCACGAGCCTCTTGGTCGCATGCCTTCCCTCGGCTTTGACCTTGGGAATCCTCCTGGAGAGGCGGGCCACAGTCTCCCTGACGTCCGCAACCCTGTCCTCTGCCTCCTTCGCTGCGTCGTAGAGGAGCGAAGATGCCGCGGCTGGGGAGGTCGGGCCAACTCTCGGCTTCAGCCCTCCATTGAGTACGAATTCCTTGGCTTCGGCGGTCGAAGCAGCCCGGGCCGCGTCAGCAGCGAGAGAACGGAGCCTCGACGCCTCGCGAAGCAGAGATGTCTCCTCCGACCTCAAGTTCGATATTGTTGCCTCGAGTTCCCGGCGCTCCTTGTCTTCTCGTTTGTCAATCGGGGCGGCCCCTTCGATCACCTCTTGCAGGAGGATTTCATCGCAGAGGGCTGAGACCGTCTGCGACTCCTTCTTCACCTTCAGCCTCCTAGGAGAGACCACGAAGATCTCGTCTCCGTACTCCGTCTCGCAGACACAAGGGTGGGGTCTCTCTTGCGCTTCCTCCAGCATCTCTCTGAGCACCCCCGCGACCTCTGTCTCTCTTCCATCGAGCTGCGAGCTGGCCGCCTCTTCGTCGAGAGAGAGTCTTGCCAGGGCTTCGGCGACGTACTTCCTAGGCAGTGACACGTGCTTCCCGATTGCCCTACCGACGGTCTTCTCCGCCTTCACCATCTCGAGCACATCCTTCGGCCAGACTGTCGAGGGGCTCAGCCTCCTCTGTGCCGGCGCGGAATAGGCTCCTCCTCGGACGAGCCTCCGTGACGCCGACTTGACCTCGTCCTTCAACAGCAGGATCCTCCCGCTCCCATCAGTGAGGATGATGTTTCCTGGAGGCATCAGCTCGACTATCAGTCTCCTGCACGATTCGCCTTCTCCGAAGGTCAGTTCGAAGACACGGTCCAGGTCAACTTGGGACGCCCCAGCAAAGCGCCTCCTTTCCAGCTCTCCCCTCAGCTTCGAAGTGAAGTCTGCCGTTTCGGCTCTCTCGGATAGCCTTTCCGAGATCCAGACACCGAGGCTAGGCGAGGCGACCAGCCAGACATCTTCGCCTCCTGGCTTCCTGAAACGAAACAGCTGGGCGTCTCCCAGCGTGTAAATGTTATTAACGTAGGTGCCTCGCAGCGCCGAACTAATCTCCTTGATGAGCGCCAAGACCTCAAAGCCCGCGAGTTCTGTCACAAAGGTTACGGCCCCGCTGCCATTTGATAAGCTATATTGGCTGAGAATCGGCTTGGGCGTGCTCGGGGGGCTGGCTGCAGACCGAGTCTTCGCGCCTGGCGACTACGTCGACGGGTTGTTGATTGGGGTAATCTTCTATCTCGCGTCCTACTACGTCGCGCGGTACGTCTGGTTCAAGGATCTGGCGCGTGAAAACCTCTCGAAGATCTACAGCACAGGAATAGGGAGTTACGTTCTGGCTTTCCTGTTTACGTGGATTCTGCTCTTTACGCTACTCCCTGCATGAGCTTCGTGTAGTCCAACAGGGTCTCGGCGTATCCTCTGTCGAAGTCGTCGGCCATCTGGCTCGACTCTATGGATCTCGCGGCCCTGACTATCCTGTCCTGAGCCCACGACTGGAGTGTCCCTTCCTTGCCCTTCGACATGCTGGCATAGATTCCGGTTGCTGCAAACAGACCACCTCTTTCTCTTTCGCTCTTGACTTCTGGTGAGAGAGCGTCGAGCATCCTCTTCGCGCCCTCCAAGTCGGAGTTCCTGAGAAGCTCCAGGACCGACGAAACACCTTCGTGCACAGTCTTACTCGTCAGCACGACTGTCACACCGTATTTAATCTTCCTTAGAGCATTGCTAGCAATACATTATACAAATTGGAGAAGATAGGTTGAGCAAACCAACTGGCTCTCTTCGATCCTGCGCGCAATTCTCATAGCGAGTCCCAGACAAGAGGAACCATACGAAATGCAGCCGTCCCTGAGTTCAGTCCAAAAAGAGGAAGCCCATGACCTCATGCGTCCCGAGGCCATGGACAGCTACGCGACTACAGGTAGTCTCCTTTTCTCCCTCGTCTGGGTAGAGATGGTGGTGTGTAATAAGCGATTACTTTTGATGACAGAAGTGTACTCGGAGGCTCTGCCTAAGCGAGCTTTACTCCACAGTGTTAGGGTTCTCACGCTTGCATGATGCCACTGGTTTCCAACACCATCAGGATCGGTGGTTCAAATCTCACCACGACTCGTAGTCGCCTGTCTTCCTGGCCAGCCCAGCCTTGCAGTGACCACGACTTGCTCTTCCAATACCAGGGTCGTGCCGAGAACAGAACTCGGAATGTCCCAATCGACGATGGAATTCGGGCAGGTGATTCAAGTCGGCGCGGTCGTGAACGGGCTCATGGGGGAGAGGGCTGAGCGGAGATGGACAGAAGGACGTGAATAAGCCGGAGCTCGCTCTAATGAATAAATAACGCAGATCCCAACTGGAGGCATTCGGCCTTGAAGTTCAGAGGTTCCACGAAGGTTTCGCTCGCTGTCCTGCTTCTCTTTATTGTTCTGGGTTCTGCGCTCGCCTTCTCGCCTCCACCTATCTTCGCAAAAGCCCATCACTTGCCACCCGTGCAACCAGCGTGCGGGGCCACAATCACCGAACCGGCGGGCACGACTGTAATTCTGACTGGCGACATCGGCCCTTGCTCAGGGGATGGGCTCATCATAGGAGCCAGCCACATGACCCTCAACTGTGCTGGGTACGCGATAAACGGCACAAGCACAAACACAGACTCAGGAATCGATCTCACCGGGATAACCGAAGTCACGGTCAAGAATTGCATTGTTACGGGATTCTCCTACGGCTTCCTGCTCAACGGTTCTTCAGGCAACACCCTGATGGGAAACACTGTGTACGCCAGCGGCGTCATTTCAAGTGGCCATTACACAGGTTACGGCTTCTGCCTTGGCAGCTCATCCGGCAACAACGCTCTCACCAAGAACACGGCGTACAGCAACTGGAATGGCTTCTACCTCGACGGCTCATCCGGCAACAAACTCACTGGGAACACGGCGACCAAGAATGGCTACGGCTTCTACCTCGACGGCTCATCGGGCAACAGACTCATCGGGAACACAGCAAACAAGAACATTGAGGATGGCTTCTTCATCCAATACTCTGACAGCAACGCTTTCGCCAAGAACACGGCGGACAACAACACCGGCAATGGCTTCGAACTTGTAGGTTCATCCAACAAACTCATCGGGAACACGGCGAACAGCAATTACCAGGGCTTTGACCTTGGCGGCTCGTCCAACAGAATCACAGGGAACACGGCGGACAACGACTGGAATGGCTTCTATCTCTTCGGCTCATCCAGCAAGATCACTGGGAACACGGCGTACAACGACGAAGATGGCTTCGAGCTTACAGGTTCTCCCAACAACACACTCGCCGAGAATACGGCGAACGGCAACTACCAGGGCTTCTTGATCGCCAGCTCCTCCAACAGAATCACAGGAAACACGGCGGACAACAACTACGAAGGCTTCGGTCTTAGTAGCTCATCCAGCAACAAACTCATCGAGAACACGGCGAACCAGAATGGCTACGGCTTCTCCCTTGACGGCTCATCCGTGGGCAACATTCTGCGCGGAAACACCGCGAAGAGCAATACGCGGTATGGCTACGACGATGCCTCAGGAGGTTCAGGCACAAAAGGGACGGCGAACACCTACAAGCGCGACATCTGCAAGGGCAACGGTGTAGCGGGTTCAAACCCGAGCGGGCTTGGCGCCCCGCAGCCCTAAACTTCTCGCGCACGCACAGGATTTATGTTGTTGATGCCTATGACAACGAAATCTCCGTCATCAACGGGAGGACGAACCAGGTCATCGCGAACATCACCGTCGGAGTTGGCTCTTCCGCCTTGGACGTCAACACAAGGACAAACACATTGTACGTTGCTAATGCCTATGACAACACAGTCTCCGTGGTCTCGCTATAAGCGCGGGCGCTATGGTGACGAGAGCCTCCCCATTTCTAGTGACACAATCCTGAGATGCTCAGAAACAGAAGATGCGCGTACTACTCTTCTTTGAGCAAATCAGCCGACTGAATTCTCACCGATTGCCAAATCCTGCTGAGGAGCAATTGCAGGAACGACCACGGGGCCGTAAAGATCCGCCGGGGCGTCGGGTCTGATCTAGTCCAGACCTGCCTTGCTCATGGGGGCCAGCACGCTCTGGCCTGTGGACAGCCTGGTCGCCCTTACGGAGCCTCCTTCCCTCTCGAGCAGAATCGACGCGTGGACCATCTGCTCGACTGTTCTGCCTCCGATTGCAACGTCGTGCGATGGTCCGTATGTCACTCGGTTGGTCAGGAGGTAAGCTCTCCCGCTGAGGTAGGCGTCCCTTGCAGTCTCGCTCAGATACACGTCGAGGGTCCCCTGCCTCTCGGCGAGATTCGACCTTCCTGGCAACCCAATCGTGAAATTCCTGGTCAGCGTGTCAACCACGACCAGCGAACAGGCTGCAGTTGCCTCCCTTGCGTTCATGTTGGCAACGGCCTCCATCTGCTCGACGAACGAATCGGTCCTCAGATACACAATTCTCTCGAGGATGCCAACCGAGTTCCATCCTCTAGCCTCCGCCATCCCTATGATCCTTTCAGGTCTGAAGGTGCCTTCAGTGTCGATGAAGAGCGCCTTTTTGGCCCTGTGTGCGGCACAGAGGACTGCCTGCATGGCCAACTGCGTCTTTCCTGTGTTGCTTCTTCCGTGAAGTTCGACCACGCGACCCCCTCGGTAACCGCCCTCGAGGAGTCCGTCGAGGGCGACTGACCCTGAGCTGAATATCGGAAGAGAGGCTGTCTTCTTCAGCACATCCGTCCCCGTCAATTCTGGAGCCATTTACCCTCCAACGACCTGTCTACGCTTTCGTTTCGATACCGATGTCTTTTTAACTCTGACACGGGGCCCTGAGAATAAGTCCGGATGAATTCTCAACCCCCTCCCCAGGCCAAGCGCCCACTGAGCGTGCTTCAGAAGGCGACCAGCAAGCAGGTTTCGGTCAGGCTCAAGAATGAACTCGAGTACAGAGGTAAGATGTCCAACGTCGACTCGTACATGAATGTCATCCTTACGGACGCAGAGGAGTCGGAGAACGGCACGAAGAAGGCCAACTACGGGAAGGTCGTAATCAGGGGCAACAATGTCCTCTACATCAGGATAGAGGATCGTCTCTAGGGAATTCCTTTCACGGTACGGCGGTCCCTCCATGTAGGGGAGACTCGGTTCTAGAGACCAGCAAAGTTACGAGGCTGATCCTCGGGGGGTCGTTCTATTCCAGGGTCTCTTCCTCGCCAGTCGCGAAGAGGAGCGCTTTGTGCTCGTCCAGTTTGACCCCGTAGGCCTTCCTGAAGAACCTGGCGACGGCTGTCACGTCGTGCTCGAGCAACTCTCTGCAGTTGGGATGATTCACTCCGACCGCCTGAGGCCAGTCTATCAGCCACAGCGCAGCTCCAGTGGTGAGGATGTTGTACTCGCTTAGGTCGGCGTTGACCAGCCCGGCCTTAAGGAATGCCTCCCTGATCGATTCGACGACCGTGCGTGCTGCCGCCTCAGGGTCCTCGAGTTCTGGTCTCTGCGAGAGCCTGACCCCCGACAGCTCCTCCAACAGCACAGTGCTCCTGTTGAAGGCAACCGCCTTGGGGAAGACCGGAGACAGGCCCTCGAGCTTCTTCAGCGCCGTGTACTCCCTCTTGGCGGCCTCGTAGTTGGCCGTCATCCAGCTACGCATCTCGGCCCCCTCTCTGAACCTCTTCTTCCTCACCCTGGTGAAGCTCGTCCTTCCGAGCTTGTAGAACTTCAGGGCGAGAGGCGAACCCTCCTCAGTTAGTGTCTCATAGACGTCAGACTCCTTGCCCTTCGCGATGACCGCACCCAGAGCGAAGATCAGATCCCTCTTCACGTAGTCCCTGAGTGCCATGGCCTCGACCGCTTCCTTCGTCAGTGCATATCCGGACTCCCGCCGACTCACCAACTCTCTCTTCTCGAGCTGTCCGACCGCGAACCGCACTCGCTCATGAGGTAGCCGGCTCATCCTCGCAAGCCTGCCGATGTCGGCCGTCCCGTGCCCAGTAGCTGCCTCCTCCAACCCGGCCAACGTCCTCCACTCCTCGTCCTTCAGCGACTTCAGGACGCGAGCCGCCCGCTCAGTGGTCGACATGGCCTGACCTCCCGCTTCCTTCCGCGTCGTGATAAACGAGACGTGGGGTCATTTGGGCCCCGCTCGAGGATCCCAGCGGACCCGTTTCGCACTCAGTCGGAACCCGTGGGATGGTTTCGAGACTCCAGTTCGTCGTGACCGAGGATGTCTTGATGAATTGATGGACCCAACTCGTTTCGACTACCTCAAGCCTGCGCCTACCGCGTCCCTGTAGGCGGCCCAATATCTGTCCGCGCCTGTCTTGATTCTCTTCGGGCGTCCGCCGCCCTGGACCGCCCAGAGCCCCGTGCCAGCTCTGACAGACCCGATTTCCCGGATCGGTATTCCTGACCCGTCGAATTCCTGCATTAGATCGTCAAGCCTTTTCGGATTGCACGTCACAAGAAGCGTTCCTTCGCTAACCGAACCGAGGGGGTCGAGGCCGAATGCTCCACAAACCGCGCCCACCTCCTCTGAAACGCAGATCTTGTCCTCGTCCACACGGAATGCGGTCCCCGACGCGGATGCCATCTCCTCGAGGCCTCCATGGACGCCTCCTTCGGTCGCGTCGTGCATCGAGGTTATCCCGCCGAGACCCAGACCGATTCTTGCAGCAGTGAGGGCGTCGGCCACCGTCGAACACGAACTAATCAGCTCTTTCGCGCTCGACGTAAGGTGACGGCCCACGGCCTTTTCCAGGTGTCGCGGAAACGAGAGTGCCAGCGAGGCGGTCGCCTCGATGCCCGCCTGCTTGGTCATCAGAATCACGTCGCCGGGCCTCGCCATCGAAGGGTCGACGAAACCTCTTCTGCGCCCGAATCCGAACATCGAGCCTGCTCCGACTACAGTGAAACCGGCCCCAGGGTAGCTCCCCGTGTGCCCGGCCGCTATTGTGATCCCCAGCCTGCCACACTCCTTCCCCGTCGACCGGACATATTCTTCGCGGTCGGCGTCGCTCAGTTCCGGTGGGAAGTTGAAGCTGAAGGTAGCGTACTCGGGCCTCAAGCCCGACGTGGTGTAGTCCGACGCGATTAGGTGGACGCTAAGCCAGGCTGACATCTTCATCCCGAGCGACGGGATGATGGAAACCGGGTCGACTGTCAGGATCATGATTCTGCCCCCGCCGATCGTGATGACTGCGTTGTCCGAACCCTTCCTTGGCCCGATCACGAGCTTCCTGGACTTCTTGCCGAGGCTAGCATAGACGACTTCCTTCATGAATCCGGGGCCCGCCTTCCCCATGACCGACAGTTGACTCAGCCCCCTAGTCGAACCCGAGCCTCTTGAATGACGGACGCGCAGCTCGGATAAGAATGAAGGCCACGGGGATGAACACCAGGTCGAACAGAGTGAGGAAGTCAGGCAAGGCCGTAACGAACCCCTTGCTGACGCTGACGGGGCTTCCGTACCCGAAGACGCCGTAGGTGTAGAAGAGCCAGTCGGGGAAGAAGAACGCCAGCGTCTCGAAGACAGTCGCGAGGACCATCGAGGCGACCAGTGTCTTGGTGCCCTTCTTCCTCGCCCACCCAATGATCAGGGCTTCGGGGGCCCTTGCCCAGACCATTCCGGGGGCGTAGATGGGGGGCCAGCCGAACCACACTACGTTCAGCGATTCGCCGATGAATGAGCCGACCGCGGTAGCTTCGGCCCCAACCAGCGGCCCTGCGAGGACGGCGAGGGCCATGTAGATCGGCGGGGACCACGTGATTTCGCCCAGGGGTCCCAGCGGAAGCTTGATCGAAAGAAACGTCCCGATCGCAATCAACGCCGAGAAGACGATGACTACTGCCAGCGCCACCGAAGGTCTCGGCTTCTTCCTGCCGGTCTCTCCTCCCGTGGCACCATTCACACAGGGCCCGAATTCCTGAGCCTTATAAACAGGTGAATAAGCGGCTTATAGATTGCAACCCCCAGACGAGCTCATGGTCCAAGAATTCCTTCCAGCACTGAGGCTTCTCGTCGCGAAGGAGTTGCGTGCCCAGGGGTTCTCCCAGAACCGGATTTCGTCCATGCTCGGCGTAACCCAGGCGTCGGTGAGCCTCTATCTGTCATCGAACAGCGATAGGTCTTACTCTGTGCTGTCTGGTCTTTCTCTCTCGGCCGAGGAGGCCGACAGGAACGCGGCCCTTCTGGCCGAAGACGCGAAGAGGAACGCGGTCGATGCGGTCGGGACCCTAAACACAATCTGGACCGGGCTCCTCGGGAGAGGGGCTGTCTGCGCCAGACACAGGAACCTCTATCCCACGCTCGCAGACTGCGACGTCTGCATTAGGGAATACGGAAGGGACAGGTCGGCCTTCTCCGAGGCGGTCTCAATGGTCGCCGAGGCAGTCCGGAGGCTTGAGGCTTCCCCAGGCTTTGTCTCGGTGATGCCCGAGGTCTCCGTGAACCTCGCGCTGGCAGTTGGAGACGCGGTGTCAGCCGCGGACGTCGTCGCCGTCCCAGGGAGGATAGTAAGGGTGAAGGGCAGGCCGAAATCCATTCTTCCGCCCGAACCGGGCGCCTCTAGGCACCTGTCCAGGGTCCTCCTCTTGGTGAGAACAAGAAAGCCTGAGCTCCGGGCCTGCATCAACCTCAGATACGATCAGAGGATGGCGACGGTCCTGAAGAAGCTCAGGCTGAAGACTCTCAAGATTGGAGGGTACCTGCCTTCCTCTTCAGGGGACCCCACGGTAAAAGCCCTTGAAAAGCGACTCTCCTCAGTCGATGAGGGCTTCGACGTCCTAGTCGACCTCGGAGGAAACGGCGTCGAGTCGAACGTCTACCTCTTTGCAGCGAGCGCAGCCCGTGCGGCTGACCTCGCACTCAGGGTCTCGAGGGCCTATTCAGCGGGCTGACGCTTCCATCCGTCTGTCTTTCCGGGCCGTCTCTTCTCCTCTTTTTGCGCACGCTGAAATGAAGGCCACGTAGATGGGCTCGGGGCTCTCAGGTCTGCTCACGTACTCGGGGTGGAATTGCGTTCCCATGTAGAACGGATGCCCATCGAGCTCCATTATCTCTGCCCTGCGGCCGTTGTCGCTAAAGGCGGCATAGTGCATCCCCGCCTCCTCGAACCTCTTCAGATACTTCTGGTTGAGCTCAAACCTGTGCCTGTGCCGCTCGCGTATCTTCTCCCGACCGTAGATGTCGAAGGCCCTGCTTGGCTTCTTCAGGAAAATGTCATGCCCTCCGAGCCTCATCGTTCCCCCTAAGTCTGATACCTTCCGCTGTTCCGGCAGGAGGTCGATCACCGGGTGAAGTGTTTCTGGGTCCACTTCGGTTGTGTTCGCCTTCTCGAGCCCAAGGACATGCCTGGCAAACGAGACGATGGCCAGTTGGAAGCCGAAGCAGAGGCCGAGGTAGGGTATTCCTGAGACGCGGGCATAGTTCGCCGCCGCGATCTTGCCCTCGACTCCCCTGCTTCCGAACCCCTGGGGAATGACGACCCCGTCGTAGCCGTCTAGGAGCCCGAGCTTCGCACGGTCTTCCTCGATCACTTCGGATTCGATCCAATCTATCTTGGAGCTTGCCCCGTTTACTGCGCAGGCGTGCGTCAGGGCCTGATTGACGCTCACGTAGCTGTCAGCCAGGCTTGCGTACTTACCCACCATCGCGACCCTTACCTTCTTCGGCTGGTCGAGGAACCTCCTGGCTACCGCGTTCCATCTACTGATGCTCAGCCGCCTCCTGATCCCGAACTGTCGAAGGATAGGTCTGAGCACCCCCTGTTCCTCAAGAAGCCTGGGGACTTGGTAGATCGACTCCACGTCAGGGTTGGATATCACGCTCTCCACGGGCACACTCGTAAAGAGAGATATCTTCTCCTTGGCTTCCTTCGGAAGGGCCCTCGAGCTTCTGACAACTATGATGTCTGGCTGGATACCAATCCTACGCAGCTCTTGGACGCTGTGCTGAGTGGGTTTGGTCTTCATCTCGCCCACCACCGACAGCTCGGGAGCGAGGCTCACGTGAAGGAAAAGCGTTCTAGGCGGTCCCTCTTCCATCCGCATCTCCCTGAACGCTTCGAGGAACGGAAGGCTCTCGATGTCTCCGACTGTTCCGCCGCACTCGACCAAGAGCACGTCGACCTTCGAGTCGGTTGCCAGCTGCCTAATCCTTCGCTTGATCTCATCTGTGATGTGAGGGATTATCTGGACCGACTTGCCGAGGAACCTCCCCCTCCTCTCGTCGTCGATGACCTTCTTGTAGATCTGGCCGGTCGTCATATTGTTGGCCTTCGACATGTTCCTGTTGAGGAACCTCTCGTAGGTCCCCAGGTCCATGTCCGTCTCGCCACCGTCATCAGTGACGTAGACCTCGCCGTGGGTGATGGGGTTCATCGTCCCGGCATCGAAGTTCAGGTATGGGTCGATCTTGAGGCAGGTTGCTTCAAGACCCGCCAACTCCAGAAGCTTGGCTACCGATGATGCCGTGATGCCCTTGCCGAGGCCAGACATCACTCCGCCCGTGACAAAGAGATACTTCGGCATGTACCAAGTGAAGGCCGTGCGTAATTAAGGGTTGTGAGCATCACGCTCGCGGAAGAGACTCTCCCTCAGCCTGTGGGACTCCTAGGATCTTTTCAGGAGATGGGCTGCGTAATCACTGCGAGGTCGGAGACATCGACCAGCAGCTTGCTGACCCTCTCGAGGGAACCGAGCGTCTCCGCCACAGAGGTTCCTTGGGCGACTGGGAGCTGTGCGATCCTCCCTAGGTCCCGACTCATCTCTTCAGACAGCTTGTTGACGGTCATCTTGACAGAGCGGGGCCTGCCCGCCCTCCTAGAGATGAACGCCTGCGTGGCCAGATCATTCATCTGCTTCAGCCTCGACACGCACGCCGCGAGCTCGCGCGAGAGTTGTCTGGAGGTCCGGGAATAGTGGAGCTTCTTCGAGAGCTCAGCCACCGCGTCTCCTACGCTCTCAAGGAAGCTGGCGAGCACTCGGTAGTCCAGAACGTCGACGGGCGAGAGCCCATAACTTTCGGCAATCTCTGGGCGCATTATCGCGGCCCTGATCGCCCGCACCAGCAAGAAGTAGAGCCGGTCGACCTCGTCGTCGCGCTCGGCGACGAGCGCCAGGAGCTTGGCGTCTCCCTTGGTCAGCCCCTCCGTCATATCTCTGAGCATGCCGTCGAGGATGCTGGACATCCGCCTGACTATCTTCTCTGGGATGATTGCTGATGACTCCAGTAGGAACTGGACCACAACCCTCTTGGAGTCCTCGTCCATTATCTCCAGCCCCACCAGGTGGGCCATAGTGGCCTTCAGCTTGGCCCTGTCTTCTCTGGAAATTACCTTCTTGCCAACGATTCGAATTACGTCGAACCCGAGGAGATATGCCCCCGTGACGTCGTTCATGACCTCGCTCAGGTCCTCTCCAGGATACTCCACCTCAATCTCCCTCGGCTTGTCGACAACGTCCTCGATCGGTCTCACTATCAGCTTCCTGGCTGAGAGCTCGTCGACGGCCACCGTCGCCCCCTTCTTTATTCCGTTCCTCTTCGTCCAGTCCTTGGGCAGAGAGATCAGGAGCGTCCCGCCCCCCATTTCGAGGACCTTGCGTGCGTCCATGACTCTATAGGACGGACAGGTTCTCTATATCTCTTCGGGGGAGACCCGGGGGAGATGGCCCTGACGCGCACCATCTCTACGGTTGAGGTGCTCTGTTGACCTGCCTGTTGACAGCTTCTGCGAGGTGGCGCCCGACCCGTGTGACCAGCGCTCCACTGATTCGCTTGGGTCCGGGACACCCAAGTCCGCCGCAGAATATTTATTGGCCCGGCGCTGCCGAGAGCAAGTCATGCCCCCATCCGTTTCACCGGGGAGTTCCGGCTCTGCAAGAGCCCCTGGTCACAGAGGCGGCTGAACCCTGGCCAGGACCGCAGTCATGCTGAGGATCACTGGGCTCGTGCACGGGGTCTTCTTCAGGGCCTCGATGGCCGATCTGGCGGCGAACCGAGGGGTATCGGGCTGGGTCAGAAACATGGCTGACGGCTCCGTCCAGGCCTTCCTCGAGGGTGATGAAGAGAAGGTGAGGCGCGTCATAGAATGGGCGAAGCACGGCCCCCCGCGGGCACGGGTCGACTCGGTGTCGTGATGCCACACGGTGTGCTGTTCCGAGGAGGCGCCGAGGGACGCATCCGGCAGTGTCTCATCGAGCGCGA
>JBEKJM010000031.1:0-14265 GCA_050011215.1 Nitrososphaerales archaeon
TCGAAAGGTTGGGCCGCAGGCTAACACGGAAGCCACAGTACTCCAGAGAGAGCGGATAGGAGAGTGCCCATCCAGCAACGGCAGGCGTATTAGGGGCTCGGAAGCGACATAGGAGAATCTCCATATCCATGCACTGCACTAAGCGCTCAGCGGTTTGGGCGTCTCATCAGGTGCAAGCTCGCAAGTCGCAATTTGCCCGAAGTCTGGGAAGGTCGACTGAGGCCGCATTATCTGTTGTACGTGTACCGCTTCGTAACGTGATGATACACTCTCCTCCAGACGGTTAGGTTAAACGCAACGATGAGAACCGTCATCGACACCACCGCCAAGAACAGCGTGAGGTAGTCGGGAGGCTTCGAGTTGGTCGCTTTCACGATTACCTTGCCGATTCCCGCTCCTGTCTGCGTCAGTAGGGTCGTCGTGCCCTTAGGATTCGTGACTGTGAAGTACTCGGCGATGATCAGCGCGTTCCAGGCACCGCCAATTGCCGTGATTGAGCCTGTCACGAATCCGGCCAGGGCACCGGGGATGTACACGTTCCTCCAAGCCGATAGTCTGCTGACCTTGAAGACGCGTGGCAGTTCCTTGATTTCGGCAGGTAGCGTCCTCACGCCCGCCATGACGTTGAAAATGATGTACCAGATTGACGCAAGCATTATGACGATGACCGCCACCCCCTCGCCAGAATGCCCTAGAATGGGGATGAGGACGATTGCGGGCAGAAGGATCGGCGCTGGCATCGAAGATATCACTTCGAGGATCGGGGAGACCGTGTCATAGAGCCTGAAGTTGAGGGAAATTACGATTCCCAGGGGCAGCCCGATTGCGACCATGATCACGTAGACGTACCAGATCCTGACGAACGAAGCTGCTAGGTTGTACAGGACATTGCCTTCAACCGAACCAATCGTCGACACGGAAGGCAGATGTCCGAGGCTAACGGCGCCGGGTTTCATTACGCTCTCGAGCACCAGGAGAAAGAAGAACCCGAGAACGATCAGGACGGCGTACTTGATGCCTCTCCTGAACCTCGATATCACAGAGGTGAATCGGTTGACCCCCTTCCCCTGGGTCAGGAGAAAGAGCTTCGAAATGCTGCGCTGGTTCACCCAGGAATAGATTCGCATTATGGGGTCCCGGTGCTGTTCGCGCGGTTCCTCCATCATCTTGTATTTCTCAGACCAGAGCGCGAACTCTCTCAGGAAGACGAACCTCCATACGACCACGGCGAGAATCAGGCCAACAATCAATAGAGTGTAGTTAGTGAAGTCTCCACTGCTGTAGAAGGTGGTCGCACCGATGCCTATGCCATAAGTGACAGGGACCGCCGTCGAGCCCACGGCGATTATCTCGCTCGCCACGAGGAAGAAGAGGCCGACTGCCCACGAAGTCTGCGTGTTGTATGCTATCCGGCTCAGTGAAGCTGGTATGTACAAAGACTTCGTCCTCTGCCATCCGCTGGCACTCGACATGTCCAGAAGGTCGGCGTAGTCCCTCGGTATCGCCTTGACAGCCTCGTAAACTCCGAAGGCGATGTTCCATGACATGCTTGTGAAGATGAGAACGATGACCGCAAGATTTGCGCCGATTGCGTTCGGAATCGCCCCGTAGATTCCCACGATGACGAACGGGAAGAACCCCAGTATTGGGATAGACTGGAATATGTCGAGAAGCGGCAAGATGACGCCCTCTGCCCTTCTGTTCCTTGCAGCGAAGATTCCGATGGTGAGGGCAAAGAGGATGCTCAGCCCAAGGGCGAGTATCATCCTGATCCATGAAGCAATGATGTCAACGGCGATTAGGCCAAACTCGAGGGACGCCGTGAGCCTTCGAAAGGCGCGTCGACCCGCTGGCGTATTTACGGATTCTCGGATCAGCCGATGTAGGGGGTGCTTGACGAATCGAACCTACGCACGATCTCGTATTCTCCTTTGTCTCTAAATGCTGCGAACTTCGGCAGGTCTGGGAAGAACCGGTCAAGGGGTTTGACGGCCATGTCGCCGGCAAGGTGCCTCCCCCCAAGGAACCCTCTTGATATCTGCTGACTCAGGTCTCTCACCTGCTTGTCACTTTCGAATCCAAGCGTGTGCAGGTACTCGTGAAGCAGGATCATGAAGACGTACGAGTTCACCTTGGCTTTCGATTTCGAGAGCTTCTGAACTATCCTGAGGAGGTTTCGGTTCATAACGATGGTGTTCGACCCCATCTGATGATACGCTCCGACGTTGTTGGGGATGTCTCCCAGGACAAGCGTGAGCCCGGCCCTGTGCATGCCTAGGCTTCGCTCGGTTGCCGCTTTCACCATTTCAAAGATTGCGTCGAAATCCTCTGCGTGGGAGAGAACCCTCCTATTGGCGGACTGATTCACTCTGCACGAACACCTGCCGGTAGTAGATAAATCCCTCTGAGAAGCGTCTGCGACGACGTTTCGTCCTTCAGTAAGTCTTCTGAAGCTTGGCGCTCAGAACGCCGTTGATGTAGGTGCTTGCCAAGCTCGACCTGTCGACGGAAGCGCGAAGCGGCCTGTGTACCGTAAAGTCAGGAGCGGTCACGACCAAGTCATCTCCGAGAAGTGAGACCCTCAGCTGACTTTTTCTGTAGCCTGGAGCATGCATAATGAGCGTAAAATGGGTCGACGATTCAATCAGCTCACTGTTGTTGCTTCGTTTCTCAGCGACTCGTTCGTCCGCTGAATGGACTATGCGTTCTTCCAGGAGCGTCACCGCATCGTCAACGAGATCGTCTAAGGCTCTCTGAAAACCGTCCCGATTATCTGGACCACTCATCGTCAAAACCCTCTTCGATGTTGTCAAGTTCGAAACCCAAGTCTTCCCATCGGAATCCACTCGGCATCAGATGATGCAGCTCAGTGAGCGAGGCCATGTTAGAACCTACGTGCTAACATTCCTTCATATCGGCTATGGATTGTCAAACTTGACCAGTGCTTTGCGTTCCGTTCACTAAATTAAGGTTAAATCAACGTTAGAACTGGAGTTCGACCGTGCCTGTCATATTCAGGGTCACCCTTGGCAAGACCGGGAACAGCCTCAGGATAACGATTCCGAACCCTGTCGTCGAAGGCTTCGGGTGGAAGAGGAAGGACCAGATACTTCTGATCGTGACGGAAAGCGAGATAACCCTGAGAAAGATTGAAGGCAGTAGGAAAGAGCGACTGCGTAAGGCCTCAGCGGCATAAGCGGTAGGACGCCGAGGTCGACCTTTGGAGCCCGATAGAAACACGGAAAAGGAGGTGACTTTGTCCACCGGACCATGTTAGCGAGAAGTCTCAGTGTCGCACTGATGGTCACGGACGCGAAGAAGTCTGCAAAGTGGTACGAGGAGAAACTCGGGTTCGCAACCGAGGGTTCAGGGCACTGGATTACGGTCTGGCCCAAGGGTTCGAACGCGAAGTTCCACCTGTGCGAGGGCAAACTAGAGCCTGGAAACACTGGCATTAGCCTCTACTGCAAGAGCGTTGAGAAGACGGCTGCGGCACTCGAGAAGAATGGGGTCAAGTTCGCAACGCCTGTCACTAAGAAGGAGTGGGGCACATTCGCCATGATTGCTGACCCAGACGGAAACGCGATTTGGCTGAACGAAGGCGCCCCCTAGGCTAGAAGTCTAGCGGGCGAGAGCGTGTCGGCGGTGCTGCTCGTCCTCGTTTTCTCTTTCATTGCTGTGTGCGTCCCGGACTCTTCAGGGGACCTGTCGCTGGGCTGGACCGGTCTAAATTCCTCCCCGCATTTCCTCGACCTCGTTCGAGATCAGGCTAGACTGAGAAGGGCTGTGCGCGCCTCCCAGCTTCGACAATAACGTTTTATCGCTGCCTACGACGATTTGTCAGATGGGTCTTGGCAGTTCGGTAGGCAATTACTGGCGCCTGACCAAACCAAGAGTCTGGGGTCTTCTCGTTTTCACGGGCCTGGTGGCGATGGCAGTGGCATACCGCGAGACGCCCGGGTCGACTCTCTCCCCCGTGCTGGTTCTCATCACGGGGATCACCCTGACCCTGGGGAGCGCCTCTGCCGACATCCTCACCAACTACCACGACCGGGACATCGACGCCATGATGAAGCGCACGATGAATAGGCCCGTGCCAGCAGGTGACATCTCCCCAGGGGCGGCCCTCGCATTCGGCCTTCCCATGGCGATTCTTTCGGTCGCCATGGCTCTCTTTCTGATCAATCCTCTGGCTGCAGGCTTCATGCTGTTGGGGCTGCTTGACAACGTTGTGGTCTATTCCCTTCTCCTGAAAAGGCGGAGCTGGCTCAACATAGTGCTGGGAGGCTTCTCAGGGGGGATGCCTGTCCTGGTGGGCTATTCGGCCGTCGGGAACCCTTTCTCCTCGATAGCTATCTACATGTCCGCGTTGGTCATGGTCTGGATTCCGGCTCACATCTGGAGCCTAGCGATCTTCAGCAAGGAAGACTACGAGGCCGCCAAGGTGCCCATGCTCCCCGTGGTCTTCGGCGACAGGATCGCCGCAGTCTGCGTGGCCGCCACAAGTGCCATGTTGACAGTCTTGTCGGTTCTGATCTTCGTTTTCACTCCCGTAAGCATATTCTACACCGTTACTGCGCTTGCCCTCGGCGGTCTGGTGCTTGGCTACAGTGCCAAGCTGGCCGTCGACGGGACTCGGAGTACCGCCTGGACCCTCTTCAAGATCACCAGTCCGTACCTGATGCTGCTCTTCCTTGTCCTCGGTGTGACCGTCTGGATCTGATTCCAGCCGCGGACTCCGATGCAGGGTAGTTCGTCAGGTAGTGGTCGAGTAGCAGACCGCCTGTCGGCATCCAACCTAAGATCCCTTCTTCGTGATGATCTCGGCTGGTATCCTTGTATCGCAATACACACTCCATTCCGCGCGCGTGACAGGGCAAAGAACAATATGGCGCCAGTTAAAACAATAATACCAAACCCTCTGCCGCATTTGAGCAGTTCTCTTGTAAGCGGGAAGGTCTCTTAGACAACGAGCAGAATGGAGTCCGCATCTCAGCTGCGAAGGCCACTGGACATCATATCCCAGACGAAAGAGTACACGATGATTGCGAGTCTACCGAAGAACAGCTCTTCGCTCGCCGTTAAGGCTGAGGAGGCCGGTGCCGACGCTGTAATGCTGAACATCGAGGGTGACGAAGGTTCGACGCAGAACCACTATGGGAGTTACGACCTCCACGACGTGTACATCAACGACGTCATCTCCACGGTCTCTGTTCCCTGCGGCCTGTTCGTCGGAGGAGGCAGGCATCTCACCGAAGAGTACTGGGAGAGAATAATGTCCAGCTCCTTCGGTTTCGTAGAGATGTATGCCCACTTGATGCCACTCTTTGTGCTCTCCGACGTCAGGGTGAAAAAGATCTGTGCCATATCGACCGGCTACATTCTTGAGCAGGTCAGCCAGCTCTCTGGGATGGAAGGTGTCGAAGCCATCGACGCCGCAACGGTGCCCGCGCAGGCCAGGGGAACGCCGTTCAGCGCCCTTGACTACGCGACACTCAGCTTAATCTCGAAGCTTTCGACCAAACCCCTGCTCCTTAGGACCCAGAAGAGACTCACGCGTTCGGACATCGGAAAGGTGGTAGAACTGGGAGTAAAGGGTCTGGTCGCTGATCCTTGCATCTTCTCAGGGACTGATGAAGCGTATAAGGACGAACTGGCCAGCCTGAGCCCAAGGCGACTGGTGACTGAAGAACGATAGAATCCAGGCTGTGATTCTCGCCGGGGGCTTCGGAACCCGGCTGAGACCATACACCCTCTTCCTTCCGAAGCCGATGCTCACGGTCGGCACGAAACCGATTCTAGCGCACATCCTCGAGTGGTTGAAGGCCAGGGGAATCACCGAGGTCGTCGTCGCCACGGGCTATCTCGGGAAGAAGATTGAAGAGTACTTCGGGAACGGCGGGGAATGGGGGGTCGACATTTCATACGCGGCCTCTCGTCTTCCGCTAGGGACCGCCGGCCAGCTGAAGGCCGCGGAGGGTAAAATCAGGGGGAGGTTCGTCTGCCTCTACGGAGACGCCATGCTGGACTTCGACCTTCGCGAGGCGATCGCCTTCCACGACAGGAAGAGGGCTGATGCGACGATGGTCCTGATGAAGCACAGCGTCGAAATGAAGTACGGCTTCATGAAGACGGACAAGGAAGGAAGACTCACCGAATGGAGGGAGAAGCCCGTGATCTCAGGGTACATCAACGTCGGGTGTTATGTCATGGAAAAGAGTTTTCTCAGGTACATCCCGGCAGGGCAGGTCTATGGCATGAAGGAGACCTTCGAGGATGCCAAGGCCGACGGCGCGAGGCTCTACGCTGTGAAGTTGGCCGGAGAGTTCATCGACATCGGGGACAGGAGGTCGTACAAGGAAGCCAACGACGCCTATACAAAGAAGATCGGGAAGGTAGTCTAGCGAATTGACGACAGTCATCTTCGAAGACGACGCCATGGCGGGCTTCGGTCCCCTGACGATGCTCAGGCACGTGGGCCAGCTTAACAGAGGCACGAAGACCCTCCTAGAAGCGGTCCGCGAGAGCATCGCTGACACTGCGGACCCGATGGTGTGGGGCAGAGCGGCGCTGAAGGACGTCTGCAGAGAATCAATTGGGAGGCGTTACAACGAGAATGCCAACGGCCTGACGACCTTCGTCAACGCCAGAGCTAGGCCAGGGAGGCTGCTCCTGACCCTCGCCTCTAGGAAAACCCCCTTCGTGGCCGTGGCCGGCGGACAAGTGGTCGCTGCCAGGGTCAAAGGGACGGGGATGATGCCGGGTCCGATTGGCAGGAGAGACACGGTCAGGATTGGCAAGGGCGTCGAGAAGCTGGAGGCCCCGACTGACAGCCTCTTCGCCGGATACTGGGACCTGGTTCAAAGCAACGGATTGGCGATTGCTGCACAGGCGAAGCGCTTCGAAGACCCACTTTCGCTCCCAAGCACTGTAGAAGTCAGAGGCCCGCGTTCCAGTCTGAGGATTGATGGTCGAGCCGAGATCGAGCTACACGTCACATTCGACACCAGGCTGGGCCCGGTAGTAGTCGAAGAAGCTGCTTTAGTGGAGAGCTTCTCCAGAGTAATGGGGCCCTGCTACATCGGGCCAAAGGCCAAGATCTACTCTGCCCTGGTAGGGGGAGGAACGTCTGTCTTCGCGGGCTGCAAAGTGGGAGGGCAGGTAGAGAGCTCGATAATCATGTCCAACACCAACAAGGCGCACCACGGATACGTGGGCGACTCCTACGTCGGAGAGTGGGTCAACCTTGGGGCAGGGAGCACTTTCAGCAATCTGAAGAATACCTATGGGAACGTCCGGCTGGACATCGGCGGAGGCACTGTGGATTCTGGGATGCTCAAGCTTGGCCCGGTCGTGGGCGACATGTCTAAGGTGTCAATTGGTGCTCTGGTCTATTCCGGCAGGCTGCTCGGGACAGGTTGCTATGTGGCTGGTTTGGCTGGCAAGAATATCCCGAGCTACACGTACTCCGACGGCTCGGGTAGAATGGTGGAACTTCTGATTGAATCAGTTGTTGAGACGCAGCGGAGGATGGTGGAGAGACGCGGGAAGACCCTGACAAGGGCAGAGGAGGCTCTGATTCGGAGGACATTCGAGGATACGTCTGAAGAAAGGAGGAGGGCTGGCGCGAAGAAGGGGCGTCTTTCGTGACCGAACCGCTAGCGTCAGTGGCTTTGTAAGACCGAACCTCCGATGTCCTCCCGTTGAAGCGCGAATGCCAGGGTCGCTGAAGAATAGCATTCAGCTCAAGGAGGAATCCATGCGCGGTTGCTACAGGCAGAGTACGGCGTGAAACGAATTGTGCGACCTTTTCTCACTTGGTAGGATACGGAGTGTCGACCCGAGTAACGTCCACAAGACCTACGAAGGGTGGCCGGGCATGGCCCGGTCAGGATTCGGTGCCGAGTTCGACGTACCGCACGCCGGGTTTCGGAAGGTGTACGTCTTGGGGATGGGCGGCTCCGCGGCCGGCGGTGAGATCATAGCCGGCTGGCTATCTAGAAGGCCCAAATTCGAGGTGGTGACGTTAACGGGACGGCTGCCGATCGGAAGCATGAGCGACGTACTTGCGATCGCCTGCAGCGCCTCTGGACAGACTAGGGAGACGATCGAGATGATGAAGGCGGCGGTCCAGGGAGGCGCAACCACAGTCTCCATCTCCTCAGGGGGGAAGCTCATGGAAGTCTCGGAGAAGCTCGGGGTTCCTCACATCATGATGCCAGAGGTCGTGGCTCCCCGCTATATGCTCCCATTCATCATCTTCTCGTGCCTCTCGGTCATCAACGAGGGGCTCGGCCTCGGCTGTGAGGACGAGGCTGAGGATGCCCTAAAGGAGATGAAGGCCGAAGGGCGGGTGTCCGGGATAAACACAGATGTGTCAAAGAACCCATCGAAGAAGCTCGCTCTCTCGATTCTGGAAAAGGCTCCGGTCATCTACGGCTCGCGGTCGACTTGCGGTGCGGGAATCAGGTTCAAGAACCTCCTCAACGAGAACGCAAAGATTCACGCAATCTTCGACGCATTGCCGGATGCCTTTCACAATGAGATACAAGCATAGGAGGACCCGAGCACAGAGTTCGCTCCCGTTCTCCTCAGACACCCTGCTGAGACTGAGCGAGACAAAGCAGGGGCTGACTCCATGGTCAGGATCCTCTCAGAGCTGAAGACGAACCCTGTGGAAGTCAGGGGGAGAGGTAGGTCGGACCTCGCCCAGCTCGTCACAATGGTCTACATGCTCGACTGGGCTTCGTATTACGTGGCGATCGGGATGGGCAGGGACCCGTTCCCGACCAGGCTGATGGATCGCATGAAGAGAAGTGGCTATTGGCGGCACCCGAACAGAGCTCCAATGCACCAACGGCGTTCAAATCAGACGGGCTTCGTGCTGCCTTAATGCCGTCTTGACTCTCTCCGAGTACGACCCTGTGTTACTTTGTGTCGGCAATTTGACCCGAAAACTGAATCTGAATCCCGCGCGCGTCAATAAGAAGAGATGAAAGAGAAAGCCCAACGATGAAGGCCCTGCAGCGTGGAAGGAGAAGAGGAGCCATCTCACCAATCCTCGCAACTATCCTGCTCATCGCGGTCACGGTCATCGCAGCCTTATCAGTCGCTGGACTCGTGTTCGGCCTCCTCGGCTCATTCACGAGCACAGCAACAGTCACGGCACAGGCGGCAACTTGCATGACCTCAACGGGTGTCTGCGACGTCACCTTGATCAACACCGGCGCCTCAAGCGTAACAATGACTGGTTGCAGCGTTCAGGTCGCCGGGAAGGCTGACGCCTCAACAACATTCGGGCATGACAACCCTGTGACTACAATCGGAGCGAGCAGCAGCCTCGATGCGGTATGCAGAGCAGGTGCCCCATATACCGGCCAGACAGTCGGTTCATTGGCAGTGGGTTCGTTCAGCATGAACAACGGCGCTTCGGTGCTGTTCTCAGGCACCTGGTCGTAAGCTTAAGACAAAATGGCAATGACTCAGGCAATCGCAGGCCTGAAAAGTCACACGCCACTCTTTCCCATAATCCTGACCAATCGGACCTCTGAACTGCTCTACGGGTATGCGGGTTGATTCAACGAACGGACTCCCGGACGTTCCAATCGGGAACGTGCTGAGGAGCTTCCACTCGCCTCGGTCGCTCCGCGCCCTCGGCACGCGCGCAAGAAAAGTGCGTAATCATCATCTTATTCCAACGAGCTGTGCCAGTTCCTTCCTCGAGCTCGCGCCTAGGACCTGTGCGGCGCCTTCGGGAGAGACATCGTTGATGTAGATGCCCCCGCCGAGCTCGAGCCCGGACCAAGTGGGCCTCCTCGGATACACCTCTATGTGCCAGTGGATCTGCTTGGTCGTCTTCTTCTCCGAGGAACTGTGGAAGACCATGGTGAAGCTCGGAGTGTCGAGCGCCTTCGAGAGCCCACCAAGCGTTGACCTGAGTATCAATGCAAGGTCCATCATCTCCTTCTGCGACAGCTTCAGAAGGCTGGTCATGTGCCTCTTGGGATAGATCCAGAACTCAAAGGAGTGCGTGGAGACCCAAGGAGCGAATGCGATGAAGAAGTCTGTCGCTAGGATTTGGCGGGGTCCACCCGTCTCTGTCCCCACGACCTGGCACATCGGGCAGACGCCCAGGTCGTTCAAGGAGGTCTGAACAGTGTCGGCCTCCTCTTCTACGGCTGGTGGGACCCTAGGGGTAGTCACAATCTGTATGTTCGGGTGGACGGCAGTGGAACTCCCATCGCTTTCTGAGTTGGCGTAGACAAGGACATAGCTTACCCCCTTCTGAGAGTACAGCCATCTGACCTTGTCTTGCAGAGACGCCAGGATGTTCGTCCACTGTTCGATGTCGATCTTTGGAAAGGGCTGGTCGTGCCTGGGGGTGGCCACGAGGACGTAGTGATACCCTACGGCCGGCTCGCTGTAGTGCGGGGGCTCCCCGTATGAGGGAGGGGCGTTGGGAGTCACGACCGGAATCTTCGCTGGGAATATTCTAACGGACCAGTTCTTGATTGTGTCTCCCTCGGAGTCCGTCTGCTTTAGGAGCGTGTCGCCCCGCTTAACCAGCACCAGGTCAGCGGGGGGTGTCATCTCTTCGTTCCCTGGGCAGTAGTTGCACTTCTCTGCCTTCTGCGGCATGACTTGGCCTGGCTTGAGCCCTCTGTCGGGGAGGATTATGGAGAGCTTTTCAGTAAAGTAGTCCTTCCTGATTTCCACCATCGGCGCGGGCGAAGAATGTCCTCCCGATATTAGGGTTTGGAGGGGTCCAGACCCGAAAGGGTGATAATGCGACGTTCGGAAGATGGCTGCGCGCAGATGAAAATAGGATACGTCCTCCTCGACGGCTGTGCTGACAGGCCCAACCCGCAGCTGAACTTTACGACTCCGCTCGAGGCAGCGTACACGCCGAACTTGGACGAAGTCGCTCGCAGGTCCAAACTGGGCAGGGTCGTGACCGTAGGGCGGGGGGTGGCCCCCGAGTCCGACATCGCGGTCTTCAACATGCTCGGTTATTCATTCGACAAGGGATATCCCGGGAGGGGCGTAATCGAAGCTGTCGGGTCGGGTCTCGAAGTCCGTCCGGGAGACCTCGCTCTCCGGGCAAACTTGGCTTCAGCGAAGGGGAGGCGGATTATCGACCGGAGAGCGGGCAGGAACCTCACTCAGCAAGAGGCAGTAAGGATGGCCGAGGGCCTGAATGGCATCAGGTTGAAGGGAGCCGAGCTGGAGTTCCGTGCCACGATATCGTACAGGGGTGTCTTGGTCATCAAGGCGGATCAGCCCCTGTCGGCGGAGATCACAAACACGGACCCCGCGTATGCAAGGCTAAAGGGATTCGGTACAGCAAGGCCCACAGCCCGAGGTGAGAGCATCCTTGTTGCAAAGCCGGAGTCAAAGACTACGGCGGCGAGGCGAGCGGCGGACCTCGTGAACGAGTTCACCGCCAAGAGCGCAAAGGTCCTGTCCGAGAGCGCAGTCAATACGGAGCGCGTGCGGGACGGGAAGCTCCCGGCCAACTGCGTGCTCCTGCGCGACGCAGGGGACCACGTCCCTGACGTCGAATCCTTCGAAGAGAGGTACAGAATGAAGGGTACGGCCCTCGTCGAGATGCCAGCCGAGGTCGGCATCGCGAAGATCTTGCGGATGAAGATGGTAACGGTCAGGGAGAGGAACGACATGAAAGAGAAGGCGGATCTCTTCAGGCAGGAGCTCCGGGAGGGGACGGCGGTCTATGTCCACATCAAGGGGCCGGACGAGTTCGGGCACGACGGTGATGCCGTTGGCAAGAAGAAGGTGATAGAAACGATTGACAGGGATTTCTTCTCTGCCGTGGCCGACCGGGTCGGAGACGTGAAAGTCGGAGTGTCCTGCGACCATTCTACCCCGTGCACCATCAAGATGCACGCAAGCGACCCCGTTCCCCTTATTATCAGCACTGGCTCCAAGGGCGACGGAATGCGCTTCACTGAGAAGAGCGCTAGAAGAGGCTCGCTCGGGACGATCAGAGGGAGAGACGTTCTTCGTCTAATAGCGAAGAACCCAGCCGGAAACCGGGCCTTCTAACACGCCGCATCGCGTTAAGTGGGTCCTAGCGCTGTCTCAGGTCGACGTACATGCGGATTTCATCCAGGAGCCGCCCATTCCGTAGCATCTTGCCCGGCACCACGCCGACTCTCTTGAATCCGAGTTTCTCATAGACGTGAATCGCGACCTCGTTGATTGCGAAGACCTGGAGCTCCACCAGCCAGACCCCGCTTCGGAGTGCCAGTTCCAGCGCCGTCTTGACCATCATCTGGCCGATCCCCATCCCACGGTATCCATCTAAGATCACGATGCCAAGGAGTCCCGTGTGTCTTTCGTCTGACTGTCTCCGTCTAGAGACGTCACAATGGCCAACGATCTTCCCGCTTACGACCGCAGCGACGCTGACCTCCTCATTCTTCTTGATTCCGTGCAGGATCCCTTCGAGGAACTTCCTTTCGTCTGACTTCCTGAGTCTCCTGTCAAGAGATGTTATCCCCAGCTCGCGGTTCGATCTCCTCTCTTTGACGATGGTGTTCGCGAACTTCAAGAGTCCGTCCAGATCAGTGCCCTGGAGTGCCCGGAGGACCACCTGTGTTCCCTCCTTCGCGGCGAACGTGGCATGGATTTGTCCAGGCTTCAACGAGCAAGGCGCTCCCCCAGCCTTCCTTGAAGGTTTCCACTCTTGCGGGCCTTGGCTCTAACTGTCAGTGTCCCTGCCGGAGAACCCGGTCGCTGTTAGCCATGCGCGCGGGATAGGTCGGGAACGCGCGTCGCAATGCTGCTCGTTGTTAGGTACCCCTAGACCTGCCTTACCGAAGAGAGGTTTGGAGGACAAAGAAAGCCCACGTGCTTCAGCGGTGGGATGGATTTGTCCTCCAAGCGGATGCTCAAATATATGCGGTCTTGGTATCTAAGACATGCCACACGGATACATCGCCTCGGAGACTTCTGTTCATTTCATGAACTATCACTTCGTGTGGTGTCCCAAATACGGGAAACCAGTCATTGTGGGAGAGGTTGAGATGCGATTGAAGCAACTCATCCATGAGAAGGCCAAACAACTCGGTTGCGAGGTAATCAGTCTTGAGACCATGCCTGACCATGTGCATCTGTTCGTCAGGGCGAACCCGACTCTGGCACCGAACAGGATAGTCGGCGAGTTGAAGGGCTTCACATCCAGAATCTTGCGGCAGGAGTTCAAGCACCTGACCACTTCCCTGCCGACTCTCTGGACGAGGAGCTATTTCGTGTCCACGCACGGGCATGTATCTTCCGACACAATCAAGAAGTACATCGCGGAGCAAGAGGCTTGATTCTCACATTCAAGGTCAGACACGGGAAAGACCTGTCGTCGGGGCTTCAGAAGGCCAGACAGATTGCGGAGTTTGCGCTGGAGACCAAGACGCTCTCTTCGAAGGATGTGAAACAGTTCGGGCTGAAGAGCGCCATCGCCAACCAGATTCTTAGGGAGTATTCAAGGAACAAGAAACTGAAGCGGATTGGAAGCGTGAACCTGATTGCCCCTAATCAGAGCATCAAGGTCGAGGGGGATGAATTGGAGATAGCTTGTCTGAAGCTATCCCTTCCGATAACATTCAGGAGAGACTTCACGAAGGTCAATCAGGTCGAATTGAATGGGGAGTTCGCTTTCGTCTCCATAACGGTTCCCGACCCGCCGATGAAAGGAGTTTCCAACTGGATTGGAGTGGACAGGAACGCCACGGGCCATGTCGCGGTAGTCTCAGACCCAAAGTCGGGCAAGGTCTTCAAACTGGGGAAGAGCGCACAGCACATCCACGAGAAATATCGCGCCATGAGGAAGGGGCTTCAGGCGGCTGGCAGACTCAGGAAAGTCAAGGCCATAAGGAACAGAGAGTCCAGAATCGTGAAGGACATCAACCACAAAATCTCAAGGGAGATTGTGGACATCGCGGAACGGACCGACTCTGGAATCAAGTTGGAGAGGCTTGCTGGAATCAGAATGAACACGAGGCACGGCAGGAACTTCAATGGGACGCTCCATTCGTGGTCGTTCTACCAACTTCAAGGCTTTCTCCAGTACAAGGCCAGAATGAGGGGCATTCCGATTGTCTACGTCGAGCCGAGAAACACGTCGAAAGAATGCTCTCGGTGCGGAAGCGTAGGGACAAGAACAGGAAAGGACTTCGTGTGCCAGTGCGGCCACGTTGACCATGCAGACGCGAACGCGGGGTTCAACATCGCGTTGCGACCGAGCATAGG
>JBEKJM010000032.1:0-22105 GCA_050011215.1 Nitrososphaerales archaeon
ACTGGACCTCTACCACCCCAGCCAACTGAGGTCGCAAGCCCGGTCGAGGAAGCGGGAACTATACGCCATGAAACAGGGGCTGGAAGCCCACGACCTTCAGTCGTGGGAGGATGTCACCTCGTACTCATTGGTGCTTCTGACAAAGAGTCTCTGTCTCATCATTCGCCTCAACTATGCTCAGTCGGACTTCTTGGCTTTGAATCGCTTCCCGGAGAAGAATGAGAGGACCTCAGCCAGGTGACCTCGTCCCAAGCCGGGTGGCGGGAGTGCGTGTTGGGCTTTCGGCTCATGTTGCAGCTCGCTGACTCAGTCGACGGTCCGAGTCTGGTCGGACTCGCCAGCAAATGGGTTCGAGTCTCAGGGACGGCCGGATTTGAACACATGGGAAAGTATGGTAACGGACTGGATTAGAACAGCGACTACTCTTCCCTGACTGGCTTAGGGCTGCGGGGAGCCAAGCCCTCTTGGACTAACCTTCAGGCTACGAGGGGCGATTGGCACGCTGTTCAAGTGTGTTTTGATGAGAAGAGTGTCTGCGTCTTCGGATTACTTCCCACTTTCTTCGGCGTGCAAATGTCATAGTCTGTTGGTTCCCTAGCGAGTATATAGGCAGTCGGTCGGGGTGTCCCTGTAGAATCGCTTGATTCCAGCTTGTTTTGAGCATAATAGCTTGGATTGGGTTATTTGTGAGTGGGCCCACCCGGACTTGCACGGTTTGGTGTTCAAATCCATCCAGGGACTGGTGCAGCCTTCGAGACCAACTTGTCGCGTCTTGACGAGATGGTCTAGCTGTAGCGCGGGTTTCTATTTCCGCACGAGCAGGACGCCTAGGATGAAGAAAGCCGCACTGACAAGAAAGGAGGTCGCGTTGATCACGAGCGTACCGAGTGGACCCAATGGGATGGAGAAGTACGCTGTGGGCACGCAGAATCCTCTCAGGTAGGTGTCGCAGGTGGCGCGCAGCCGCCCTACGTCCTCGTCGGTTATGTAGGCAGACTTGCGGAGCATGGCGCCCATGACGAAGGAGGTCAGCAGCAGGATCAGGCCAATGACCGCAGTTCTGTCGAAGGCCAGGGTCTTCCTGATCGACTCCCTCCCATCGGTCAACTCTCGGGCTAGTTTCAGTTTGGAGGTAAAAGCATTTCCGGGTGTCGCGCGCGAGTTGGCAAAGAGAGGCGAGAGGAAGGCGGTTTAGCCAGGAGTCAAACGTTTATTGCTCAATGTCCGCAAGGATGTAGTGATGGAGACAGAAGACGTTGCGGTGAGAGAATTGGAACATCACAAGGGGAAAGCCATCTTCTTGAAGCTCAGGGATGGGAGGACGATACGTGGAATGCTTGAGGAGGTGGACAAGCGCATGGACATCACGCTAAGCAGCGCAGAGGAGATTTCAACCGACGACAAGACCCGACCCCTCGGCGTAGTACTGGTGCGAGGCGACAGCGTCATCATCATCTCGCCGTCGTAGCTCTCTGTGCGCGCGCGTCTGACAAACCTCTTTATCCGCGGGGAGGGCTCTTCCGCCGATGGCCGACGACGACAACTCGGTTGAGGTAATCAGGGAACACATCAGGAAACGGAACGAGGCAAGGGACGAGAAGTTCCTCTTCGGAGCGGAAAGGGTCGACCTGAAGAGAGTCAGCAACCTGAAGTTCGAAGCGCGAAAGCGCCAGTTCACCTTCTACATTGACGAGCCCCCCGACAGGGGAGGGACCGACCAGGGTCCAAACCCGCTTGCCTACTTCATCGCTGGGGCCGCATCATGCCTGATGAACCAGTACGCGGTCCTGGCGATATCTACGGACCTCCCTCTTGGCGACATGGAACTGACCGCCAGAGGCCGCTTCGACAGGAGGATTGGCGGCGCCTTCGAGGAGGTCGTTTACGACCTTAGGTTGAAGAGCGTCGCTTCCAGGGAAGCAATCCTTCACCTCTCAAAGGAAGCCGAAAAGATGTGCTACGCACACGCTACCCTGAAGAGGGCCGGAGTGAAAGTGCAGACCAATCTCTTCCTCAACGGGACGCAAATATCTTGAGCTAGAGCCTCTTCCCTGCCCTCCTCCCGTCCCGCTCCATGTCCCAACCGTGACCTCTCGACCTGCTCGCTCAAGGAAGTCAAGCGCGTTCGAACGACCGAGGAGGCGAACGCGGGCCCGGTGGAACTCGGGACTGACGACCTTCCGTCAAACACAATCAGAATTGCTGGTTCGAATCCGGCTCCGGCCTGCGCTCGTTCGCTTCTTCCATGCTTATTAGACGTCTGCCTCCGTCCTTCTGCGAAGGAGAGTAGCCTTCGCATGATTCCCAAGAAGTTTGATTATCACGCACCAGCTTCCGTAGATGAAGCGATAAGACTCCTGGGCGAGAACGAAGAGGCCAAGATACTCGCCGGAGGCCAGAGCCTCCTGCCGATAATGAAGCTGAGGCTGGCTGCACCCACGGCGGTAGTCGATATCTCCAGGCTCCCTGGCCTCTCCTATGTGAGAGACATGGGTGCGCACCTCGCAGTCGGAGCGCTCACGACGCACGACACCCTCGGAAGTGACAAGTCGGTCAAGGAACGGTTTTCCCTCATCACCGACGCGGTCACCAGAATCGGGGACCAGCAGGTCAGGAATTTGGGCACCATCGGTGGAAGCGCCTGCCACGCCGACCCCGCTGGAGACATCCCCACAGCCCTACTCGCCGCGGACGCACAGTTCGTCATAGAAGGCAAGCGCGGCAAGAGAGTGGTGCCTGCGCGGGACTTCTTCGTGGACCTATTCACAACCGCAGTAAGCCACGACGAGATGTTGATAGAGGTCCGGCTCCCCTATTTTCCGCAGAGATCAGCCTCCGCATATATGAAGCACTGCGTGAGGGAAGGAGGCTTCGCCATCGCGATGGTTGGGGTCGTAGCCACACTGGAGGATGGAAATTCATGCAGAGACTCGAGAATAGGCGTCGGGGCAGCGGGGCCGACCCCCATAAGGGCCGTCTCGGCAGAGAGGTACCTCAAGGGGAAGACTCTCGACGAGACGACAATCGCAGAGGCCGCCGACAGAGCCGTCGATGAGGCAGACCCGCCCTCAGACGTGCACGGCAGCAGGGAATACAGGATGGAGGCCATCAAGGTGCTTACGAAGAGGTCGCTCAGGCTCGCTTCGGAAAGGGCCGGGGTGCTCGGAATGCGAGTGAGCGAGTGAGTGAGAGCATTGGCAGAGAAGGTGAGAACTGTGAAGGCCGATGAGCAGACCAGGGTGTCCATGAGGGTGAACCGTAAGCAGCACAGCGGAGCTGTCGAACCGAGGACCCTCCTCGTCAACTTCCTCAGAGACGACTTGGGCCTGACAGGCACCCACGTGGGCTGCGACACCGGGCATTGTGGCGCCTGCACGATCATTATGAACGGCAAGGCCGTGAAATCCTGCATGATCCTCGCGGTCCAGGCCCGGGACGCGGAGATACTGACGGTCGAGGGGCTGGCTGAAGATGGTGAGAAGCTCCACCCGATCCAGGAGGCTTTCATGCAGAGCCACGGCTTACAGTGCGGGTTCTGCACTCCAGGGATCCTGATGTCGAGCCTCTTCCTCCTGCAGAGGAATCCCCACCCGACTGAAGAGGAGATCCGGAGAGGAATCGAGGGTAACCTTTGCAGGTGCACAGGCTACGTCGGCATAGTAAGGTCGGTAAGGGCTGCTGCCGAAGCACTGTCGAAGGGGAAGGCGACGACGAAGAAGGAGAGGGAGGTCGAGTACTGACACGAGCGTCATCTTGCAGCAGCGCTCGGAGGAACCCAAGGGTAGGTTGGAGGATCCGCGGCTGTTGACGGGCAGGGGTAGGTACGTGGACGACCTCAGGATGGAGGGGCAGGCCTACATGGGAATTGTCCGGACCCCCTTCGCCCACGCAAGGATCCGGGGCATCGACCTTTCGAAGGCTCGCGCTTCACCCGACTTCATCGCCGCGCTCACCGGCGAGGACCTTGTCAAGCAGGGTGTGACGACCGTTCCGCAGAATCAGTGGCCCCCGCAGAAACCTGCGAAGCGGTACCACCTGGCGGTGGGAAAGGTGAGGTTCACCGGAGAGCCGGTGGCGGCGATCCTGGTGAGGCGTAAGAACTCGTTGGAAGACTTGGTCGAGCTGGTCGAGGTCGATTACGACCCGCTCCCCGTCGTGACAACGATAGAAGAATCGAAGAAGGGAAAGACGCTCATCTACGAAGACTGGAGCGACAACCTATCCCAGCGCAACGACGTGAAGTGGGGGAGTGCCGAGAAGGTCATTGCCTCGGCGCCCTACGTAATCAGGGCGAAGGAAGGAATTGCAAGACAGGGGAGCACGCCAATGGAACCGCATTCTACCCTCGTACAGTACAAGAAGAAAGAGGACGTCTACGAGGTCTACGCGACGGTCCAGTCTGTGCATGGTCTACGGGGGCAGCTCGCCTCGCAACTCCACCTCCCCGAGGAGAGGTTCCACGTGAAGGTAATGGACATGGGAGGCGGGTTTGGTAGCAAGGGAGCCCAATCGTATCCAGAACCGCTGCTCGCATGTCTGTTCTCCCGGATGACCGGATTGCCGGTGAAGTGGACCGCGACGAGGACGGAGGAGTTCCTCGAAGCCGCGTCCGGGAGGGACGAGTACTGCGGCATCACTCTGGCCTGCGACATGGGCGGGAAGATAGTCGCAGTCAAGGCAGAGGTCGAGTGCGACGTGGGCGTCACAGGGACACAGAACCATATGTCGCAGTTGTCGCTGTGGTCGATGCTCGGTCCTTACAGGATTCCAAATGTGGACCTTCGCTTGGCCGTGTACGCGACCAACAAGATGCCGCTGGGGCCTGTCAGAGGAGCGGGAGCTCCCGAGGGATGTTACTTCATAGAACGCGCGATGAACATCATGGCACAGAAGATGGGAATCGACCCCCTCGAACTGAGGAAGCGCAACCTGTCAGCCGAGAGGAGGCCGGGCGACACCGACAGGAAACCATCGGGGGAAGAGGACCACGTCAGGCTGATCAATGACCTCATCAGTCAGCCGCGTTATGAAGAACTCCTGAAATGGAGGAAGGATGTCAACTCCAGGTTCAAACGGCGAGGGCCTTCGCACTCGAACATCGTCGCCGGGTTGGGTGTGTCCATTGGGGGAAGGAGCGGTTTCGGCGGCGACGAGGATGAAGAGGAGCACCCGGAGAGCGATGAGTCACCTGGCGGTGGTGACTCTCGCGAAGGGTCCTCGCAGGAGAAAGCTGAGCAGTGGCAGCAGGACGGGAGCCAGAGCGAGAAGGGAGGGGAATCCAAGGGGGAGAAGGAGAACGACGAAGCGTCCTCCTGGGGTGAATCCGAGAACGAGGGTAGCGGCGTCGAACTCGATTTCGAATCCGAATATGGGAGGGTGACTCTGGACAGGAACGGGAAGGTGACGGTCTACACCGGTTCCTCCCCGCACGGACAGGGGATAGAAACGACGTTCGCCCAGCTCGCCTCCGAGGAGCTCAAGGTTCCGCTCGACAGGGTCTCCGTGGTCTGGGGGGATTCGGTCCTGGTCCCCGCAGGGGTAGGCACGTTCGGAAGCAGGTCAGCCGTCACAGGGGGGAGCGCCGTCGTGGACGCTTCTCGTAAGCTCAGGGCGCAGCTCTTTGCCAGAGTGTCGGAGCTTACGGGCACGAAGGCCGAAGCGCTCTCCATCAGCGACGGAAGGCTTGTCAACACCTCACGACCGAGCGCGGAGTTGCCGACCATCGCGGAGATTCTCGAAAGACTGGGGCTGGCCGAGATGTCCGCAGAGTCCACGTACAAGGTGAGCTCGATGAGTTACTCGAGCGGGGTCCACCTCTGCGCCCTGACGCTGGACGCCGAACTAGGAACGGTCAAGATACTGCGGTACGTCGTGGTCGAGGATTGTGGGACGATGATCAACAAGAAGATAGTCGAAGGGCAGTTGCACGGAGGAGTGGTACACGCCGTCGGGGGTGCCCTGTTCGAGAAGCTCGCATACGACGAGCAGGGGAACCTGCTGACAGGCACTCTTGTGGACTACGGCATCCCTACGGCGCTGGACAGCCCGGACGTCGAGGTCTTCCATGAAGTGACGCCGTCGACTGGTACGCTCAACGGCACGAAGGGGGTCGGGGAGAGCGGCACAATCGTAGGCTACGCTGCGGTGATGAACGCGCTCAACGATGCTCTCTCTCTCGTCCGGCCTGGCGCACGAGTGGACGTGGCGCCCGCGACGCCCGATTCCATTCTTGCTGCCATCAACCAGCCGCACTGAGTCAGGCCACTTCTTGGGAGCACCCAGACCGGTTCAGAGTCTACCTCCCGTGTCGCACTGCGCTGCCACCTAACGAGAGCGGATTGGGCGTCAGGAGAGATTCCGCTTGAGCGCTTCGACCGTCTGGTCCAGGTATTTCGCAGCGATCGAGTCCGTCAATCTTGAACCCACTCTCGCAATCAGACCTGCGACCTTCGCGTCGGCGGTCCACCTCACCAGGGTCCCACCGCCCTTTGCATCCTCAAAGGAGAAACCGCTCTCCATTTCGACAGCGCTGCTTAGCCCGCTTGCCCTGAGCTTCAGCTTCACAGACGTGGAAGGGACCTTTTCGACGATGGTGCACTTCACATTCATCACTCCCTTGATGGACGAGATCCCGACCTTTGCCTTCAGGGTGAAGTGCTCTGCGTCGTCGATCTTGACGTCCGAGACGTCAGGGAATATCGTCGCGACCTTTGAGGGGTCTGTCGCGAACTCGTACACCCTGGCCCTGGCCGAGACGACTTCGAAAGAACCGTCATAGTGCATGACAGAGACGGCCCTGTAAGTCCAAATAAACAAGAGCCGAGGAGTGCATTCGTTCCGTGGACGGCGCGTTGATGGATCCGGACGCGCACGTAGAGCGGTAGGAAGCCTTGCCTTTCGGATGTCTATTGACTCGTCTCGAACAGCTCTATCCAGATTCCGTTAGGGTCCTCCACATAGACCCAGCGGCTCTTTTCGGTCTTGACCTCCTCCAGAAACCTGTAACCGAGCTTCTTCGCCTGCTTTAGCGACGCGTCGAGGTCCTCCACTCCGAACGCGAGGTGGTCGAGCCCCTCTCCGACGACATACTTCTTGTAGAAGGGGCTCTTTTCGTCGTAGTGGTTCAGCTCTATCCCGACCTTCCCGTCAACCGATTCCAAGAAGGCCACGTCTCCCTTGGTGACTTCGATTCTGGAATGGCCCTTGTCCTTCATACCAAGAAACGTCGTATAGAAGTCAATCGACCTCTTCATGCTCTTGACCCTGATTCCGACATAGGTGAATTTGGCTTCCAAGACGCGGACTCCGGGGTCATTCACTCCGATAGATAAGGAAACACGAGACTTCGCAACGCGCGCGCACGCGTCTGTGGTCCTCTACTTGTTCGGGTATTTCGTCGGAGTCGGCACCGGAGCAAGAATCACATAGACCCTAGACAGTTAGTCTCTGTTCCACTTTCGTCCTGGCCACCAGCCTCCCGCCCTTGACGACATAGAGTCTAGGTGCCTGCAGGCGCAGCGCTTCGTGGACGCTCGTCGCATCAAGGACGACCAAGTCGGCTCTGTTCCCTCGTTTGACCCCGTATCCTTCGATGCCCATCCCTTTTGCCCCGTTGTAGGTTATCATGTCAAAAGCCGCGTCGAGCTCCTCAGATGAAGAGAGGTGGGCGGCATGGGCCATCACAAACGCAAGCTCCAGCATGTCTCCCCTTCCGAAAGGATAGTAGGGGTCGTCGATGTCGTCCTGCCCAATAGCTATGTTGACGCCACCCTTGAGAAACTCATGGACCCGGGTGACGCCTCGCCGTACCGGGTGGGAATCGGTCCTTCCGTACATGAAAAGGCTGACATGGGCGTTCTCCACGACCGTCACGCCCGCCTGCCTCGCCATTCGGACAATTCTCCTAGCATACTCCTCGTCAGGAGAGTCCAGCGCCCCCCTGCAGTGGCTCGCGGCGACCTTCCCTTGGTAACCTTCTTTGTTATACTCCTTTGCGAGGTCAAAGACTATGTCGGTGTGTCTCCTCGCGTCGTCGGCGCTTCTTTCATACCACGGAATGCCCCCCACAACATCTGCGCCCAGCTCCAGCGCCTTGTGCAAGAGCTCGTCTGTTCCCAGTTCTCTGACGATGCCTTCCTGAGGAAATGCCACAATCTGAATGTCTACGGCTCGCGAGAACCGTTTCTTTACCTCAAGGAGGCTCTTCACTGCCAGCAGGCCCCCGGTTGAGTCAACGTCGGCGAACGCCCTGATTGCCGTGGTTCCTAAGAGGATGGAGCTCTCTACTGCGGCGCTGGCCCTACTCACGATGTCGGTCTTGGTGAAATTCCTCTTCACACCCGTTGCCGAAGGGATGACGTCGGGGCTGCCGGCATTCACCCCCCGTTCCGTCTTCATCCAAGCATGCGTCAGGCACTTATCAAGATGACAGTGGATGTCAACGAAACCTGGAGTGACAAGCCTACCTCCTGCGTCAATCTCTCGGTCTGTGCCACTTCTCACCCTGCTGGCGACGAGAGCAATCTTTCCGCCATCTATGGCTATGTCCCGCGTCTTGCTCACGCCCCTAAGGGAGGCATTTCTGATCACGAGCCTCAATGCACCCCCGACCGGGGCCCTCTGATTCTTAAGTTTGGAATGGCGCGTGGCCAAGCGCAAGGATGGGAGAGGAGAAACCTAGCGGGCCCGGCGGGAATCGACCAGCCTACTGTGAAGCTCGGTCCAAGACCTCGTGCAGCCCGACTAGTGGCTGCGCCTGCATGGGTTCAGCCTGCACGAAGGTTCTGATCCGGGCGGCGCGCGCATCGCTGCCTATTCGCGTTTCCCGTTTATACGAGGTGTAGAGGCCCTCGCCCCAGAGACCCCATGTTCAGGCAGTACAGCTCGATCCCCGGGGAGGCCAAGCTGCTGATTGTCCTGAGCTTCGTCCCAAGCTTCGCACTGAGCTTCCTCTTCACTGACCTTTCCTATTTCCTCACGACTGTGAAGGGGCTGTCGATCGTCTTCACCGGGACCGTATACACCGTCATGGGGGTCAGCATGGTCGCCGCGAGCATTCCGTTCGGCATACTGGCGGACAGATACGGAAGGAGGAGGTTCATCGTGGTCGGCAACCTGCTCGCCGGCGTCATGCTGGCGTTGTTCGCCCTGACCTCGAACACGCTCGTTTTGATTCTCGCCGCGGCAGTCGAGGGCGGCACCGAGGCGGCCTTCGCTGCGGCGGCGACAGCGCTGCTGGCAGAGAAGGCCGGGGAGTCCAACAGGACGGCAGCGTTTTCGCTTTCGTTCTTCCTCGGAAACATCGCCTGGGGGCTCAGTGGATTCGCCATCCCGCTGGTGCTGGTCTTCGAGCATGTCGGGCTAGACGTCGCCCAGGCCCACGTCGTGCTGTATCTCATCCTCGCGGGGCTCAGTGTGGCCATCACTCCGCTCCTGTTCAGGATCAGCGAGTCCAGGACCTCGGCGAAGGCGAAGAGCATCAGGGAGTTCATGCCCAGCAGGTCGCGGGGGGTCCTCGTGAAGTACCTGGTCACCTCGGTCCTCATCGCCACCGGCGCCGGCCTCTTCGTCCCTCTTATGACACAGTGGTTCACGCTTCGTTACAACGTGCCCGATACCTACAGCGGGCCCATCATCGGCATCTCTGGGTTCCTCCTAGCGGCCTTCGCCCTTGGCGCGCCCAACCTGGCCCGGAGGTTCGGACTCGTGAGGGCCATCGTGCTCACCCAGGGCCTCTCGATGGTGTTCATGCTCGCCGTGCCGCTTTCCCCGACCTTCGAGATCGCCGGAGGGATCTACATACTCAGGACGTTCATGATGAACGTGTCAGGCCCCCTGGGGACGTCGCTGATCATGGGGCTCGTGGACCGGGACGAGAGGGGGGCCGCCGCAGGAATCAGTGCGGCGATGTCGAAGCTCCCCAATTCCCTCAGCACGGTGGTTGGCAGCGCGATGATGAATGCCGGGATGCTCGAGCTTCCGTTCTACATAGCGTCCGTCCTCTACTCGGTGTCGATCTTCATGTTCTGGATATTCTTCCGGCGGCTAAGGGTCCCCGAAGAAGCAGAGAGAATGCCGTAGCGGGCCGAGACCAGGGCGCGCCTGCTGACCAAGATGGGACGCAGATAGTGCGCAGGAGTTCGATGAATCTTGGGTCTCGCTTTGCCACATCCGAGATAGGCCTCTTGCAGTCGCAGGGTAGGCCCGGGCGGCCCGTACCACACGAGTGGGGGCCTCCGAAGTGGCCGGGGCTCATGCGCCACTTCCTCTCTGAGCACCTGGCTCAGTCATATTGGGTCGCTGGACCGCACGAAGGCTTGCTTCGGCACCATGGCCAGCACCAGCCCGACCCTCAGGGCGGATGCGGAAGTGTCGAAGGGAGTGTTCTCCGCGGCGACCGTGATAGTCCTCAAAGCGGGCACCAACGCGCCGAACGTTGTCGGATACTCCGAGAGCCCCCGCTCAAGCCTATCTGGCGGAGCGCTGCCACACCATGTTTGAGTGGGCCGGTGGGACTCGCCCCCAAATAGGTCCGGAAAGCGGATTCCGCAGGCTCTATCGCATCCCCCAGAATCGCCAGATTCCGCTGTGAAGTCACCTTCGCTGTCTGAAGGATCTCATGTGGAGGGCTGGCGGCTCCCTCCGATGGGTTCTCACCATGCGGCTTCGATTGCTGCGATGGTGCCCATCAGCATCAAGGTCGAAAAGGAGGGGTCAAACACATCGATGGCGTAACTCCTCGATGCCAGTGCTTTCAGCCTCTGGACCATCCCTCCACCTGCCGCGAGTGCCGTGAGCCTGGCGTCGAAGACCTTCGTTCCGTCTGACTTCACGAGCCTGAAGACTCCTAATCCTGTGAACTCGAACCTCCCCTGCCTGTTTCCGCTGGCGTCCTCTAGCCAGCAGTTCGGAGGAAAACCCTTATTGTGAGGCCCCACGCCGATTACGTTCAGCACGTTCTTGTACGGGTCGCATACTTCGAAGCTGGTATGTGTAGCGTGCATCTTGTGATTCACGCTTCCCTTCGTCTCCCCCTGTGAGTCGTAGATTTCGAAGCTCTGGTGGAGCGGTTTTCTCTTCGCTACGTAGACTACGGCTCCCTGATCGTCCTTCAAGGAAATGTCGGGGAGTGCGTAACCCTGCCCCAAGTGTTCCGTTTCGGCTGTGAACGTAACTGAGGGCGGTTGGGCGACAGCTCTCTCTGCGGAAGACCCTGCCGACGGGCCCTGTTGCACCACGGGAAAAGCCTCTCCGCACGCCACGCAGAACGCCGCCTGGTCCTCGTTCTGCTTACCGCAGCGCATGCAGTACTTCGACATGAGTCATCCCAAGAAACCAAGTAACTAATATTCTCGACGGGCCCGGTGGGACCCACACGGTTTGCTGTCAGGTCCGGACCCAAACTACTTCCCCTGCGTGGCGCCCCTTCGCGGGCTCGACGGGTCGGATGCCCCGGGGGGGATTGGGGCATGAGAAACGATGTTCAAATCCTATCTGAGCGGATTTCGACTAGATGGTGCAATGCCCCTCCTCACTATGATTCGGGTTCGGGCCCGCGCTTCAAGGAGTCGCGCACCAACCTCGAAAGTAGCGCTAGCCTCGTGAGAGCACTAGAAAGCTACCGACCTTGATACTGCTCGCACCAACCTTGATAGTCGCGTTCCAAAGGGGGAGGTCGCCCCCATGGACTCCACGCGGCTAGGCTTAATTGACTGGTTGAGGAACCTCAACCTGTATGCTCGCTCAAGAGCCAATCAATGGAGGACACCATGGGAGGACTGGGTCCAGGCACATATCAGAGAAGTGGGTTGCCGCGAGTTCGGCCAGGGCGTACAACCGCGGCCACCGGGCCGAACGCGATTCAGTCGTCAAGGGGTCGAGCAATTTCGGCCCCTTCCGACGAGGCAAGGCGCGAATGGTATGACCAACGCGGCCAGTGCCAGAAGCGAGAGAGAGCTCAAAGGGAATACCCTTCGGGTATACCTTCTCCTTCTTTCGAAAGGACCATGCGAGCTTCGCGACGTCCAGAGGGCTCTCGGTTTCTCGACACCCTCCCTTGCGTCCTATCACCTTAACAAGCTGGTCGAGGCTGGCTATGCCAACCAGAACTCGGCCGGACAATATTGCTCTACCAAGGACGTTTCGGCGGAGATCCTCGAGGGATTCACCAGGGTCGGCGGAGTTCTAGTGCCTCAATTGACATTCTTCTCAATCCTGTTCACGGCGCTCATAGTCTATTTCGGGCTGATGTCATTGTCCAATCCCGGGTATGTCAGGCCACTTGTCGCGGCCTCTGTCGCGCTCGTGGCCGTCATGTGGTACGAGACCGCCAGAGTCTGGCGCAGACTAGCTTCCTGGAAGTAGCGGACCCCTTTCAAGGGTGTTGAAAGCGCCTTCAAATCAATAGGATTATCTCCCGTACTCCCCAATTGCCACCTAAGAGGAATGTCAGCAGGAACAAGGACCATCAGGTACTCGGCGGTAGCCGTCGTACTGGCAGCCATAATCATAGGGTCTTCGATGTACTACGTATCAGCTCCGACAAGCGCGGGCGCTCAGTCGGTGCTGGTCGTCCAACTTACCGACCCTCCGAAAGTGCCAGCGGGAACGTCCTCGCTCAATCTGACTTACTCGGCTGCGGTCCTTGTGGTCTCCGAGCCCGCCTTCAACGGGACGGTGACGATTAATTTCGGTTCGATCACGCCGTCGGGAGGTTCAGCAACAGTGGACCTCCTCCATCTGCAGAGCGTCTCACAAACGATAGCCTCGGCCAACCTACCGACAGGATCTGTGATCTACAGAATCGGCTTCACGGTCAATTCCATAGCCATCAACATCAACGGAACCGTCTATCAGGTCTCCCTAGCTATTGGCAGGACCGCCCTCTATGTGACTCTGATTCATCCCGTCCCCTTGAATAGGAACGAGACGGTGCTCCTTGGCCTCATTCCAGTGGTGGGGAACACTTCGACTGGGTACAAGTTGATCCCCACAATGGTCGGAGTCCTGAAGCCCCAATCGGAGTATAAGCCGAGCGACCAAAACGTGGGAGCCAAGGACCAAGTCAGTCCGAGTGACCAGCAGGAGTTGGACCAAGCATTGGCCCAGGCTGGGGGGTAGTTGGGTTGGTAGGTCAGCTATGGCAATAACTACCAAGGGCCTAGAGTTCGTCTCCCAAAGCGAGATGAGGGCCAGGGTGCTGACCATCCTCTCCAGGACCGTTCGCACACCGACCGAGATCGGCAAGCTGGAGAACAAGTACGTCAGCCATGTCTGTAGAGCAATCAAAGAGCTCGAAGCTCAAGGCTTTGTGGAAGTCGCCTGGTCAGGATCCGGGGAGATGCACTACAGAGCCACCAGGTCTGGCCAGGCGCTCCTCGCACTGCTGCCCCCCATTCTCACGAAGGAGTCTCACCAGGAGATCTCCATCTTTCAAGTCGCTGTTTCACCTCCACGCTGGTAGGCACCGCAAGCGCGCGGATTGTGGCATGGGAAAAGAGGTTCAAATCACGCCTGGTGAGGTTCCAGCGAGACGCTCGCGGTCCCCGTAGAGAACGCTCGAAAGACTATGTCGCATTCAGTCGTTGCGCGCGCGCCGGGACCTGTCATCCGATGCAGGCGCCCACCCTTTGGAGTTGACGGGCCCGGTGGGACCCACACGGTTTACCGTCAAATCCAGACCCAAACTGCCTCCCTGGCGTGGCGCCCTGGCCGGGACTTCACGGTCCAGGTAGGCGCCCCAAGAAGGAGAATTGCGTGCTAGACCGGGGCTTGTTTGTCGGTTCGAAGGCCACGTCTGGTAAATACATACGACATCACGATGACAACCGTGACCAGAAGAGTGAAAGCGAGCTGCGTCGGAAATTCAGGGATGCCGGAGGATGAGCCCGATTTTGAAGACGACGTCAATGATGTCCCTGTTGTCTGTGATGTGGTTGAAGTGGTGGAGGTCGTGGAAGAGGTTGACGATGTGGTTGAAGTGGTGGAGGTCGTGGAAGAGGTCGAGGTCGATGATGTGGGGGTAATGACGGAAACCGTGTCCGAACTGTAGTTCGCCACGTAGAGGTACCCGTTGGTCGGGTCGAAGGCGGCTCCATCAGGGCCGATGCCCACAGCCACCGTAGCTACCACAGTGTTTGTCGACCCGGATATGACCGAGACTGATCTTGAATACGAGTTGGTCACGTAGACGTCCCCGTTGGCAGAGTCAAAGGTGACTGCGTAGGGTTCACTGCCCACAGTCACATTAGTGACCACGGTGTTGGTCGAGCCTTTGATGACAGAGACCGTGCCCGAACCGAAGTTAGCCACGTAGACGTACCCGTTGGTCGGGTCGAATGCAACTCCTTCCGGGTTGGTGCCCACAGTCACATCAGTGACCACGGTGTTGGTCGAGCCTTTGATGACAGAGACCGTGCCTGAACCATAGTTAGCCACGTAGAGGTACCCGTTGGTCGAGTCGAATGCGATACTATCGGGACCGGTGCCCACAGTCACCGCAGTGACCACGGTGTTGGTCGAGCCGTCGATGACCGAGACCGTGCCCGAAAAGGAGTTCGCCACGTAGACGTACCCGTTGGTCGGATCGAATGCAACTCCTTCCGGTTGGACGCCCACAGACACGGTAGAGGTGACGCTGTCAGCCAACGAAACCTTGGGTGTCAATAGAACCAGAACCAAGACGAGCGATATTGCAACGGAGAGAATCCTGACTGCACGGTAGTATGATCTTCGGGAATTGTACACTAGATTGTTCCTCCCGATGTTTCCTGGGCCGCTTTTCCGGCATTATTAGCAGTTCCTTCGGCTCTCCAGTCGCCACAGCCATCATAGCACTGGGGAGAACACGATGACTTGAGAGCGCGCGCTCAAGGGATATATACGAAGCGAAAAGCCGTCAAGAAGAGAGGACTTTGAAATGAGTGATAAGGGAAAGACTACGGGCGGTCGCAACATGCATGCTATCATTCTGACCGTGATAGGGTTGATTGCTGTGATTGCTGGAGGAGCAATAGTGGCCATTCCACACGCTCCCATGCGAGGATCGGGCGTGGGTACTGCCCTGATTGTGCTGGGACTAGTGCTGTTCTTCATCGCGTATCTGAGATTCACACGCAAGTGAGCCTTATCGTCTCAGCAAAGCGAGCCGCGCGCCCGGTGGGATTCAAACCTAGAGTTCAGTGCACACCCCCCCAACACCGACTACAGTTCCTGACCGTGTGAGCAAAGGACATCCATATGGTTCTGCACCCATATGGGGGCGAGTCCCACCGGGCCCGTTTCGTACCGAGCATAGCTAATTCATCTCACGCGGATAGACCATAAATAGCGACGAACTGGTCTGCACGGCCCTAGAACCACATGCCCGCAAAACAGCCTGTTGAGATTGACGGAGAGAATCATCCCCTCCGAGACGCTCTCTTGAACAGGTTGGCGGGAAAGTGGAGAGTAAAGGGGAAGATAGCTGGCCAGCCGATACAGCAGGCCTGTGACGCGGAGTGGGTCCTGAACCATCAATTCCTGAGAGTTCACTTCATTGACGTCAGCGCCATCGAAAACCGGAATGTGAAGGCCCAGGAACGGAAGGCCGAGTATGAGGCCGATGTGTTCATCGGCTATGACAACATGAGTGAGCGATACGTGGTCCACTGGCTTGATACATTCGGCGGTCGTTTCTCAGAGTCCCTGGGATACGGTAGACGGGAGGGGGCCAACGCGGTGAGGCTCGTGTTCGAGTATCCGGACGGGCCTCTCCATAACACATTCTCTTGGGAAGCGGATGGCAAGACTTGGTCGATTCTGATCGAACAGAAAGATGCCAAGGGCAAGTGGACAATCTTCGCCGAGGAAGTTCTAGAGCGCGTCTCCTAGGGTGGGCGTGTGGAATCGGTGTACAGTTCCGCGTATTGGGACGCCTACATGGACTGACAAGGCCCGGCTAGGGTGGCTATGCAAGCGCGCGCGCTCGCTTATATCAACCACTCCGATTGTCCCCATGTTTGTCGAGTTTCAAGCGATGTGAAGTCTGCGGAGGGAATGTGAATTCCCTGGACGGGCAAAGCAATTTCGGTTACTGCGAGCGTTGCGGAATTGTCTACGCCCTGGACAAATTGAGGGAGCGAAGAGCTGAAGAAGGGGCCGAGGAGCTCGAGAGTGAATCGAGCGAGGGCAGGAGGCGGGAGGAGACAGACGAGAAGAATATCCTAGCCCGCAGCAAACAACAGGTCGAATTCTCTGACTTCCGTTGGAAGTGCCCGGACTGCGATATGGAGTTGACCGCAGGCAGCGAGTCTGATTTGGGCTTCCTCAAAAGGGAGCATACTCGCGAGTTGCATCCTAACAGATCGACCGCTTGAGCTCAGGTTCACTGACCCCTCTCTGAGCGCCACGATTCTATGGTGGAGCCCCCTTTTAGGCCCGGCCAGGGCGCCACCTCATAATCCTGTTTGGGTCTGGATTTGCAGACTAAACTGTGCGGGTCCGGGCCGGCCCATTCCTGATAAGCTCAGAATAGCCTCTGTCCGTCCGGAATAGCTAGATTCTGGCGCGCGCACAACACAGAGAATTGCATGCTAGGTCTAGGATAGCTTGTCGGCTCGAAGGCCGCGCCTGGCAAACAAGTACGACATCACGATGACGATAGTGACCAGAAGAGCGATGCCGGGTTGAACCGGAAATTCAGGGATTCCGGAGGATTTGCCCGATGTGGAAGAAGACGATGACGTCGCCGTCGTCGACGAGGTGGTTGAAGTGTTGGAGGTCGTGGACGAGGTCGATGTTGTGGTCGAAGCGGCGGAGTTCGTGACCGTCGTCGCCCCCACTGCGAGGACTCCGTTCTGAATCGTCACGTTGGCGGACTGAAGCGTGTACTGGCTCATTGTTCCCTGCACGATCTTTGTGGAAGCGACAGTCCCGTTCTGAACCACGGTGTACGTGAGGGTGTATGGCTCGCTCGCCTCCGTCATGGAAGTGCCGTCCACAACGGTCCTGAAGCTCCCCAGGCCGGGAGGGAGGGCGATCAGCGTGGCGCTGCTGTTGAGTTCAAAGTAGTATGAGCCAGGAATCAGCTCGACCTCCTCACGGGATTCATTCAGCAGGGAGGGGTTGATCCCCGTGTGCCCCCCCGTGGAGTCATAGACGTTGAGGAAGAGCTGATGGCCATGGTGCACCATCAGCACTAGGATCCAGGCGGCCGTTGACAACGACATTGAGCGGTTGACACACCGTACCAGAGGCAGCCAGTGGGCGGAGTTCGAAAAGCTGAGCTGATTATCAAGGCCCGCGAACATTTGATAGAGCGGCTTCGGAACGTTCGCCTGCGGCCACAGCAACACGGTCAGCCCCTCGTACATTATGTTCGCGGTCGTGTTCGCAATCACTGCTGCCTTCGTTGCCTGTATAACCGCACTGGCCGCGTTCTTGACGCTCTGGTCGGTTATCTGCGGGTTGAGGAGAATATTCTGAGCGAAGCTTCGGATGTCGACATAGGGGTAACCTGCGTCTGCGTACACCGACCTGCTGAGCACCAGCAGCATCGTTGCGTTGAAGACTGCATTATTCATCCTATAGTGCTGGACGAGTATGCCGGAGAGGGTGTTCAGTGCGGAGACAACGCCCCCGAGCATCGAAGGGTCGATGGCGGCGAGCGTCGCACCCCCTGTCGCAGCCTCCGGATACTTGGCAGCATATGTGCTCACGATCACATTGAGGTAGTCCAACGTGGACTGGTCAGGGTTCTTGAGGAGTGAAGTGAGGAACCTGGTGTAGGCGTACCCAGGGTTAGGTATGGTGCGTTCGGACGCTGTGAAGTAGGTCGCATAGTTCCTCAGCTGGTAGAGCACATCCACCTGCGCCATCAGGCATGCGTCGAAGCTCAGTATGTCCAGCTTCGGTGCGATACCATTCAGGGCTGTGGCCAGCTGCGGGATCAGCATGGGCCGGTTTCCGTCCGATTCGTCCCATGCGACGCCCTTTATCCCGCCGCCGTGGTCCGCAATGATAAGCTGGTTACGGTCGGCTGGGATGAGGGTCATCGCAGTATCGATGAACTTGTGCAGGGTGGCGGGGTCGCTCGAATTCGTCTCTGGCCAGTCATCTCCTATCTGTTTTATGGTCCCGTTCACGGCTTGGTAGAGACGGATGGTGTTGGCCTGTTGTGGAGTGGTTCCCGGTGCCGCCATCGGCACGCTACCACCCGTCAGGACGTCGAGGAGCACGAGCATCCCGACGGCAGGGTTGTTGTTCGACTTTGATACTGTTGCCATCTCTATCATGTTGTTCACGATTCCAGACTGAAGGTTGTTATCGGCGGCCGCGTACAGCATCACGAGCCACTTCGCCTTCAGGAGATGAATCCGTATTGTGTCTTCTTGCCTGTAGCTCCCGCTTGAAGCGGTCACGTTCACATCGTGAGTCAGGGGGAGCTGCGTCCCTCCCGGTTGGTCGCACCTCCCCGTGACGCAGTCGAGAGTGACGTTGAGCATGATGGTCGAAGACCCGGTGTCAGACGGCTGCAGGTCCAAAGTCTTCGTGTAACCACTCGTCCCCGGGGCCCTGAGCGTCACATTGAGCCCCAGCGGGAAGCTCGTGTCTTTCACGACGGCGACATGAATCGGAGAGGAGAGATCCTGACCCGCGTATTTCAGGGTCATGGTTGTGAAGTTCGATTCGGTGGGATACACGTTGAGCCCAGGCAAGGTCAGAGGCGAATTCAGCGAGACCGACTTCCAGTACGCTTGATTGGGTCCAGTACCGGAATCGGGCCATCCTTCCCCCTGCATCAATATCAAGTAGAATGGCCCCGTTCCAATCTGCGTACCCGACTCTCCCAGGACCTGCCCTCCCTGGCTGATGCTGTATTGCGCGAACCCGGAAGCGTTGACGGAGATCTCTGCAGTGTAGAAGACATCCAGGCTCGGCGTCAGATACAGTTTCGGTTGAGAAACCAAGACGTTGCCTGTTGCGGTGTCGACGTCAATGCCATAGTAGCACTGCCCGGCAGGGTAGGCCGGGACGGCCAGGGGGTTCGGGATACCGCAAACAGCTGGGTCACCGCAGTTGCCCTCGTGACTGCAGTTCGTTGAGTTCAGGTCGCCGTACATCGCAACGCCGGCACTGGCATCCGCCGAGACTATGGAGAAGACGAAAGTCATCCCATGGGAGACGGTTCCTTCGACCACCGCATCCGTGGTGAAGGGTGGCGTGAAGTTTTCAACACTCTGTATTGTCCCGACTTCGTACATGCCGTTCGCCTGAGCAATTCCCATCCCTAATGAGGATGAGAACGTGGGCTGAAGCGGAACCACCGCACACTGTATGCACACATCTGGACCCACGAGCGACCCCAGAGGTCCGTTGGCCTGCCAGAGGCTAGTATTGAGACTCGTATCCTGGGTAAAATCATCAAAAGACGTAGAGCCCGTTTGTGGCGGGGAAGCTGCTCGCGTTGGGGAAGGCACAGCGATTGCGACAATAAACGCAGAAGATGTGAGGACAATAAGCAACAGAACTGCGATAATACGGCGTAAGCGTAAACCCTGAGCCAACTTTCCCTCTGATGAAGGTGGAGGAAATTCAGATTACTTACGGTTTCTCTAATCGACTTGGCAATTCTCGTGTGGACAGAGCAGAACACTCCTACCTCAGCTCGAATCCACTTTCAGAACCTGTTTGGGTGCAGGCCCCACCGGGCCCGTTCAATGCGACCAGTTTCACCATAGAGCGGGGGTGGCAGATGGCTTCGAGCGGCCACGAGATGTTGTGTAGTATGCCGCAACGGCAACAATGACGGCAACGCCTGCCGCAGCTCCCGCGTATGTCCACGAACTCGCTCCCGGGGAGCCGGAGGCGGCGATGGCGGTGAGGTCTGCGATGACCGAGACTGTCCCGTTGGAATTGGGCGGGACGCCTTCGTTGGTCACGAAGACCTCACCTCTGAAGGAGTCGTAGGCGACGCCAAAGGGGAAGCTTCCCACGCTCACAGTCGCGACCACCGTGTTGGTGGCGTCGGAGATTACGGAGACGGTGTCGTTGATTCCATTGGCCACGAAGACCTCGCCGTTGGAGGGGTCGTAGGCGACTTCCGCGGGAGTGATTCCCACGGGCATCGTTGCCACTACGGTGTCGGTCTTGTCAGAGATGACAGAGATGGTGTCGGCGATTTCGTTGGACACGAAGAGCTCACCCTTGCCTGAGTCGTAGGCGATGCCGAACGAAGCCCCTCCGGCGCTCGCCTTCAAGGTCGCGACCACCGTGTTGGTCGTATCAGAAATCACGGAGACGGTGCCATTGTTGAGGTAATTGGCCACGAAGACCTCGCCCTTGCCGGAGTCGTAGGCGACACCCGAGGGACCGATTCCCACGTCCACCGTAGCGACCACGGCGTTGTTTGTGTCGGAAATCACGGAGACGGAGTTGTTCATTCCATTGGCCACGAAGACCTCGCCCTTGCCGGAGTCGTAGGCGACACCCGAGGGATCACTCCCGACGCTCACGGTCGCGACCACAGCGTTGGTAGCGTCGGAGATGACTGAAACGTTGCAGTGGTGACTAGGATAGACGCCAGCATCGGTCACGAAGACCTCGCCCTTGCCGGAGTCGTAGGCGACACCCGAGGGATCACTCCCGACGCTCACGGTCGCGACCACAGCGTTGGTAGCGTCGGAGATCACGGAGACGGTGTTGGAGTCCAGATTGACCACGAAAATCTCGCCCTTGAGGGAGTCGTACGCGACACCCTCGGGAACACCTCCCACATTCACCGTCGCGACCGCTGTCTGGGCATGTGCAGACGGCTCAAGGGGAACCGACACGATAACCAGACTTGAGGCTAGTAGAAGTGCGACCACCGCGGAGCCGAGAGAGTGCTCTCTGCTCATGCCGAGATTGGGACAGGCCAATTCACTTAACCCTTCGCCTTCATTCTCGCCGCGGTCGGAATCCACTTTCAGAACCTGTTTGGGTGCGGGCCCCACCGGATTCGAACCCGTAGCATAGCAAGAGGGGCATTGCACGATCTCGTCGAAAGCCCCCCGGGGGCAAGCCGTCTCATCAGACGAGCCTCGGACTACCTGGTGAAGTAGAGTTCCAAGAGGTAAAACGCGTACGCTCCGATGAAGTTGATTCCCATCTGGGCTGAGTCTGCTTTGTTCTGGAATCCCGAGAGGGCGAACAGAACGCCCCCTGCCATGCGCGCGCCTACTTCATTTCTTGTAGGGCCTTTTGGTTGAGGTAGTATCTTCCATTGATTTCGACGAAGAATCTTGTCCTCCCTTTTCGTCGTTTCATGATCCTCACGAATAGTCTTGACAAGCCCAGCTCCTGGGCGGTTAGGGCTGTTTCTGGGCTGATGGCGCCTTTCATTTGGAACGTCCTGATGATTTGGCGGATTCTCTCTCCGCCCCAGCCCTCCAGTTCATCTAGTCCCTGTTGGTCGGATGGAGAAGACGCAGATTCAGTTTGCGTCACGGCGGGAGCCGAACCTTGTTGAGTGGGTTGGGTGACCCCGGTCTGAGGCTGTTGCGTTTGGAGACTTGGACTCTGTGCCATGACGCCAGAGCCGTGCAAACTTGCTTTGCCTTCGTCTAGGCCAATAACTTTGTCGCGACCCGGCCCCTCTGAAGGTGCATTACTGACCACGCCCTCTTGGGCACCGGGTGCAATCCGGTCCAGCCTTACGGTGAACTCGATTGTCTTCTTTACCGAAACCGTTACCGGAATTGAAGGGTTGTATCCTGCGGCAATGGCTTGGATTGAATAATCGCCCTTTTTCGGGTTGGTAAAGACGACTTGGCCGTTGTTCTCGGTAGTGCCGGAGAGGTTCACTGGACCATTGGCTGAAACAGTCGCTCTTGGAATAGGCGAAAGCTTCTGTGAGTCTCGCACGGTTACTGTGAGACGGCGCCGCCTGTACCATAGGAGAATCATGAGGAATAGAATTATGATGATGATTATTACCACCACGATCCAGATGTCCACGCTAATGCCGGCTGAGCTGGGACTTGTGGACGTAGACGAGGTAGAAGTAGACGAGGTAGAAGTGCCCGAAGTCAGCGAGACAGACATCCAGTACGCTTGGTTCGGACCATGACCGGGGACGGGTGCCCCT
>JBEKJM010000033.1:0-13592 GCA_050011215.1 Nitrososphaerales archaeon
CCTGCTCGCTAAGGGCAAAACACGCTACATCGTTGTCTTCATCGATGAATTGGACGCCATAGGAATGAACAGAGGGTTGGACCGGAATGACGCGTCCTACCGGAGGGCGACCAACCAGCTGCTGATGGAGTTGGATGGGATGGAAAGGAACCCTGAAGGCCTCATCGTAGTCGGTGCGACCAACCGCCCCTGGGACATCGACCCTGCACTCAAGAGGGCAGGAAGGTTCGGAGATGAGTGGTATGTGCCTATCCCGTCGCCGGTGGACAGAGAAAGCCTGTTTGAACTCTACCTGAGGGGCCTACCCGTAGGAAGCGTCGACTACCGCAGGCTTGCAAGGGCAACGAAGGCCTATTCGCCCGCAGACATCAAGAATACCGTAAGAAAGGCGAAGTTCTCGGCATGGGACAGGGAGGACTCCTCGGGAAAGGACACAGTCCTCACCACCGATGACCTATTGACAGTCGTAAGAAGCAACAAGGGTAGCTCTCTCTACAATTGGTTCCAAGACACGGCCGAGGAGTTTGCCTCAAAGCCGCTAGACAAGACAAGGTACAAGCAGATGCTAGACGACATGGTCACGGTTCTCGGCCACGGAATGGAACCGAGACGGAATGGAGGTAAAGGATCCCCATCGAGTGTTAGGCCACGCGACAGGCAGGCGATTCCGGCATATGCCTAGGGAGACTAAATTGATGAGGCTGCTTCAGCCTGAAGATTCACGCTTCATCCTGGAGGGGGCGACCTCAATCTTGGTTGTCAGCGACGTTCACTACGAGCTGGGCTCGCACCATGGCGTTGACGAATCAGGGGCCTTCGAATGGCTCCTGAAAACCGCAGAGAGGACCAAGCCTGACTTCCTCGTCGGGTTGGGAGACTGGGGAAACGCTTGGACCATGTCGGAATGGTTCGACCTCGCAAGCAATGTCAGAATCTTCATGATATACGGAAATCACGACAACATACAACTTTTGAACGGGGTAGTGAACAGCGACGGGAGGAAGGCTCTCGTAGAAGACGGCGGAATCAGGGCCATCGGAGGTCTCCGATTCGGTTTCGTTAACGGAATCGTTTCTGAAACCAAGCCGATGAAGCAGGGAGTGCCCCGCAAGACGGCGAGGGGATACGTCCAGGCCGCCTCCCGTCTCTCCAATGTTGACGTGCTCTGCACCCACGAGAGCCCCTTTGTTCCCGAGTATGAAGGTCGAATTCACCCCTCTGCAGGGACCGAGGCTGTCGGCGGAATCATCGAGCGGCTAAAGCCTAGACTGGCCCTTTCAGGGCACCTTTCCGGTCCATACACACTGTCGCGGATGAGCGAAACGCTCTCCCTTCGGATCGACTCGAGTCCCGCTGAACAGCACTTCGCTATGCTGGAACTCCCCGAAGGCGCCCTCCAGGTCTACCACGACCGGGAGCTAGTCCTGGAGACGGCATTCGGCCATGATAGGTGACGCCCTGTTGCACTCGTCTTGACGACCCGCGTATCGTGCCAGACCAACGCGAATTGTCGCGAATTGTCTGCATTGAGTTTCATGTCTCCAACCATACTCATCTGCACAATACCTATCCTGACTAATTGCCGCTTTACTCCTCCCTTTAGAATCGCCAATATACGAGACCTCTGCGCTTTGCCTTTTTGTCTTTTTTCTCTGCTTGAGCATCCTAATTGAATTCTACAAGTATAATCACGTAATGCAGGTCTCAGTAGTCCATATTACGAATGCTTTCATCAGGTGGCAGGTTTGATTCCCATATTTGTCACGCTGTCCTTCATTCGGATTCTTCGTTTCGTCTGAAAAAAGAGAAATCGACTTGATGGCCGTCTTCTCTGCTTGGTACAGAGGTGAGCCCCTGAGGGTTTTACTATCACAAGAACATTCCTGAGATGGGTCACAATCAGTTAATCTTTGGTCTGACCACAAATCCACTCAGAGAAGTGTGACGCTTGCCTTGATGTCTTGTTGAGCAACGATTCATAAGTCAAACCTGTAGTCATTATCAACCCGACCATGTCCCCTCCTAGGAAATGGGAGCCCTTAGGAAAGAAAGACTTCACGAATCTACTCCCGACCTGCTCGAAACACGCCCTTTCACTGCCCTCTGCAATTTCTCTAGTAATAGTGGGATTGCTTCCAGCTGGGGGGATCTTATAATGGGACCAGAAGAAACCCGTCTTTGGGTTCTCGAGACGATTCAAAGATGACTTCTCATTGGATTCGCCAAGCACCGCGTCCATTTCTAATGCGAGCAAGTTAGGATAGCCTTTATTGCGCAGTTTCTCGAACATAAGAGTGTTACAGAGTAGCCCTCCTTGTCTCCGCGGATTTATGTCAACCGCAAATACTCTATTGTCATTGACCACGAAGTCGCAGCCGAAGAATCCCCTATAGCCATGTCTTCCAAGACATAATCCCAATGCTCTGGTTGCTTCAATAATCTGTTTCTTGACAGCGTCAGTTGTCTGGGAAGGATAAATATTACCGACATACTCAGTTCCCCTCAATAAGTCATCCAAAAAGAGCTGATCTGAAACAGATGCAACGAAAACGAGATCCTTATCGAGGACGATGCCGGTGCTATTCGGGGAATCCCGATGTTCAAGATACTCAGAAATCACAAACCTGTGGTCTCGATCTCTCTCACGAATCTTCCTAGCGAATCTGTCAATGTCTACAATCTCTGTAATTATCGAGCTCTCGGCTCCTCCGCTGCTGTATTCTGTTGAGACAAACCACTTCTTGGAAACCTTGTCAATCAGGAAGTTCTTGAGCTCATCCAAATTCTCCACAATTGTTCCTTCGGGAGAAAGATCGAAGGTATCGAGCAACTTCCTCTGTTCCACCTTGCTGTCCAGACTAGTGGCCAATTTGGGTTTTGGTCCAATTGGTATGACGTTCTTCCAGGTGGCTTTGAAGAACGAAGTCGTGAACGTGTTAATGAACACGTATTTCTGACGCCCGAGACCTGAAATCAAATTGTCCATGAACGTGGAGCTGCAGATTTCTTCATTCAATTCCTCATTTTCGGGAATCCACACCGAGTCAGAAGAGAGCGAATTTCGTTTCAGTTTATCACTGATAAACACGTAGTTTCGAAACTCGACGAGGTGCGTAAGTCTGTAGGGAATCACCCTAATTGGCTCGAACTCAGAACCAAATCGCTTACTTAGGAGTTTGCGGAAGATATCGTCTACTGACTCGAATCGAGGATCGAGGGTGGTGATATAGTACTCTCTGCGCCCATCAAAGATATCCTCATCAAGTTGATATTCAACGACTGGATCGGAAGCGTCCTCAATTACATGCCGATTTCCCATTTGGTGTCAGCAAGCCCTGAGTGACGCATACTGTATGACCCGATTGTTGTCTTCTTCCCCCCTTCCAATGGGGCGGGAGGCTCATCTCGGTTCTTTGTCTCTTTGCTCACATTCAACATAGATGACGCATGTCTGTTTTTATCCATATTCCACAGTCGCGACCAGAACTCAAAAGTGCTCACTCCCGAAGGGGCACTTTTCGGTTTCATCAAATGGGATAGACTCGCAATGTGAGATATGGATTGAACTTGGAAACAGGACCCAACAAACTTTCTTGCTGTCGTTCTAATGGGGTTCATGGCGCAATAGAGATTAAGGACTAGAAGACAGAGGTCTTCGAGGAGAACAAGGCTGCTTCTGATTGTCAAGCGATTGATGATAACCAATTCACACCTGACTCTTGCAACCAATGTGATGAGAGAGGTTTGGGTCCGTGGTTGAGCTTAGACCGGTAAAGCATCCCCTCGTGCAGAGTTTTGTCAGGGACAACAAGAGGCTACTAGACGAAATGCTCGGAGGATACTCTTCACCTCTTCATATCATTTTCCCGCAAGTTTTTGCTGAAAATGTAAACAGATTCAGGAGCGTGCTATCACGTCACAGACTCGAGGATAATATTTTCTTCGCTTGCAAGGCCAACAAGAGCGACGCATTTATCGAGACAGCGTGCTATATGGGCATAGGAGTGGAAGTATCCAGCTACTACGAACTACAAAACTCTCTGGGGAGGGGAATTCAAGGGGCGAAGATGATAGCGAGTGGACCCGGAAAAACCCTGAAGTATTTGTTGTTGGCAATGAGATGTGGTGCTACTATTTCTATAGATAGCGAGATGGAGCTCGCTAATGTTATCAGGCTGAGTAAGAAATCCAGCATGAAGCCAAGAATCTTCCTACGGATTGGTAATGTAGTCCACAAAAGCAGGTTCGGGATAGACACCCCCATTAGCAATGAGATAATCCGCATGTTAGCCAGCAGCCAAAACGCTGTCGAGATTGTGGGCTTCGCCGGACACCTCAGCAGCTACAATCTCGAAGAAAGGCCCAAATTGATAAAGAAGTTCATGAGGCTTTGCGAGAAGTTCAGGAGACTCGGCTACCTAAACTGCAACACTATTGATATCGGAGGGGGCTTCCCCATAAGCTACACGACAGGAGAAGCATGGAAGAACTTTGATGCTAGGAAAGAAGAGTTCTGGAACAATAGAGCTTTCAGGCATTTTTATCCATGTTATTCTGAATTTAGTGGGAGTGATGGACTGAAGCACATTCTAGATCACATGGAAGGAGGGAAACGATTGAGCGAACTTCTTAAGGAAGGAGGTCACAAGCTAGTTATCGAGCCAGGCCAGGGTCTCCTAGACCAAGCGGGAATAACTGTTATGCGTATAACCGACGTAAAGGAACGCGAGCAGGGACAGTTAGTGGTAGTTGATGGGAACAACGACCATTTGTCGGAGCGGTTGTTCGATACAGATTTCCTGGTATCACCAGAACTGCTATCGTTTGGAAGACGTGGAATGCCATTCGATGGATATGTCGCAGGAAACACTTGCATGAGAGAGGACATGCTTCTGTGGCATAAGACTAAGTTCGATACGGCCCCAGTAACAGGAGACATGCTTGTTTTCTACAACACCGCAGCATATTACATGGATTCGAACGAATCTGACTTTTCGCGCATGCCAATCCCTGCGAAGATATGTGCTATTATGAAACACGGGGGATGGAAGACCTACGATGACGAATCATTCAATCAAGTCGAGTTTTTGGATAGATCTGTTTGATTGTTGACAGTGTCCTAGAACTCATAGGCAAGACGCCGATGATTAAGTTTCAAAATAGCAGTAATGATTGGGAACTATACTTGAAGCTTGAGAAGTCTAACCCGGGCCAGAGCATAAAGGACAGGGCTGCTCTGAAAATGGTGTTTGATGCTGAGGCTAATGGGACGCTTAAGCCAGGAGGGACGATAATCGAGTCTTCGTCCGGAAACATGGCAGTAGGTCTCGCAATCATCGCAGCGGTTAGAGGGTACAAGTTCCTAGCGATTCTAGACCCCAGTACACCGGATGAGAAGATCAATATGATTCGCGCCTACGGTGCAGAGGTAATCATAATCAAGCCTTCCGACGAAATGGATGTAGGGCCAGCCTTGGCGCAGAGAGAGAAGTACGCAAGTGACCTTGCGAAGAGAACGCCCAACTCAGTCTATATGGAACAACACAACAACCCTTCGAATACAGCGGCGTACCCCGGTACTCTTGTGTTGGAGTTGCTTGCGGACGTTCCTGATTTCGACTTGCTCTTTGGTGCCATAGGAACATCTGGGTCGATTTGTGGAACTTCCAAGGGTCTGAGGGAATCAGGTCATACGTGCAAGGTTATCGCAGTGGAACCCAAAGGTTCAATTTTCTTCTCGGACGCAGGTGGTTCATTCTTGCAATCGGGGACAGGTAACCCACCGGGTGCGGAATTGCCCAGAATCCTAGACCGTTCCCTAATTGATGAGGGGCTCCAAGTAACTGATGTCGAAGCCTTCTGCACATGTCGGGTCGTAGCACGTAAGTTCGGCGTCCTCCTCGGAGGGTCAGCAGGAGGCGTTCTCTTCAAAGCGCACGAGTACCTCCAAAGGCTAAACGGAAAGGGGAAAGCAATCGTACTCGCTGCGGATGGCGGAGAGAGATACACGAGTACAATCTACGACGACAAGTGGATGAGCAAGAACCATCTCCTCAATTTCGAGCTGGAGGATGAGATCGCGAGAGGTTTGCATCAGGACTGACCCAGAAGCGCACACAGTATTGGTGGAGCGTTCTAGAGTCGCGCTCTTCTGTTGGCTTACCTGGGCGTTGGAAGCAACCAGAACTCCATTGTATTGGTTTAATGTTCCGATAATACCCCAGTAGACCGACTACTCGGAACTGACTCATCTTCCAATTCGCCAGAAGAGAAAGTGACCTAGTCGTTCCCCTGGCTACCGAAGAATACACCCAGTTATCAATCTCGGTGAAAACTTTCAGTGAATCCTTTCTCCAACTCGGGATTGAGGAGGTTGTTCTGTCGCATCCATTCGTCATTGTAAATCGTGCTCAAGTACTTCTCACCACCATCTGCCGCGATCACGATTGCTTTCCCCCTTCCCTTCAGATCGCTAATGTACTCAACCGCCTTGAACAATACTCCCCCTGCCGACCCCCCGAGGAGTATGCCAAACCGACGTGCCATGACCCTACAGGACGCAAATGCCTCAATGTCCGTCACCTGGAGACCCTCATCAATCAACGAGCGATCAAAGATTCTGGGCAATTCAATGCCCGGTGGGTTTCCTGTCCCGGCTTGGAGATATGGCCCGCCCACGTCCGAGAAAAAAACCGAACCTTTCGGTTCAACGGCAATGACCCTGCACGTCTCGCCGGCCTTTCTAAGACCCTTCGAAGTTCCACAAATCGACCCAGATGTTCCTATGGCACCAAAGAGCAAGTCGAAATCAGGAACGTCTTCAATCAGCTCCTTCGCGAGGGTCTGTGGGTAAGCTGCTGTATTCGCGGCGTTGTTATGCTGATCTGTGTAAATTGAGTTAGGCGTCTTTCTCGAAAGGTCGCTTGCATAATTCTCCCTCCAAATCAGGGCTGCTCCGATGTCAATTGTCTTCGAGTCCTCGAAACTAATGATTTCCGCACCGTATGCACGAAGCATATTGATTTTCTCGACCTGGACATAGGGGTCCAGAACAGCGACGAATCTATACCCGCGCACCGCTGCTATGATGGCAAGGCCTATCGCCGTGTTTCCCGATGAGGATTCGATAATCGTTCCTCCCGGTTTCAGCCTCCCGTTCGCCTCGGCATCGAGCACCATGTTCAGGACTGCTCTGTCCTTTATGCTCTGACCAGGGTTGAACTTCTCCAGCTTCAGATACAGCTCCCAATCGTCATTCCTGAGTTTCAGCTGTACCAATGGTGTCCTCCCTATTAGCTCCAAGACATTGCCGACAATCAAGCCGAGTCCTCCAGGAACTCTTCTTGTGTGAATGACTCGTCATCATAGGTTTTCCACGCATCGCGTCTCCTGATCTCGTCCACCACCTCGAATCGAGGATCAAGTGTAGTGATGTAGTACTCTCTGCGGCCATCTAGAAGATTCTCGTCAAGTCGATATTCGATAACTGGGTCGGAAGAGTCGTTGATTACACCGTGGATTCCCATCCGGCATCAGGACGCCTTGAGTTGGGCAAACTGCGTGGTCTCCTTTATGTCTTCTTCCTCCTTCAGCGGGTCTGAAAATCTAAAACCGAGCGCTCCCGTAGCCGATAAGATTAATCTCGACCGACGACATGCTCGAGAACACGATGGTATTTCGGCTCAGCCACGCGAGGATCGAACAGGACTGCGTGCGATGGAGCACCGAGATCAACGGCCAACGGATCCGACACAAGCTTGGATTCAATCATCCACTCAGTCCCACCCGCGTCCGGAGTTTCGTCCCGGCTGCGGTGATGGCCGTGTGCGTAGGCGACATCGCGGCGCAACTCCCCGACGGTGTCGTGCTTCCTGATTGGTGTCAAGATTCGTATCGACAGACGTGGCACCGCATTGCCCAGATGTGCCGGGTGGAGTACTGCCGGCGGCTCGGCCTCGACCCTGCCCCCGAACTTGGTTGTGGCCCAGCTTTTACTAACGAGCCATTGGAGGCCCATGCCGCCAGTGCCACGGTTCCTTACCAGGTCACCAGCATGAGCTTGCTGGGCGGTGGCAAGGAAGGTCACTTGGCATGGCGACTCCACCAGCCGGACCTTCTGTTCACCTTTCATAGTTTCGGCCCAGCAATGTCACGCGAGATGCAAGCTGTTCGCCGTTATCCACATCGTCGCGTTGAGTGTGTCTACAGTCGAAGTCCGAACTTGCCACCTCGATGCGTTCCTGTCGCTCGATCGGGCGTAAATGACGACGGAGCGAGGCACTCTGCCAGCGAATATCCCGACATTTTCTCTGTGGGCCCTGTCGCCATGCTCGGTGCCGCTTTGTTGTCGGCCGCTTCCATGGGCGTCACACGGATATACATGGGTAACGAGATCGATTGCACGAATCTCAGGGACTATGAGTGCGCCGGAACGTCCTACCCTGGCTACTCGACCGGTATGGATGAATCGAATTGGGCCATGTCTCTCCTGCAGCGCAGTTGCGAGGGAGTGACCCTCGTGAACAGCGTGATCTCACTGCACGAGACTCTGATCGCAGACCTTGTCTGGAAGGTCTTTGGTGACACGGCGCCCCTGATCCGTTCCTGCAATGACCGGAGGCCTCAATACGAGTGGTGTTGCAAGTGTGAGAAGTGCCTGCGCCTCGCGTGCATGACCCTAGCCGCCGGTCACGACCCTTGCGAGGAGCTCGGCATGCCTCGCCGTATCTTTCATTCGCCGAGCATTCCGGCGATCTACGCCTACCCAGCAAGAAAGCCTGCGGTTCAGCCATCGGACAACGAGCGAGAAGCCGCATCGAAGACTCGCACCGCCTCTGATGTCGCGGATGATACGCTCTTCGGGGGACTAGGAATGATGTGGTCTGCACTGCTAGCTAGACTCCGTGCCAGTAATTCCTGGAAGCGATTCTTGACCCACGCTGAGTTCCGGTCCCTGTGGCGCCTTATTGAGACCAATCCTGAAGTCGCTGAAACCGAGTATTATCAGCACCATCCGTTGCTGCTGCGTTACGTGCCAAAGGACGTCGCGGACCGCCTGACAGCCATCACCGCAGATATACCGAGAGCGCCGTACTCCGTCTTCTATGACAACACTGGCTTCGACACGCAGTTTGCGCGGATCGAGAAGGTGTACGGTAGATTTGACGGGAGCTGGTGAGAGTGACTTCGCACTTCTGAGAGTCGAGGTGAGGTCGCCCCTCATCCACGGATGTCCCCGAGCGGGCATATGACCGAAGGGTAGCCGAGGATCGAGCTCTACGACGAATTGACGGAGGACGGGGACGCGCGTCGGTCCAGAGGATACGGGGATCCCCAGGCGCTTCGAGGGCGAAAGGGAACTCCTCTCGAACTATCCAATTAGCAGAGCGGGCGCCCGACCAAAGTCCATGTGCCGGACGGCCGTCCCACGAACTCGGGTCGAAGCTGCGGATTGGTAAGGACTACTCGTGAAACATCAGTGATCCGCGACTGAATCTGGCGGACGAACGGCGCGCAGCCGGGTCATGGTCCAAGGTGCTACGTCGACCCCCCTCACTTTGATCCTCCTCCTGAATTCCACGCCGTTGTGAGAGAGCCATGACTTCACCGCCTTGAGGTTCGAAACGATGTAGCTGCCAGCCTTGCCCTGCCTCTCCAGCTCGCTGACGAGGTCCATGAGGAAGTTGCAGAGCCACTCCTCGTCCTTCTTGCTCTGAATGACGAGCTCTGACGGGCTGGTTCCCCTCAGCGCGCATATGGAACCGAGTTTCTTCGTGTAGACGTCCGCCGTGACCTTCGACCCCCTGCAGAGGTTGTCGTACCACCGCTTGACTCACTCGTCTTCGAGTAGGCGCCGATGTTTGCCCCGTGTGGGCTGGCTCATGCCAGTTATGGAGCTGACGCCATTTAACGGAAGGGGACTTGATACCTGTTGGTGTCTGAACCCTCCGGGCCCAAACCCTTGGTGATTACTGCGTGTTAGAGTGGGTTTGTACCCATTTTTGGTTCAAATCCCCCCCGGGGCATTCATGAAAGATGTCAAAACATGGGTTTTGTCAGGTAGGATGCCTGGTAGGCCTAAGACGTATTCTGACCTTGAAGGACTCCAAGCCAAAGAGAGTGTGAGAACATGGCTCCGAGGCGTCTCTGAAGGCGACGCCAGGAACACGGCCCTCTACGCCGGGGCCGCATCCCAGAGGTCGGGGCCGCATCCCAGATGGAGTCCAGACCAGTTAGACCAATTGCCGAAAAACCCTGCCCAATCTGGCGGTGGGATGCGCGTATACAGGACACCGATGCCCATCGTCTGACACCCGAGGGAGCGGTAGACTGGCGCAGTCGTCTCGAAAAGGGCAACGGGGCACCCTCCCTCGAGCGGCCCCAGTTGGTGACAAACTATCCGACCAACAGGGATTGTATACCAATAGGACACGGGAGCGAGGAAGAAAACTAACGCGATGGCCACAGCAATTCCCACAACAGCCGCCTTCTTTACCCGTCTCATGTCAACAGGTTCTCCTTACAGGTGTATAGTTCCACTGCTGAGAACGAAAGACGACGCGCCTCGCAAGACTTCCCATCAGCGACTAGGCGGGAGTCTCTGACGCACAGACTAGAACCCCACTTAGACAGGATGAGCGGCTTCATTCGCCTCGCCTCTCCTTCGCCGCGGCGCGCCCTCAGGAGTTTCCCGGACGTTGGAATCACCTGTCACACCGCGCGCGCGCTTCACTTAGAAACCGCTGTTCCGTTGCTCATTACGCCATTTGTGTGGTCCAGAGACATGCCCTGCAGGTCATACGAGGCTGTCGGGGTGATCGGTACGTTCACTGAAATCATCCCCACGACTCCCTTGCTCCCCAGCGTATTGGCACATGTCGCAGGAGGCTGACTCCCATAAGAATAGAACAGCAGGTTCGTTTCTGGCGGATAGTAGATCGTCGTGCCTCCTTCGAGCTTGCTACTTGAGGTGCCTCCAGTAAGGTTGTTCCCGGTTTGCTGGACGTGAGCGTCGATGACAACAGTTTCAGTGCTCTCATTGTTGCCAGTAGCAAGCACGTAGCTTAGGCCTGCAGAAGCCGAGACGAAACGAGGATCGGCTTGGACCTGTGACGCCAGGTCAATCAAATAGGACGGTAGGCCGCATTTCCCGCCCACCTGGTCAGACTGCGCAGCGGCAGTGGTAACATGAGTTGCGGAGAGTAATCCGGCCAGAGAAAGGACCAGTACAACGGCCATAAATCCTATGACGACTGGCAAGTTCCTGAACCTTCGACTTCTTCGGCCGCCAGAAACGTATTTCATGGATTTCCCACACGGAATTGGAGGACCCAGACATTTAAACTTGAGCGCGCGCTAGCGGAGCTTCTTGAGGACAAAGGCGTAATCACTCAGGAAGAATGGGAACGAAAAATCGAGAAGAATCTGAAGAGCTAACCCGAGCTACTCAGCGTTGTTGTGCAGGAGATGGCTGCTCCTTGAACTTCGACGGTCGTATCCTTGCCATCGACGGTCACGCTTCCGGAATGCTGTGGGAGTGCTACCTGCGGCAGAATCGCATAACTGTAGGTTCCGTTGGGAACCGAGAACCAGATAGCTGAGTAGTTCTCGAAAGAGGGTGAGGCTTGGAAGCTGCTTTCCGACAGGGGGAGCGTTGCATTTGACGGTTGAACTATCGTCTGTTTATCCATGACCACGGCCCAAGGAGCAGCCCAGACCTTAGGCGAACATACCCCCTGTTGCGTGAACTCCACTTCATACAGATGCGACTGTCCATTGGTTTGGTTCCCCATTGGGAAGAAGACTGAACCGATTCCCAATCCTATCACGAGAGCAAAGGCAACCGATACAAGTACGCCTTTCTTTCCCATGAGCCAGACAAGAGTTCATCCCCCCTTTAGCCTTGATGCCTTGACCGTGCAAAAGAGTTAACAGAATCGCGCGTGCGCCGGCGCAAGTGTTAGAGTGTTAGAGCCTGTTTGTTACTGAATCCTAACCAGGTTATTCCCGTGATGCGGCGCAGGGATACTATGGGAATAGCATAATAATCTAGCCGGAATTCGAATCCGAGTCTACTGAAACCCATAGTATCCTACGAACGCTTTCGAACAGGGGCAATGTATAATTAGCACTCACCCCCACCGGGGCAGATTCCAGCTTTTTTGGTGAATCGTGGCTATATTCGGGCTATTTGCGAGGTGATTGCTGCTAGGTTCGAGTCCCGCTGGGCCCGTTATCCGTCGACATCGCACATCTTTCGTACCTGGCTCTCGACCGTCGATTGCGGGACTATTTTCTTGAGAAAGAGCATACTTCCCGCCGAGTACCGTCCTGCACCTCCCACCGGGTAGTGTAGCTTCGGTTTTTCCGTTCCGATTATCTTCATAATCAGCTTTGCAACCAGAATTGGATTCTGTCCCGCATCATCGTGTCTTTTCAGTGCGGCGTACACCCTCTCGCGCATACCGTCGTAGTCTTGGATCTTGCTCGTCGTGTAGTTGGCCGCGTTGGAGATGTTGGTCTTGAAGAAACCCGGCTCGACGATTGACACCCAGACCCCAAGAGACTTGACCTCCTGCCTCAGCACCTCGGAGAACCCTTCGAGAGCAAACTTTGAGATCGAGTAGTATCCCATGAACGGCTGGGAAATAACCCCCCCGAGCGACCCGATGTTGATTATCTTGCCGCTCCCTTGTTTTCGCATCGCGGGCAGCACCGCCTTGACCATCCGGACACATCCCCAGAAGTCCGTCTCTAGTTGCAATCTTGCTTCTTCCAGCTTCGTTTCCTCGATTCCACCGCGCAACACGAAACCGGCGTTGTTGACCAGGACGTCGATCTTCCCGCCCGACTTTTCCAAGAGGCTCTTCACGCACGCGTCGACCGAATCGTCAGAGTTTACATCCAGCGCGAGCATTTCGAATTTCGAGGGGATCGTTGTTTTCGACGGATTCCTGCTCGTCCCGAATACGCTGCATCCCCCTTCTTGGAGCAGAGTTGCTGTGGCGAGACCGAATCCCGAGGATGCGCCCGTTATCAAGACGACTCTGGGATTGGACCTCATTTGATTCTTGACCCTGCAGTCGGTGGTTGACCCATTGACGGAGCCTTTTGGTGGACTTTGTTATTTAACGATGCGTCCGATGGCATGGTGGGTCCTCCAGCAACGTCCCGGAGCGCAAGACGATCCCAAGACACGTGCGCGACTTGCCAGCCTCCCAGCCAGTAGACAACTCGGGAATTGGATCTTTGCGAGAATCCACTCTCAGAACCTGTCTGGGTGCGGGCCCCTCCGGGCCCGTTCCAAAACCGACCAGCTTCGTCTTCGAATAGACGACGTAAGGATTGCGAGGAAGGCCTAAATCCTCAAGGCCTCATTTGGTGACACGTCGAATGAAACGGATAGCGGTCAGACGGATGGTGGTCGTGGCAGTCTTGGCCATCGTATTGGCGGTCTTCTTTCTCACTCCTGTGGTTTACCAAACCATGCGAGAAAGCCCACAGGCTTCAGTCGTGGGATGAATCGCATTGGTGCTTAAATAGAAAATCAACCCATGAGGGATGTGGACCTACACGTAGGGCAGGACATGCCC
>JBEKJM010000034.1:0-13326 GCA_050011215.1 Nitrososphaerales archaeon
GACTGGACCTCTACCACCCCAGCCAACTGAGGTCGCAAGCCCGGTCGAGGAAGCGGGAACTATACGCCATGAAACAGGGGCTGGAAGCCCACGACCTTCAGTCGTGGGAGGATGTCACACTTCTCCCGTCTTCCGCTTGCTCGAGCCTACCAGTGTGTCGAGTGTCTGACGGACCGACAACCTGTGGCAATGCAGAAAGATAATAAGACGCTCATTGATGTTGGGCACTCCATGTCTGAGGATGATTTCGTTGCAGTCAGGCTCCCGAAGGAATTAGTGGGACGTATAAGTCGCGAAATGGGTCAGAGGTTCGTCTCCGTAGACGATTCGATAGTCTTCTTGTTGGAGCGCGCACTAAAGAGCGAAACCGTTGTTTCAGCGCCGACCGCTGAATTCTCCACTGAGGAAAAGAAGGCAATCGAAGAGAGACTCAAATCGTTGGGCTACTTCTGACAATGGTCAGTAATAAGCCAGAAGCTGTCGAGGAAGGTAACAGGCTCGGCGCGCTCACGTGCCGACCCTCTTCGGGATTTCGTCAAGACCCATGCGGAGGGAATTGCATGCGACCGAAGTCTGCTATCTACGTCAACGGCTGATCTGTCTTTCCTGAGACAGGGCTTACTGTTCTTCTGTCTTCGTCTCGACCTTGGCTTCTCCCGAAGGCGCTCCCGTTTCTGGGATTTCCGCTATCGGTTCAGGTGGAGGTGTGGTGGCCATCGTGTACCCAATCCAGGCAAGGATCGCCAGGATCAGAGCCACGCCGATGAATGCAGTTACCCTGATGGTAATCTCCCACGCGTAAAGTAGCAGCAAGGCGTAGAGGATGATGCCGATGACACTCCCACCGAATAGCGCTCCTCCCACAACTCTGTCGTTCGCCATGAAACTCGCGTGCATGCCGGAGTTGCAGATATAATGTTTATGGTAATCGGGACAGCTTCCCTCGTAGGAGTTGGTATCTTGGCCCGCTCAAGATGCTAACCCCCATTTGGAACGCACTCGCCGCTCCAGCCTGAAGAAGATCAGCCTGTCGACCGCGAAGCCTATGACGAAAATCGTAATCATGCAGGCGAGGACCTGGTCCATCGCGTTGAACGCTTCTCCAAAGTAGAGTATCCCGCCCAGTCCGCCCAGGGAAATCATCACCACCTCCGCTCCAATCACGGCGTGCCACGAAAAGGACCAGGCCTGCCTCATTCCAGTTATGAGCGAGGGCGTCGCGGCGGGAATCATCACCCCCCTGAGAAGCGAGAGTCTTCTGGCGCCCATGCTCCTTGCCGCCTTCATGTAGATCGGCGGGATGTTCCTTAACCCAGAGTAGGTCGAATGCATGACCGAGAAGGCGGAGCTCATGACTATGACGAAGAGGACCCCATAATCGCTCAGTCCAACGATCAGCATTGCAAATGGGACCCATGCGATCGAAGGAAAGGATTGCATACCCAGAGCGAAGGACGCCATCGTCTTGCCAAAACGCCTGAATCTCACCATCCCTATGCCGACTGTCACGCCCAGGAGCATCACAAGGGCAAAGCCGGCTACCAGACGATAACCTGTCGTGTAGACCGCCGTTGGCAGCATTCCCGTTCTGACCAGCCTCTCAAAGGTGTCAAGCGTTCTCATCGGAGAAGGGAAGAGGACTTTCGAATAGGGCCCGAGCCAGAGGTACCGCGAATCGAGCCAGAAGAAGGCCTGCCAAGCACCGACTATGACGGCCAAGGCGATGACAATGTCGATTAAGCCGGTGACGTCGACTCGGCCTTTTTTCCTAGTGCCCTTATCCTGCGATGTTTCCGGGCTCGCTTTCTGCAAATTCTCTCTCCCCTTTCAGGTCCCTCAGAACGGCATTTGTCACACCCCGAAGCGCGGGATCTTCAGACGTTCGCGGTCTCGGGAGGTCGATGACAAATTGCCTCCTGATCTGCGCCGGAGCATGGGTGAACACGACAACTCTGTCGCCCAGACAGACAGCTTCTCGGACGTCATGCGTAACGAAGATTATCGTCTTCTTAGTCTGAGCATGGATTTCTTGTATCTGCCTCTGAAGGACCTCTCTGTTCGTTGCGTCCAACGCGCCGAAGGGTTCGTCCATCAGCAGGACTTTCGGGTTAAGAGCTAGTCCTCTTGCGATGGCCACTCTCTGCTTCATCCCTCCTGAGAGCTGATGTACGAATGCGTTCGCAAAAGGAGTTAACCCAACCATCTCGATGTACTGCTCCGCAGTCTTCCGACGTTCTTCTTTCCGGGCACCACGTTGCTTCAGACCAAACTCGACGTTCTCCTTCACATTCAACCAGGGGAATAGGGCGTCTTCCTGGAAGATCATGACGATGTCCGGTCCAGAGGAGGAGACTTTGTGGCCAGTGACAATTACCTCGCCCGAATCGTACCCTTCGAGACCTGCAATTATATTGAGAAGAGTGGTCTTCCCGCAACCTGACGGCCCGATGACGGTGACGAATTCTCCCTCTCCTATGTCCAGGCTGATGTCATCGAAGACGAGAAGGCTCTCTCGACCGTTGCCTTTCGCAGTCTGATAGGACTTCTTGAGCTTGTTTATTTGCAATATGCGTTTCGTCTCAATCGAACGCAAGTATTCCCGCAGGTTCATGACCGAACGTATTCCTGCGAGTCCACGTATTCCCACAGGTTCAAAAGCGTCCGTCTCGACCAACTGTCGAGACCTATTGGATGGACGGCAAGCCTTCAGCGGCCAGCACGCTGTTCAGAATTGACAGGTTGTAGATTCCGGCTATGCTCTCCGGATCATACGCCGGCAGATCTCCCAAGGCGTACGCGTGCTCTGCCTGCACGAGCACGGATGACTCGAGCGGGTCGAAGGTGAAGGCGAGTCTGGCAAACGCCCCGTTCAGGACGCTCTGGCTGTAACCCTGCCCTGTCTTGGCGACCAGCGTGTCGTTCAGGTCGGTCTCGGCCTGCGAGAGGTGGTTGTTGATCCAGATCGTCTCGTTGACGTCAGCGGAGACTATGTCCCTGACGACATCCGGGTGCTGGTCGAGAAACTGCGTTCTGACAACCAGTTCAGCCGTTGAGAAGTTGCCGCCAGGCCATAGGCTTCTTTCGTCAAGAAATAGTTTTCCGCCAAACTGCTGCATGAGTATTTCGCCATATGGTTCTGGAACCCATGCACCGTCAATCCTGCCCTGGGCGAACATGGTGACGAGGTTCGAATTCGATGCGTCAACGATGTTGACGCAGCCCGAACCGCCCAGGCAGTAGCCATTTGACATCAGATAATATCTGAGGGCGATGTCCTGGGTGTTGCCGAGCCCCGGTGCTCCGAATGTCTTGCCGCCTAAGGTCTTGTTATCACCTGGCGTTATACCAGAGTTGTTTCGAACGACGAAGACCGCTCCGCCGCTGGCGACGCCAGCTAGAATCGTGATTCCTTTCCAACCGGTTTGGTTGGCCGCGGTGATCGCGGGGTCTGGACCAATGAACGCCATGTCTAGAGTGCCCTTAACGAGTAAGGGTATTTCCTGTGTCCCCGACGGGTAGTAGGTGGCTACGAGGGTCGTCGTAGGTCCCAACGCATTCTGGAAGGATCCGCTCGACACGCCGAGTATCGCAGGAGCGTGGTTGACATTGAGGAAGTAGCCCAGGTTCAGGACGCCGATTGAGTTGCTTGTTGTGCTAGTGCTTGACGTGCTTGACGAGCTTGAGGTGCTTGACGTGCTTGAGGTGCTTGACGAGCTTGAGGTGCTTGAGGTGCTTGACGAGCTTGACGTGCTGGTGGTTGTCGTTGAGCCCCGAGTGAGAACCATTGCAGAGTAGACGCCTACCACTAGCAACACCAGGATTGCTACTGCAACGCCCGCCTTCGCACCGTTTCTCATGGGCTGACCTTGATAATCACAGGTAATTAAACCTTAGTTATATATAATTAGACAATGCACAACGTCCCGGACTAGATTCCTGAACCAGACGGTTCCATTCATCCGTTTGCGTCGCGTAGTGTGGCATCCCTAAGGATTGACGAGGAAGCTCAAAGGATGCTTCTCAATCTCCATGTCAAGCTTCTCGAAGCTCGACAGTGTTCCGACGTCGTACCATACCTTCTTCGTATAGTATGCCGCCACCTTCAGGTCCTTGTCCAGCATGGCGGGCAGAAGATGCGTCATCAGGTTTGTGTTCTCTCGGCTCGCGAGTCTTCGCGCCAGGGCCATCGCTGCGGGTCCCAGTACCATGTAACCCGTCGTCACGCTGAGGTTCAGGCTGGGCTTCTCATCCACGGAAACCACTAGTCCTCCCCTTCCTACCCTGGCCGTCCCGACCGGAAGAGTGTAGCCTTTGGAGAGCACTAGCGTAGCGTCCGCCTTCATGCTCCTGTGCCTGGTGAGCAGGCTGGAGATATCGAGGTCGGCCAGGATGTCGCCGCAGCAGACAAGGAGCTCGTTGCATCTCGAGATTGCGCCATTGCTCAGGGCGTTTGCGACCGCGTTTAGACCTCCTGTCCTTCCCTTTGGGTCCTCTGAGTACTCCAGCTTCACTCCATATGCTTCTCCGTCGCCGAAGTATCGCCTAATGTCCTCGGAGCGATAGCCGGTCAGCATCGTGATTCTGTTGACTCCGTGGTGCTCTAGGAGGCTGATGACGTATAGAAGGAGGGGCAGCTTCTTCGGGCCAATCGGAATCATCGTCTTCTGGAAGTAGTCTGTCAGAGGCCTCAGCCGCTCTCCCCGGCCTCCGCACAGCACCGCAGCTTCCGTCTTCGAGTGCATCACCATGGTTGCCAGAAGCGCGTAGTTAATTGTTAAGCATCAGGGGTAACGTCGCAGATCGTTAACGGGGATAGCGCCACGGCTAACTGGGCAAGTCACATCTTGCTCCCATAGCGAAAGTAAGTCTTGAGGCGAGATCCAAGCCGTTAATTATATATAATTGGGCACTTTGCCTAAGTGTGTTGCCGACCAAGTACACCACAGTATCCATACCCCAGACGCTCCACGCGAGGCTTGAGGCTCTCATTTCAGGGAAGACCGGGTTCAAGTCGGTGTCAGACTACGTCACTTTCGTCCTGCGGGAAGTGGTCGCCATGCACGAAACCTCACACGTTCCCGAGGCCTTCACGAGCTCCGACATCGAGGAGATCAAGAACCGACTGAAGGCGCTCGGTTATCTCTAGGTGAACGGATAGTGGTCAGCGCACCGCACGGTGGGAGACTCGTGCAGATTGGGCAATCTGCTGACTTGTCAGTCTTCGCGGGGTTCACTCCGGAACAGACGATCACCATCGGCAAAGAGATGCGAAATCTCGTTGCGAATATTGCGAATGGCGTGTTCAGCCCGCTTGAGGGTTTCATGGGAGAAAGTGACTACCTCAGCGTGATCGACCAGATGCGACTGGAGAGCGACGTCCCGTGGACGATTCCTGTTCTATTGCCTATCTCAGATCAGGTTCGGTTGACGACACGCGACGAGGCACTGCTGGCCGATCAGCAAGGAACGCCCGTAGCCGTCATCGAGTGCGGGGAGACTTTCGAGATTTCGAAGAAGGAATATGCAATGAAGGTGTTCGGTACAGAGGATGGTGCGCATCCTGGCGTCTCCAAAGTCTACGAAGGGTCCTCGAGGGTGATGTCGGGAAAGCTGAAGGCCGTCGCGAGGAATGACTACGGCAAGTTCGCGGATCGTACCCTGTCGCCCGAGGAGACCAGACTCCTGTTCAGGGAGAGAGGTTGGAATACGATCGTCGCCTTTCAGACGCGTAATGCTCCGCACATAAACCACGAGTATCTTCAGAAGAGCGCGCTGGCGCTCGTAGACGGGCTGTTCGTCAATCCCGTCCTCGGCAAGAAGAAGTCTGGCGACTTCACGGATGAGGTCATTCTTGCAACCTACCAAGCCCTGATCGACAACTACTACCCGAAGGGTTCGGTTGTATTGAGCGTGCTTCACTACGAGATGCAGTACGCTGGGCCGAAGGAGGCGATAATGCACGCAATCATGAGGAAGAACTTCGGCTGCACGCACATCACCATCGGAAGAGACCACGCGGGGGTGGGTACCTACTATGGGCCGTACGCCGCGCAGGAGATCTTCAAGGAGTTCCCAGACCTCGGCATCACTCCCTTCTTCTTCAGAGAATTCTACTACTGCAAGAAGTGTGGAGGCATAGCAACCGAGCGAACATGTCCACACGGCGAGGATGAAAGGCTCAACTTCAGCGGGACAAAGCTGAGGAAGATGTTCGCCGATGGGCAGATGCCGCCGAAGGAGTTCATGCGGCCAGAGGTGGCGCAGGTGATCGCGCAGTCGAAGGCACCGTTTGTGGAGTGAGATAGACTGAAAGTTGCGGTTATCGGCCTCGACTCGGTCCCACCTGAGCTGCTGTTCGACAAACTCCTAGACAAGCTTCCAAACATCAAACGGATGTATGAGAAAGGCCTGCACGGCAAGTTGAGGACCTGCGACCCGCCGATTACCGTCCCGGCATGGATGGTCATGATGACGGGCAAGAACCCTGGACAGCTAGGAATCTACGGGTTCAGACACCGAAAAGGCGCTTCTTACAACGACGCGTACATAGTCAACTCGACACACGTCAAGGAGAGGACCGTCTGGGAGATCCTTTCGTCACACGGAAGGAAAAGCATCGTTCTCGGCGTACCGCCAGGATATCCCCCCAAGCCTGTTCCGAATGCACTGACCGTTTCGTGTTTCATCACGCCGAGCATCGAGAGGCCCTTCACCTACCCCCCAGAGCTCCGAGAGGAAGTCCTGAAGGCTGCTGGAGGGAGGTATATCTTCGACGTGACGTTCAGAACAGAGGACAGGGATGGGATCAAAGAGGAGCTCTTCGACATGACTCGCAAGCGGTTTGACGTTGCCGAGCACCTGGCCAAGAGCCATCCATGGGATTTCTTCATTATGCACGAGATTGGCTTCGACAGGCTGCATCACGCCTTCTGGAAGTTCTTCGACCCCACCCACCCCAGATATGTCCCTGGGAACAAGTATGAGAAGATAGACGAAGAATACTATGGCATGGTGGACGACAGGATTGGCAGGCTATTGTCTATCTTCGGAGACGAATGCCTGACTTTTGTCCTCTCCGACCATGGCTCGAAAGCAATGAAAGGGGGATTCTGCGTCAACCAATGGCTCGAGAGGGAAGGCTACCTCGCGTTCAAGAATAGGCCGAGTTCAATCATCGATATCGAGAAGGCCGAAATAGACTGGAGCAAGACAAAGGCGTGGGGGTGGGGCGGCTACTACGCCCGGATCTTCTTCAACGTTAAGGAGAGAGAGGCACAAGGGATAATCGAACGTTCATCATACGAAGCAGAAAAGAGACGATTCGTTGAGAAGGTGCTCAAGATTGTGGACCGAGAGGGAAATCCCATGGGTAACCAAGTGTTCGAGCCCAACTCATTGTACCATGGCGCAATCGGTGATGCACCCGACCTCATGGTGTACTTTGGGAATTTGGATTGGAGGTCCGCGGGAACTGTGGGTCATGAGGAACTGTATCTGTCTGAGAATGACACAGGTCCAGACGACTCCGTGCACTCGATGGATGGTGTCATGATGATGTACGATCCTCGTCGCGACTTGGGCGCTAAAGAGATTCAGGGTGCCGGTGTTCAACAGATCGCACCGATTCTGCTCAGGGTGTTGGGGTTGGACCCCGCAAAGGAAGGCATCGACGCACACACCCCGGACGGGTTGATGGACTATCTCAAACGATAGCGAGAACCCTGCTAGGAGCGGGTTCACAGTCTGGATGACAGGTTTGCCCGGGTCAGGCAAGTCGACCATTGCCGTGATACTGAAACGGCGACTAGAGGGTGACTACGGAAAGTTTGTCGAAATCCTCGACGGTGACGAAATAAGGAAGGGCCTCTCGAGAGACCTTGGCCTGTCGAAGCAGGACAGAGAAGAGCACGCGAGACGCGTCTCTTATCTGGCGAAGGTCCTTTCCAGAAACGGTGTCATCTCCATAGTGGCTCTGATATCACCGTACAGGGTCTCAAGGGAATTCGCGAGGGAGACCATAGGGACCGGCCGGTTTGTGGAAGTCTACGTGAAAGCCTCACTCTCGGCTTGCGAGAAGAGGGATCCAAAGGGACTCTATGCCAAGGCCCGCAGAGGTGAAATCACCAACATGACGGGGATTCAAGATCCCTACGAAGAGCCGATTTCTCCAGACATAGTTGCGGATACTGAGAACGCCTCACCCGAGGAGTCGGCTGAAGACTTGCTGATTGGACTCAAACGTCTGAACTACCTCTAGAGAATGCACACCTGAAGGAGGGGTGTTGCGCCCCTGAATGAACCGAAGAAGATGAGGAGAGACTGCCCAACTGCCCTTTGTCACTCGGCGTCAATTATTCTAGCGGGAAAGCAACACTCGCCTACGGAGCAACCGCCTTATCTTCTCCCTGTCCGTTCTGAGCTGCCGATCGAATACGAATCGAGCCAGATCTCTATCCCATTTCTTTGGTCTTGACAACATTGCAAAGAAGTATCCTGGTATTTGAAATAGGAATCTCAGGTTACGGTGATGCGCGGAAGCAGCCACAGAAATGTAGACGGCGTGAATGGGTTCGTAACCCATCTTCCATCTCCAAGTACCGTTTCTAAAGAAAGTGAGCATCGAACTATCAGTTCCTCTCATCATTCCGCGCAAGGATATCGGCTCTGTGTAGGGGACTCTCTTGAATCCTAAAGACATCAGCTTCAGAATGAGCATCGAATCTTCAGCCTCCAATACTGGAAACCTATAGCCAACAGCCTTGAATGCGCTCATCCTTACAAGCAGCACTCCGCCCGTACCGACCACATCGGCCCCTAGCGCCGCAGCACTCTCTATCCAATCAGGAGGCAACAGAGTGTCCCCATCCACGCGAAGGAACCAATCGAATTCTGTCATGTCTAAGCCATCCAGTGCGGTGTTTATCGCCTTGGATACTCTGATGCCCACGTGTCGGTCATGAAAGATTTTGTCAGCCACTACTATTCTTGCAGGTGGGAGACTCTGTGATTCTAAGGAAAGTCGGGTGCGCTGAGCCGGTTCATGAGATGCGATGATCGCTAGAACTCTCTTTTCTGGGCTGCTCATCTACTTCCGACCGTTCTGGTCATCCTGACTCCGACTTAAACCAGGGTTTCTGCCATGCTTCGTCGCCATACGCTTCACTCATCTTTGACTCGCTTCCATTCTTATTCTGACAGTCTTTCCTTCACTCAGTCCTGAATCCACAATCTAGCATCCGTGGTTCGAAGATTTAAGGCGTCATTCGAGAGATCCGCTGATGAGCACGCTAGCATCCTACCTCTAGGAGAGGCCGATTCTACACACTCGCCGTGTTTCGCTGCTGCTTGGTCGTCGATAGGCCATGTTGGCCTTCCCAGGGCAGCGACACCATCCTCGAAATGGGGAGACGTGAGTGTTAGCCGCTGTCTTCGAGTCCAGCCATCGACGACTTCCTGATGAGTTTCGTCGGCTCCTTCGGAAGGGGGGTTGAGAGGAATGTCATAGTCTACGGCAGACTCAGTCGAAGCGCTTATCTGAAATACAAGGTCCTAGGCCGTTCGGTCGGCGGCCCGAAATGGATCTTCTTGCCTGCCTCCACACGCATTCATTTCCTGAACGTGCTTGCGAAGAAGACGCTCGACGCCAAAGCGCGCGCGCTCATGCGTCCTTTTCCTATGAAGACGCTGTCACCCGATGGAAAGAACGGATCCCTTGAACCTCAAAGACTACGCTGCGTACATCTTTGACTTGGACGGAACCCTGTTCACGATTCCCGTCGACTGGGTCAAGGTGCGCTAGGAGGTCGGCAAGATGGCCGGGGCCCCGATCGGGAATACGCCTCTGTTCGTTAAGGTGGAACAAATCGTCTCGGTTCGTCCGTCCATTAGAGACACTATCTTCGCGAAGCTCGACCTTCACGAGTTGAAGGCAGTGCCAGCAGCTGCTCCAATTAGCGGGGCCTTAGAACTCCTCTCCCATATTTCGAAGGTTGCTGAGTTGGGCCTGGTGACCATGCAAGGGTCGGCAGCATGCGATAAGATCCTTGGCAGGCACCATCTAGGGGAACTGTTCGACGTTCAGGTGACCAGGGAGGATTCCCTTGACAGAGCCGAGCAGCTTCGAATTGCGCTTCAATCGCTGTCTTCATCACCTAAGGACACACTCTTCACTGGAGACGGGCTCGACGACGTTCGGTGCGGGAGGAGAGTGGGTGTCGACACGGCGTTGGTAGGGAGAGAACAGACGGGGGAAGCGAGACCTGACTATACCTTCACGACTCTTGCCATCTTCAAGGACGGGATCATTTGAAATGGAGAAGCTCCCGGGGGCCTAGAGTTCAGGCGCGCCGCGGGAGGGCCGCAGGTGGTTCAGTCTCAGGATTGAGCGGGTCATGACCCTGAACCTCGGTTCCACCGCATACAGAAGGCCGAAGTAGATTGCCCCTCCCAGTGCGACCGTCGCGCAGAGCTCGAGTCCGTAGACTAGAGTACCTGCGCTCGAGGCCAGGAGCACTCTGGACAGCAGGGCCAGTGTGACCCCCATCACAGCAGCGGCCCCTAAGTAGTAGGGTACAGGCGATCCCGCCCGAACGAGCTGCGCCGAACGGCTGGCGCGTCTGCCCTTGATGATGAGGAAGAAGACCGTCGTGCAAAGCTGGACCGCGGCCCAGAGCGCGACGGCAGCAGAGTCCCCCAGCCCGTTCGCGAAGGCGAATGACAGCACGGTGAACATGCTAACGAGATACACCAGGGCAGCGCACAAGTTGACCAGTGGGACGTAGAGCAGATTGCTTCTCACAGGCTCTTGAATCCTTTCTCGTTGCCCGTGTCCACCTTCTCAGTGCCTCGGAGGGTCTGGTCCACAGTGAGGGATATCGCTTGGAAGAGGAACATGACTGAAAGGATCGAAAGCCCGAGACTGCCCGCCAGGTACTTCGCGCCGAACAAGTGTAGAATCGGCTGGGCTAGGACAACCCCGCCCACAGCCATCGGGATGCTAAAGAGCAGCAGGAACTCAATGATGATGGCCGGTAGTGTCTCGTTCCCCCCCCGCAACAGAAGGGGATACAGGGCGTAGGCAAGGTAGAACGAGTAGCCGACAATCGAGGCGACAGTGAAGGCAGGCTGGTAGACACCAGCGATCGCCGTTCCGAAGCCTAAGGAGGCTATGTATGTATCTGCGATTAGGAGGAGCGAAGGAAGGGAGTTGACGACGGGAAGCCAAGATCGCCTAAGCCACCGCTTCGCGACTGACAGTTGCAGCTGTTCTCTGGTCGCCCCCCTCACCATGTAGGCACCGAACGTGGAGTTGATGAGGTATGAGGCTAGGAGGCCCAGAATGACGCCCTCGACGCCAAGATTGTACACGTAGAGCGCCTCGTATGCAACCACGATCTTCACAGGCTCCGAAACGAAGAGCTGGTAACCCTGGACGGCTGGTCTGTAACCCGCAACGATCGATGTGGTGACCGCGTTGAAATAGCTTAGCGGAACGAGCAGGCTGCCGAGCAAGAAGGGAAGGAACGAAGCGGCTGCCTGTCCCGCTCGGCTCGAACGAGTCACGACGGAAACGACGAAGTAGAGTAAGAGCCCAAACACACTCATTGCGACGCCCGCGGCGAATGAGGTCCTACCCACCAGTCTCCCCCTGGCGATGTCTCGGGTGGTCCAGTAGGTCACAATCCCAAGTGGATATGACGAGAACGTAACGACATCGATGATGACCTCCCAGAGGCCGAGCTGTGCCGGAGGCAGCCACCTTGCTGCCATGATCAGGAACAGCAGGCCGGTGAAGGCGCTGAAGATGTATCCCCCGAAGACAGTCAGACCCGTTGAACGCAGTCCGATTCGGCTGGTCATATTGTCATACCGCTGGCCTGAACTCTCATGCTCCCACCTGGACATGTCTCGCGTTGGGAATGAGGACTGGAAGGACTCACGACCACGTCCGTATTGGGTTCGACATCCTCGTTCTTAAGGTGGTACGAGAATTCGTCTCGGCAAGGCCAACGCTCCCTCGCATGCTCGTCACTGACAGGTGTCAAGCTGGTGCCGTCGTGTCCCGGGTCGATGGGTTTCAGGGAGCACCACAGGCGCCATGACTTCTCTTCGCTTGAGCGTTCGCTCGCAGAAGGGTCACCTAACGGTCTAAGAACCGCTGAGAAGACTCCGCAGCAGTGCACGCTCGTGCTTAGCGCTGACTGTGAGCTCTTCGAAGCGGCGCGAGATCCGTTCGCGGTACTCGGCAAGGGCAGATGGGTCTCGCGCGAATTTCGCCACCTTCTCGGCCACTTCCCCCACATCCGACTGCTCCACATAGAGAATCGAATCCCCGAACACACCCTCGATCTCTTTACTCCTGGTCGAAATGATCGGTAGTGCTGCGGCTGCGTATTCGAAGAGCGTGTGGTTCACCGTGAAGGGCTCGTCGGTTACGTTGAGGCCGAAGTCGCAAGAGGCTTTCAATTCCTCGTATTCTGCCTTGGGAAGGTATCCCAGGAACTTCACCCTGCGAAGATTGCCCAAGCGTGTCAACCGGGAACCGAGCCTCTCGGGTGGACCGGTCATGGCGAGCGTCACGCCTTGCACTCTCTCTACTCCCATAGCCTCGATTTCCACTCTCTCTTGGAAAGAGAGAGAGGCCGCCATTCCTATCAGCCCGGAAGAGGCCGCACGCCTTCTAAGGATCTCATTCCTCGAGAACGGGTTCTTATCTACACAGTCGTGGATCGTAAGCACGCGCCCTGAGAATTCGTCGCCGATGACAGCCCTCCAGTAGTCGTGCGGCACTGTGTTAAGGAAGGCAGTCCTGTCCGCCAGATGCTCCATCGCCTTGAGGGCACCGGAAAGAGCGCTTGCGCCAAACGTCTTTATGCTCCACACGTTGTGGTGATCAATCACGAGCTTCCTGCCTGTTATGGCGCAGTACGGGATGCAAGCCAGAGGAGCGAGAATTGGCGGGTTCTGGCAGTACACGACTTTGGGCTTGCGTGAGAAGAGGAAGACCTGTGTCATTAGGAAATAGACAAGGTATTTCAGCGGTGCTAGGAACTTCGGGACCTTTCCGAGGTCGAAATTCTTCCTCTCAGCGCCGAGGTCCTTGGCGAGCTCGTCCAGCCTCGCCGAAGATCCGGCCCATACCATCGCTAATATCAAGTGTCTAAGCCACTTCGACTCGCCTTAATTAACAGAACCTCGCATGAAATGCGTTTACCAAACCATGCGAGAAAGCCCACAGGCTTCAGTCGTGGGATGAATCGCATTGGTGCTTAAATAGAAAATCAACCCATGAGGGATGTGGACCTACACGTAGGGCAGGACATGCCC